>CAZJLW010000021.1:0-30373 GCA_964546895.1 uncultured Eubacteriales bacterium | reverse complement strand
GAGCTGATGAAAACATTTACGCGTGAACTGTCGCTCGGGCAGCGCATGAGGGCTGATCTTGCGATGATGTTGTTGCATTCGCCGGAGCTTATTATACTTGACGAGCCTACGCTCGGGCTTGATGTTGTGGCGAAACGGCAGATGATTGATTTTCTTAAGAAGATTAATAGGGAGAATGGCGTTACTATAATCGTAACGAGTCATGATATGGACGACCTAGAGGAAATGGCGCAGCGGATTCTAATGATCGCGAATGGTAAAATCGCATATGACGGAAGTTTTAGCGGGCTGCGCGATGTAACGGGTAATTTGACAAGATTTATTGTCACAACGGATGGCACGGAGCCGCGGCTTGACGGCGGGGTAATGCTGTCCGGCGAAAACGGTGTGTTTGAGTATGAGGTCGACCTTGCGCAAACGCCGATAAAGTCGTTGCTCGGGCGGCTGTCCGAGACGGACGGTATTCGGGATGTTGAAATCAGGAAGGCGCCTATTGAGCAGGTGATTGCGGAGTTGTATCGGGGTTGGAGGTAATAAAACAGGGCAGTCAGAATAATCTGACTGCCCTGTTTCTATCAATCTCATGGACCCAAGGGGGATCGAACCCCTGGCCTCCGCATTGCGAACGCGGCGCTCTCCCAGCTGAGCTATGGGCCCAAGACAATGTAACGTGCACATATAATCAGGCTATATGTGCACGTAAACGATTAAACATAAATGGAGATAAGCGGGATCGAACCGCTGACCTCTTGAATGCCATTCAAGCGCTCTCCCAGCTGAGCTATACCCCCAAGGTTTTTTCACTTGCACATTATAGTATAGAAATGGGGGGCTTGTCAACCCAAAAATTGAGAGTAAAAATTGAGAATACATTTATTTACCGATATCTCTGCCGGCGATTTTCATGAAAAGCTCAGCAACATAGGCGTTATCCTTTTTATATTCAGGTATCAGGCTAATTATATCCATGAACTCAACCTGAAAAATAGTTGACGTTTTAGGATAATCACCGAGTATTAGCTTTGATTTGCCGGAGTAGCTGTCTGTATTCATGATAATCGCCCAGCACTCACTTTTGTACCATATAAATTTTGGGCGGGAAAGCTGCACGACGGAATGAACTGGGTTGTGGTGCAGAAGCACCCGGTAGCGGTTACATGTGAGCAGAAGCTCTGCAGTATCCATAAAATGCCGAAGGTACTGAGCCTTAGTTATTTGCACCGATTTGCCGGATATAACAGACAACATATCGTTTACGCTTGTCGGATAAGACAAAGGAGCTGTAATCTCGTCTAATATATAGTAAAAGCCGCTTATACTATCAAAACTGCTACACTCAACGGTTTTTCTTAACGAACGATAAAAGTCATAACAAAGCTTCTTCTGCTCCTTCGTAAGGTTATTACCGTTAAGCACCTCATCAAGCAGTTCACCGCTCATTGTTGCTATGCTAAGAACATTGCCCGAATAAAAATATTCACCATTCCTATTAACAGAGGAATCGATAAGGCTAATCATTTTTTCGTAATCAGCCTGCTTAGTTGTTACTGTTAAAAGCGCTGAAGCGCGTTTATAGTTCTCCCATATCATTTCCTGTGCTTCTACAATCAACCTGTCGCGAAACACACAGCTTAACATGCTTTTCAAATTACCGAAATAGTAGCCTACAATTGCCACTCTCTCAGAAATCGTGTATATACTTCTGACATGTGCTATGCCTGCCTTAGGCCAAAATATGTACATGAACATGTTCTCGTGGAATGCAAACTCTAAAAATATATGGTGCATATCCGAACTAGTGAAGTGTTCGTTTATGAGGAAGATAATCTCGATCTTATGCCCCATGTCCAGTACGCGCTTCATGTTTATATAAAATGCCGCTACTTGATTAGTATTGTTCACAACCCAGTTGAATTGATCCGCCTCAAAAACTTTTATTACAGACGGTGTTGGCAGCTTTTCGGCTGTTTCCAGCAAAGCGTTAAACATTTGCATTCTGCCTTCTGCGCCGATACATTTTGCCACGTTCATGTAGGAGCTTGCGCTGAGCTGTATGCTGCTGTCGTTGTCGCTTATAAGTATGCTATCCGGGATGTTTAGTATGTAGCTGCGGACGCATCTTTTTATATAGTCCTCGTGTATACTTTTTTTAACAGGGTATACACTCTCGAAGAAATCCTCTAACAGTTCATTGCCAAGATTTTCATTCTTTTCTGCAAAATAGTTAACCATATCCGCGAAATAAGGCATATCGGTCAATATCTTGTTGGCTCCGTGACGCCATCTGCTTATAGAGGTACGCTCTATGTTGATAGCCTTAGACAGCTCGACTGTTGTGATGCTTAATAAATCCATTAACACGCCAAAGTTTGTAAGTTGTTTAGCAGACATATGTATCCCTTTCTCTTTCGTTATCTAGGGTAACAGTATACTTTATATTTATGTTTTTTTTGAGAAAATTTTATTAATTTTTATTAAAATAGCATAACAATAGATACATTCACAAACGTACACATTGCGTATATGTGATTTTGTGTGCGTGTTGTTGTACTGAAGAAAAATTCGCAGTATAATTCAAACAATTATGACAAAACGAAGGGGAATGAGTATGAAGAACTTGAAAATATCTGCTAAGTTGCTAGTAGGCTTCGGTACGGTTTTCGCGATGCTTATTATACTTGGGATATCAGCGTTTGTGAGCGTCAACAGTATGGAGCACGTAGTTAAGCAGTTCGCATCCAAAACAGTGCCTAATACGGGATATATCTGGCAGATTCGCAGACATATGCTTGCAGTACAAAAAAATTTGCTGCTTTCGCTTTTGTATACCGAGCCTAAGCTAACTGATAGTGCAATATCGGCTTCAGACACTGCCAGGGCAGACATGATGACTGCGGAAGCTGCCTATAAAGCGAATACAAGTATCGACGCTTCATATTTTGATAAATTTGAAAAAATAGCTGGTGATGCCAAGCCGATAAGAGAGGAAATATATGCCCTTGCGCGGCAGAATACAAACGAGGCTAACGCACAAGCCATAGAGATATTTCTGAACCACTACATGCCAGCTATGGACAGTGCCGCAAATGTACTTGTTGATATGACTACCGCTCAGGATGCCAATACAGCCGTGCAAAACGCAACCGCTGAAAATACATATGTTTACGCTACTGTAATAGTAATATGCGTTCTTATTATTTCACTTATCCTTGTTATTGTTATGGTTCTTTTGATAACGAAATCTATTCAAAAACCGATCAAGGAACTGGAAAACGCGGCCGAGAAAATGGCACACGGCGGGCTTAATGTAAACATAGGCTACCAAAGCAACGACGAAGTAGGACAGCTTACGAAGTCATTTGTTATGCTTCGTAACATAATCAACACGCTCATGGATAGAATCAATATAATGTCGGACGGATTTGAGAAGGGCGACCTCGATGCAAGAATACCCGAGGACGAGTTCGAGGGCGAGTACAAGAATGTCGCCAAAGCTATTAACAACTCAATCGGCGGACTTGTTAACGATATGCTTGCGATATTGAATGGCTTTAGCAAATTCGGCGACGGCGATTTCAGCGCGAAGCTTAATAAATATCCCGGGAAAAAAGCAATTGCCAACCAATACTTTGATACATTAAAAAATAACTTATCGGATATCAATACAGATGTAAACAGCCTGATAACGGCGGCCATCGACGGAAAGCTTGACACACGCGTCGATGCGGGTAAGTATAAGGGCGATTGGAATGCGCTTACGCAGGGCTTAAACAATCTGCTTGAAGCCGTTAATACTCCCATTAACGAGGCGAACGACATACTGTCTAAGCTCTCAAAAGGTAATTTTAACGTAAACATTCGTCAAAACTACAAGGGCAGCTTCGCCGAAATGTCGAGGTCGTTCGAAGCTATGGTTAGCGCGATAGGTTCGTATATAAATGAAATTACAAAGATATTAAGCACAATCGCCGGTGGCGATCTGAGAGTGAGCATAACGCGTGAATACTTAGGTCAGTTTGAGTTAATTAAGGAATCAATTAATAATATTTCTGATACACTCAGCGCGACAATGGGCGAAATAAAAACTTCGGCCGACAACGTACTATGCGGCGCGAAGCAAATATCCGAATCCGCAATGAGCCTAGCGAACGGCGCGAGCATTCAAGCGAGTTCTGTCGAGGAGCTTAACGCCTCCGTAATAAACATTAACGAAAAGACACGCAAGACAGCCAACGATGCACAAAGTGCGAACGATATATCAAAGCAGTCGATGACTAACGCAAAAGACGGCAACGACGAAATGACTAAGATGCTTTCATCAATGCAGGAAATCAAGGACGCATCAAACAATATATTCAAAATCATCAAGGTTATAGACGATATCGCTTTCCAAACGAACCTGCTTGCGCTTAACGCCGCAGTAGAAGCGGCGCGCGCCGGAGAACACGGAAAGGGCTTTGCGGTAGTCGCGGAGGAAGTACGCTCGCTCGCGGGCAGAAGCCAGCAAGCTGCGAAGGAAACATCCGCAATGATCGAGGACATCATATCCAAAATAAACGACGGTACAAAAACAGCACAGCTAACAGCGCAGTCGTTGCAGAAGATAGTTTCTGATACGAACCTTGTGTCGGATATCATCAACAGCATATATACCGCAACACAGGAACAGAGCGAGGGAATCTCGCAGATAACCGTCGGTATCAACCAGATATCAGACGTAGTGCAGCGCAACTCTTCAACATCGGAGGAATCAGCCGCCGCTGCCGAGGAGCTTAACAGCCAGTCCGAAGTGCTGGCGCAAATGGTAGCTAGATTTGAAGTGTAACCGATAAAAGCCCAAAAACGAACCCCCGAATCCCGCAGTTCATAAGTCATACGACTATGCGGAGTTTGGGGGTTTTACATTCCGGATAACATGGCAGCTATTCAATGTGGAATGACGGAGGTTGTTTATAGCAAAATCGAAAAGCAGTTATAGGCATTTATGGGTACGGTAATGCAAGTCTTATTAAATACAAGAATATGTTCGATTGACAGACAACAGTCGCTAACAAGTCGGAAAATCGGCCGGATTTTTTCATTGACTTTAACACTATGGTAATGTATATAATTGGTTCTTAAATATTACCGAAAATTTCTAAAAAGGCAGGTGGATTTATGTACTCAGAATTTTTTATCAACAGCTTCAAACAGAACTTTATTTACAGGGCGAACACGGTTATACGGCTGTTTACGGCGTTCGTGTATTTGTTTGTCACGGTCAACATATGGCAGGCGTTGTACCGTGGCAAGGCGGAGGTTGACGGCGTAACTATAGCCGAAATGCTGACGTACGTCTTAATCGTTCAGGTATTGCATTGTTTTGAACGGTTGGATGTCAGTACATACTTTGCCGATCGGATTGTTAACGGCAATATCTCGATCGACTTCATACGTCCGGTGAACTTGAAGCTGGCATCTATCGCGTCGTGCGCGGGGGAGGTTGCGTTTACGATACTGGTGTTCGTGCTGCCGCTTGTCGTAATGGGCGGCTTCGTCTGGGGGATACGGCTGCCGTCGGAGCCGTGGCAATGGGCGGCGTTTTTTATCTCGGGACTGCTCGGCGCAGCTATTTATGCAATGATCGAGTATCTGATGGGCGTGTCTGTGTTCTGGTTCAAAACGGGCTTTCATATTCAGTGGACTATGGGCGCGCTGTTCACGCTGTTTTCGGGCGGTACAGTTCCGCTTTGGTTCTATCCGGCGTGGCTTAAGGGTCTGGCAGAGGCGCTGCCGTTTCGGTTCGTTATTTTCGAGCCGGCCAATATTTTTGTAGGGAAGGCATCGCCCGCTTACGCGGCGTCTGTTATCGCTGTGCAGCTGGTGTGGCTTGTCGCGCTTAATGTTGTGGGTTACGTCATGTGGCGGTTCGCGCAGCGTGTCGTTACGGTTCAAGGGGGTTGACGGGTATGGGTTATTTATCGCTTTATATGGATTTCGTCGCCATAAAATTTAAGTCGATGGCTGAATATCCGGCGGCTTTTATTATGACTACGATATCAAAAATGCTCGGCTTTGGTTCGGCTACTTGCGTTACGTTTATTATGATTTACCGGTTCGGAAGCGTTATGAGCTGGTCGATGTACGAGGTGCTGCTGCTGTTTGGTATGAACACTATCGCGTATGGTTTGTCGGGCTTTTTTATGTTTCATCCGTTTACTAAGCTGTCGCAGCATATTCGTAACGGCACATTCGACGAAATGCTTACTAAGCCGCTTAATCCGTTCTTTTATTTATGCTCGAAGGAGTTCTCGACGGGGTACTTCGCCAACGTCGCCGTAGGTACTATTACAATTATCGTTTGCTTTGTGAAGCTCGGCATACAGCTTAGCTTTTTGAATGTGCTGTATCTTATAATCGTTCTGCTTGGTGCGGGCATGATTCACTCGGGGTTTTTTATGTTTGCGAACGTGCCGTCGTTCTGGCTGCTTAAGGTCGATGCGCTGGCGCATCTGCGGCACACACTGGAGGCGTTTATTCGCTATCCCGTTTCTATTTATGACACGTGGATTGGCGTTATGCTTACGTTTGTGTTCCCGTACGCGTTCATAAATTTCTTCCCCGCGCAGTATTTTTTAAACAAGCGGGATCTGATGATATTCCCGGCGGCGTTCGTTTACATAACGCCGGTTGTGGGGCTTGCTATGGTTTTGCTCGGTTATGCGTTTTTTAATTTCGGCATGAAGTTTTATAAAAGCACAGGCTCATGAAAGGTGGGGGTAGTATGGCTTTGATAGAGGTAAAAAATATTTGTAAGGAATTTAAGGTTTACAAACGGCAGAAGGGCGTCTTGAATACGATGAAGGCGTTCTTCGCGGGTGACTACACGATAAAACACGCCGTAGAGGACGTATCGTTTTCGATAGAGAAGGGCGAGCTGGTCGGTTATGTTGGCCCGAATGGCGCGGGTAAGTCGACTACGATAAAAATGCTAAGCGGTATTTTGTACCCGACCTCCGGTGAGGTGTCCGTCAGGGGAGTTATTCCGCAAAAGAACCGCCGCGAAAACGCAATGCACATAGGGGTTGTGTTCGGGCAGAGAAGCCAGCTGTACTGGGACTTGCCGCTGTCGGAGGCGCTGGAGCTTTACCGCAAAATGTATAAGGTCGAAAAGCGCCACTTTGAGCAGAACGTCGAGCGGTTTACGGAGCTGCTGAGTATGAAGGAGTTTATCGACAGGCCTATACGCCAGCTGTCACTCGGGCAGAAAATGCGCGCCGAGCTTGCCGTGGCGCTGTTGCACGATCCGGAAATACTGTATCTTGACGAGCCGACTATCGGGCTTGATGTTGTTGCGAAGCAGCGTATTCGCGAGTTTATTAATACAATTAACGCCGAGCGTAAGACTACGGTTATTCTGACGACGCATGATATGGATGATATCGAGCAGATTTGTACTCGGCTGATATTAATTGATCAGGGGAAGCTGCTTTATGATGGGACGTTACCTGCTTTTTATGAGCTGTATGGCGGGGAAAGCGTTATTGAGCTGACATTGGCTGGAAAATGGAGCGGGGGACTGGAGCTTAACGGGATAACCAGTTTAAAAGCTGGGGAGGACAATAAGGTTAACGTCGTGTTTCATAAAAAGCAGCTTAAACCGGCCGATATAATGAGGGCTGTTATGCAGACGCATGATATTATGGATTTTAAGCTGACGGAGCCGCGGCTTGAGGATATTTTGAGAAAGATATATGACAAATAAAAAAGGACGCGCCTGTTACGGCGCATCCCCATATAATGACGTCAGTTTTCGTTTGTTTTCGGTCGAAACCGTAAGCTGTGAGCCGTCAGACGTAACATGTATTGTTCCGTCGATGCCGGTCATAAAAGTTTTTTCGGAGCGAGCGACTATTGTTTCGTACGTCTGTATTGACGGTCTGGCGCTTGATATTACACTGATAAACGGCGAGATAGACAGCAGAAACTTCATCGTAGACGACGTAGATGAGCCGTGATGCGGTATTTTCAACAGGTTGGATTGAAGCTTATCACCGTACTTATTCGCAAGCTCATATTCCCTGACAGAAAAAACATCACCGGCAAATAAAAACGACGTATCCTTATAAACCATACGGAACACGACTGAGTTGTTGTTAATAAAATCCGTGTCGCTATCTGCTGAAAAGCCATCTGGCAGACGTGTCTCCGCCGGTGGGTTCAGTATAGTCATTTTTACTTCATCGCTGAACGTAAAACCTTGCCCTTCGTGTACATAGGTCAGCTTAGTGCCTTGCTTTTTTATTAGGTCCATCATTTCGGCGTAGATTTTGTCGGTGTAACCGTCAAGCTTGACTGTCAAGACCTCGTTAACCTTAAAATGCTTAGCGATATACGCGTACCCGCCTATATGGTCGCTGTGAAAATGGCTCAAAATTACATAATCCAATGTCTTAATACCGAGAGCTTCAAGCATCTCGGTTATTTTTTTGCTCACGGACGCCACTCCGGTGTCTACGAGTATCGTCTTATTATCCGGCGTGACGATTAGAGTGCAGTCGCCGTTACGTTCACCGTCATTTTCGGTGGCAAAGAAACGAAGGCTCATCAAATCCTTCGTTTTGAACAACCCGTTCGTTTTGTCGTCGTGTTCGGTATGTATAGTGATTTTCTTGCCGTCGCTGACAGCGAGAATCGTTCCGTACGCCGCCGTTACAAAGGCCTTACTGCGGTATGAAATACTGTCGAACGTATCAATACTAGGCTGCCCACTCATGATGACTGAATACTCCGGGCTTACCTCCGCCAAAAAAGGAGCCGACGACGATGTGCTTATCCCGTGGTGAGGGATTTTGAGTAGGTCGCTTTTGAGCTTGTCGCCGTAGGTTTTGATTAGCCTTGTCTCGGTAGCGGTGTAAATATCACTGGCGAAGAGCATTTTTATATCGTTGTGCTTCAACGTAAAGACTACGGAGTTATTGTTTTCGAGCTTTGATTTTTCCTTGTCGTCCGTCATGCCCTCGGGATACGCGGTTACGCCGGGCGGGTTCAAGAACTCAATTTCAACATCCTTATCAGGTTGGATAACGTCGGCTTCATTGACGAACTGGTACGTTAGCTTCTGCGTTTTTATAGTGTCGAGTATCTCATTATACTCTTTGCCCCGATACGTCGGGAACTCCGGCAAATAAACCTTACCTATCTTAAAATTACTCGCGAGCTTAGAAAAGTTGCCCGTGTGGTCGGAATGATAATGCGTAATCAGCAGCGTATCGATTTTTGATACGCCGCTTTTTTTAAGCATGTCGGCAATGGCATCGTATTTTTTGGCGTAGCTCATATCGATAAGCATATTCGTGCCGTTCGGAAAAATAATCAGCGTTGCTTCGGAATTGTTAACGCCCAATTCATTCAACCCCAAAAACCGTACCGTTAAGCTACCCTTGTGCTTGTCGTTGCTATAAATATTGTCCGAGACGGTGTAGCTGGCGAACACGCTAACCGTCATCGCAAGTATTAACGTTGATAAAAAAAGGATTTTCTTTAGCATATCAAAGCCCTCGCTTATTCTTTAGGAGAACGTAAACCGAAGCCGTCCATGTATAAGCCGAATCGTCGAAGCCCTGTCCCGATAGGCTGTCGTAGTCCTCGTATATTGCGTTCGGTGTGCGTTCGATTAATCGGCAATACTTGTCGGCTATGCTGTCGGCGAATTCTGTTTCGCCTAAATCCATCAAGCCGCAGTATATGAAATAAACCGGCGGTGCCCATACAGGCCCGCGCCAATAAGCGTTAGGCTTCGTCAGTTCCTCGTTACGGCGGTGGTCGTAATATTTGCTCCTTAACGACTCAGTCGCCAGACCAAAACCGGTTAGGAAATGGTTCTCAGCTTTCAGCTCGTCGATAAGGCATGTGTAAATACTCTCGGGTAATCTCTTACCAAGCATTATCGGCACCATTCTTATAAGGCTGTCCGTACTGACGGCTTCACCGGTTTTCTTGATACAGATAAAACGCCCGTCTTGCCAAAGCCGGTTAACAACATTATCCAAAAGCCTGGCCGCGATACCACGCCACTTCATACCGTTGCCCTCTATTGACAGCATATCAGCCATCTTAGCAAGCAGCTCCAACTGAATAACTAGATACGCATTTAAGTCGGGCGTCGCTATAGGATAGCCGGAGTCAAAGCATGTCGCATTATCCCAGCCCGAATCGTACGGGTGAAGGTAATGGCACAGACCGTTATACATTGTATTGTTCAGCCACCAGTCCGTCCAGCGCACCAAGTCGTTGTAAAGCAACCGCATTTTATCCTGCGGGTAGCTCTCCGCGCGCAGCAGTTTTTCGATAACGTAACCGTGTACAGGCGGTTTAGTGAACCAGTCTACGATATAAACCGGATTAACGGCGTCTGCTAGCCTACCGTCGGGTCGCATCGCCTTAAAGAACGAATATATATTGCTCCAAGCGAGCTGCGAGCTGCTCTTATAAACTGCTAATGCGTTAAAGCAGTTATCCCACGACCATACTAGGTTCATGAGCTTTTTTGAAACGGCATTGCAGTCGTGCTTTATGTTTCCTCTGGAATGATAAACTGTACTCCACAATACATACGCCGATAGCTCAGTCATATCGCTGCCCGAACCGCCGAAACCCTTCGCGAAAGTCTCGTAGCTGATTTTTGTGTTGTCCGATTGCCTTTCAAACTCATCAACGGTGCTTAATGCGGTACACCGTATATCATCAGCAAGCAGCGTGTTACACGCGCTTACATTAATAAAGAGCGGCTCCGCGCCTGACGGCTTAACAAAAATCCTTTTAAGTGGAGCGTCGTAGGTGATGGCCCCGTTTAAGGCGTTGATTGTGACATTGTAGTTGATGATAGGATAAAAAAAAGACAGCTCATTATCGAGAGCTGTGATGTTAACGGCTTTAAGCTCGTCGTGGTCGTGTTCGAATACGATACCGGCGCGTTCGCATAAAAAAACGATACTATCGTCATCTGTGAACACGCAACGTATGGCGCTTTTTTCACTTAAAAAGCGCAATTCCCACGGGAGGCATTGCGTTTCATTAGCTATGAAACAGGATGAGCTGTCCGTGGGAATCAGTCTGAGCAAATGGTCGGATGGCTTTTTGCGCCACGTGCCCCATTCGGGGCGTATCAGCGAGCGAATCCATATACCGTTGCCTTGTTGGCTCAAGTCTTTAGAAACCGCTAAAAACGCCCCATAGCTCGAAAAGGGGATGTTTTCAATATTTATCTGCATATTTATTTTCCCTGCATTTTTTTAACGATACCGTACGCTTCTTCATAGATAGCTTCCAGTCTTGAAAGCTTAAGCTTTTCAAGCGTCGAGACGTATTCGTTCCACTGAGTGTTGATGTTCATGCCGCCGGTCATGAATGCTGCGCGGCACTCTCCGTAATATTTGTTGATTTCGGTTTGAAGCGTGGTCAGCTCTTTTTCAAGCGCCGGTGACATCTGCGGCATGGCAAAAACATACTTTGATAGATAGCTGTCGAATACAGGAGGTGCCTTCGTCGCAAGTGTACCCTCTATGTTAGGCAGCGTGAGCTTTTCGGGATACAGACCGGGTGTAGTGTTCGTGCCGAGCCAGAAGCTGTACTTAGCCATAGCGAACTCGATGCCCTGCGGGTCGTTCTTTATTTTCGGTGAGTAGCTGTAGGAACCGTCTTTGTTGACCACGTATGTGTCGCCTTCAACGCCCATTCTTACAAGCGTCGCACCCTCGTCACCGAAGAAGTAATCCATCCAGCGAGCGGTAGCTTGCGGATATTTGTTGCTGCTTGTGATGTTAAAAGCTGACGCCGTAACAACAGATGTTACGCTCCAGTTCCAGATAACAGAATTTTTTCCGCCGATGCCGAATGACGGCTCAAGAATACCGTATTCAAAATTCTTGTCGGAAGCAGGTATCAGTAAAGTTACGCCGTAAGATTTATCCTCATGACGCGCGAAAAATTCGGACGCACTTCTTGTGAAAATATCCTTCTCAATAAGCCCTTCTGAGTAAAGCGTGTTCAGAAGCGTAAATGCTTGCTTCATATTTTCGGACGTGTACATTTGCTTAACCTTGTCGTTAATGATGTTGTACGGCTGTCCGAATACGTTGTCGATACCGGCGAGCGAACGAATCGTTCTTTCGGTCTGAGTGAACGCGTCGCCGAGCGACATAGGTATTTCGTCGTTGGGGTTGCCGTTGCCGTTAGCATCCTTCGTCTTAAACGCGCGAAGGATATCCAAGAACTCGTTTATGTTACGCGGTTTGGACTTTTCAATGTTTTTCAGCCATTTTTCATTGATGTACATGAATCTTCTGACTGTATCGTTAGGGCCGGTGTACAGAGAGGGCAGGGCGTATACCTTGCCTTGCGGGTCGGTGTTTGAAATCTTAACGTTGATATCGCTTTCATAAATCTTTTTAAAATTCGGCATGAGGCCGCTGTTCATATACTGCGAGAAATCAACAAGCTGCTTCGAAGCAGCGAACTTTACGACGTCGGGCATGTTCAATGCATTTTTACCGAGGATGTCCGGCAGGTCGCCCGCCGCAAACAGAAGCAATGCCTTCGAGCGTGCCTCGGTGTTAACAACCGTGTCCCATTGTACGGTTATGCCGGTACGTTTTTCCAATTCCTTCCACAGTAGCATGTTGTTGTCCCATTCGGCGTTGCCGGAATATTTCGAGCCAAAGCCCTTTAATACAATTTTGTCATTCGTAATTTTCGTACCGGACTTTAATACTGTTTTGCCGCCCTCTGTCAGAGTGTCTGGTGCAGAAGCGGACGATGTAACCGGCGAACAAGTCACTGTGCTTATTACTATTCCGGCTACAGCGAGAGTGGACGCCAGCTTTTTGTACATAAAAAATCGTTTCATAGATAATCCTCCTCTTATAAATAGATGTCAGCCTTTTAAAGCGCCGAGCATTACGCCCTTTTCAAAATACTTCATAATAAATGGATAAGCTATAACGAGCGGTAGCGATGCGACTACCATAGTAGCGTATTTGATACGCTCGATTTCAAAAAAACGCTCCGACAGTACGACATCAGCATTCGATGTCATGTCTGTGACCTGATTGCTTTGCAGAATACTGCGCAGCACAACCTGAAGCGGGTAGAGCGACTTCCTAGAGAAATACATTACCGGCCCCATGTAGGCGTTCCAGTGCGATACGGCGTAGAACATTGTTATTATGACAATAATCGTCATCGACAGCGGTAACACTACGTTAATGAGAAATTTAAAGTTCGTACAGCCGTCAATAACGGCGGCTTCTCGCAGCTCGGACGGTATGTTGTTTTCGATGAAGGTTTTTGTAATGATAAGGTTATACGTGCTGATCGAGCCGGGCAGGATTATAGCCCACATCGTGTTCATAAGCTTAAGCTGACGCACGACCAGGTACAGCGGAATCATTCCACCGGAGAAAAACATCGTGAACGTTATCGCTATCATGAGAAACTTTCGCCCTTTTAGCTCCTTACAGGAGAGCGGAAAAGCGGCGAGTATCGTCAGCGCCACGTTTACCGCACTGCCGACTATCGTATAGCGTACCGAGTTTAGGAAGCCGCTTACTATTTCCTTGTTTTGCAGCACCTTTTCGTACGATTCCAGGCTGAAACCGACCGGCCACAATACGACCTTACCGTTTAAGATGTCCCGCGGGTTACTGACAGAGCAGCTCAGAACTATTATTAGAGGATATAACATAATGACAGCCAAAATAATCATAACCGCATAAATCCCCGCGACAAAAAACGTATCGCTGTTTATATGAACGGTTTTATTACGTTGCAACATATCTACCAGTCCTTTTTACCAAAGCGAGGAGCCGCTGAATTTTTTAGCAAGCCTGTTGGCTAATATTAGTAATGTAAAATTTATGACGTTGTTGAACAAATCGACCGAGGCGGCGAAGCTGTAGTCGCCCTCGCGCACACCGACTCTGTACACATAAACGGAAAGAACATCGCTCGAGGTTATGTTCAGGTCGTTTTGCATAAGCAGAACCTTGTCGACGCCCAAGTCCATGATGCCGCCGATTTTAAGTATAAGCATTATCATGATAGTGGGTACGATACACGGTATAGTTATTTTAAGCATCTGCTGGAATTTGCTCGCGCCGTCGACCTGCGCAGCTTCGTAAAGAGTTGGATCGATTCCGGCCAGCGCGCCAAGGTATACAAGCGAACTCCATCCCATGCTCGACCAGATGCCCGAGCCGATGAACAGTGTCTTAAACCATTCGGCACTTTCCATGAAGCGAATCTTCTCGTAACCGAGCGAATGAATCACGTTGTTGATAAAGCCGGTTTCGGGGCTTGTAATGGCGGCGACCAAGCCGACTACTACAACCGTTGATAAAAAATGTGGTATGTACGTTAAGTTGAGTATGAACTTCTTAAAATATTTGTGTTTTACTTCGTTTACGAGTATCGCAAAAATAATCGGTATGGGAAACTGGAATAGGAGCTGATAAATGTTAATCAGTAACGTATTCTTCACCATGCGTCCGAAACGGAACGACTCGAACAGCCGCCGGAAGTTATCCAGCCCGACCCATTCGCTGCTTAGGAACCCAAGTCCGGGATTGTAATCGCGAAACGCGATCTGCACTCCGTACATCGGCCAGTATTTAAAAACCAGATAGAACAAAACGACAGGTACGAGCATTGCGTACAAATCTATGTTACTCCATATATCAGAGTGCTTCCGGTTTGCTTTAGTTTGAACTGCTTTTGTTGACTTCATGCTTGCGCGTCCCCTTTTTAGTTTAGTACGTAAGCTTATACAGAATCACGTATTACTAACTCCGTATCGAGATTCACATGCCTGTTTTGGATTTCGTTGCCGTTCATGATGTCGATGAGCATATTGGCGGCGACTATGCCTAGGTCGTATATCGGGATGTTAACCGTAGTCAGCGCCGGACGTATTATCCTTGATATGTCAAAATTATCGCAGCCGATAACGGCTATCTGCCCGGGTACGCTGATGCCCATTTCGGTAAGGGCTTCGATAGCGGCGACGCCTTTTAAGTCGTCTGTCGCGTAGATCGCAGTTATTTCGGGGTTGTTCGTAACAAGTTCGGCGGCGGCTTTTTTTGCTTCTTGGTACGAGTAACCGGCTTCTATGCTGTAGCCGTCCAGAAACTCCTTGCCGTTCATGACGAGCGCTTGCCGATAGCCCGTGTATCTGTCCTGACTGACTACGTACTGCATAGGCCCGGTCAAAATACCGATGTGTTCATGCCCTTTTTTAATCAAAAACTCTACAGCGTTCTTTGACAGTCCGATGTTGTCCGTGTTCACCCAGTAGATAGAGTCATAGTCCTGTATCGTGTTTTCAATAACGCGACCGATTAGCGTAAACGGTACTTTGTTTTTAAGAAGCTCGACGATTAGCGGATCGTATACGCGTGAGCTTAATAGAATGAAGCCGTTGACCTGACGGCTTTTGTAGAGCTTCATTATTTTGTCCACTTCGTTTGTTGTGTTGTCGTAGGAGTTAATTTGCAGAAAAAAATCGTTTTCCTCTGTCACGCTGCCGATTGCGCCGATTACATTTGTGAAGTAGGGGTTTATAAACGTGCGGTTGCTTGAGCGCGTCGTGATAATCCCTATAGTCCGCTCGTTGTAGCCGTGCATCTGTCTGGCGACTACGCTTGGTATGAAGCCCAGCTCGTTTATTGCTTTTTGGACTCTGTCGCGCTTGTCGTTTTTTACGAAGTTCTCGTTGCTTAATACACGAGAAACCGTCGAAACCGAAACATTAGCCAACGAGGCTACATCTTTAATTGTTATTTTCTTGCTGTTATCTTTGTTGTTTATCAACATTAACACATTCCTTTGATATCGTTTTCAAATAATTGCTTCGTAAATCGGTTTTGCCACGCAGTCCCGAGGCGGTTCTGCGTTTAGTAGCGCAGTCATAGTCGGAGCGAATGCGACGTTTTTTACGCTGTCGTCTATTACGAGATTCCTTTTTATACCGCTGCCCCACATCAGTGCAAAAATACGGCGCGAGCTGTCATCGAGCGAATCATGATTCGCTCCTACGGGCATCGCCTTATCTTTAAAAATGTACGGTGGCTTCGGTGAGATGTACAGGTCGCAAAAATCCATGCAGCCTTCGGTTTTAAGCTCTTCGGCGTTCATTATTTTTCCGACGTAGCTTTTTTGCAGCAGCCTTTGCTTGAGCGCGTTTATCTCGCCGACAGGTTGTGCAGACGTGAAACTGAACATAAGAGAAAGCCCAGCTGTACACAGCACGACTTCGGTTTCCTTCGCCGGACTCATGCCGCCTTTTAATACCTCGTACTTATACCCACACGCGGCTATTTCGGACAGCAAATCGTTGTACGCCGACACTGACGCAGTGTCGAATGTAAACGGCGTCATGCCGTGGTCAGTTATTAAGAAAAACGACATGCTCTCATATAATCCAAGCTGCTTTATTCCGTCGATGAAATATCCGAGTGCGGTATCCATTTGGTTAAGCCGCCAGATGACATTCTCGACACGCTGCGTTTCACTTGTTGCTTTGGGTGCAAGCTTACCGTTGTTATGCCCGACAGTGTCCAAATCGTCGAAGTATATCGCCGCAAAATCCGGCGCTGTCACGACGTTCGTGTAAATATCGCCGGTATGAACAGGCTTGCCCTCATACAGCCGAAGCAGTTCGTTAAATCTGATCATATAGTTCGAAAACTCAATAAATATGTACGGTCTATTTACATCACCGGCGTATGTCCCGTTTTCTTCGAATGTAAAGTGCTGAACGGACGCCACGGTTTTACCTTGACGATGCAGACAGTCGACGATGTTCTCGGCTGCGTTGTTCCGTCTTTGCTCGACTACTATTTTTTTTGTTTTATCGTAGTAAACCTTGACATTGCCTGTCTTTTGAGAATACGCGCCGGAGGAAATTGCCGTTTGCATTGGGTTTGTTATAGGCGGTATCCCGCATGAAGCGTTAGTAAAGAAAACACCCTCGTTTTTAAGCCCGTCTATAACAGGCACAAGTCCTCTGGCGGAAGCTATATCGTAATAATACTTAGCAAAGCCGTCCCAGTTCATGTACAACACATGTCTGCTCATTCTCTCACCTGCCGTTAATTATATGTAATGTAAATCCATATTTTTCTGCCATCGCATAAGCCCAGTCGACCTTGCCCAGATGATTAACCGTGTGGGCGTCACTACCCGGCGTGAACCGAATGCCGTTGCGCGACATGTATTCTATAACATGTTCCCGCGGCGTCGATGTTTCGCAGTGCAGCTCGCAGGCTTTGCCGGATTTTTTTAGGTTATCCGTCAGTTTCTCGAAGAAAGGTCGGTCAAAATATCTGTCGGCGATGCTGCGGCATATTTCTCTGCGCTGTGCAAAGGTTGTGTTTAAGCCTTCGATCATTTCTTTAATAGGTAGATACTCTTCAACGTGGCCGAATATATCGCCCTCCGCTAAGGCTGTCTCTAAAACAATCTCCTTAAACTGCTCCCAGTAACGGTCGTTGAAAAACTCGCCCGGGTTTATAATGCCGTCGTATTTCATATAATGGCAGCTTGTGATAATCAGGTCGCAGCTTTTTCGTACGTCGTCGGTAATGTCCAGCTTACCGCCGGGCAGCGGGGTTGTTTCAATTCCGCATAGTACGTTGGTGGAAAAATCGTGAGCGGCTTCTTTTATCTCTGCAAAGTGGTTGAGTAGTGCATCCGCGGTGATATTTGAGATATGTGGTCGTGGGTCGTTTAAGTCGAAGTGATCTGTTATAGCGATCGTATCCAGCCCCAACTCTGCCGCCTTAGCAAGCATTTCGCGGATAGTACCCGTCCCGTCTGAGAAGGTCGTATGCGTGTGGTAGTCGACATGCTTCATATTATCAGTCCTTTACAACATTTACAGTGTAATCCACGCAAAGCCATATGCGGGTAGCGTGAAGCTGCTGTTATTCATAACAAAGCCCTCAGTCGA
This sequence comes from uncultured Eubacteriales bacterium, assembly GCA_964546895.1. Lineage (GTDB taxonomy): Bacteria > Bacillota > Clostridia > Lachnospirales > CAZJLW01 > CAZJLW01. The sequence goes on along the minus strand of CAZJLW010000021.1, from coordinate 12,387 downwards.
CGCGAGTACGGCTGCACCGTCCAAGCGTAGGTCTACCGTTACGGGCGATGACGACATATTCGTGACCGACAAAATCCGGATTCCATCAGCACCGAATCGAACGAAGGAAAACAACGTCTTGTTCAAATTCAAAATTTCTTGCGGAGCTAATGGATTAAAGGCGGTCTGCTTTTTCCTGACGTCAATAAGCGCCTTTATTCTGTCGCAAATTTTTTTGTTGCGAGTTTCTGTCGTGAGCATTTGATCGAGTTGCTCAACGGTAAATTTTTGCCTGTTTACCGTCCTGTTCATTCCGGTAATATCTGCGCCTTCTGTATAGTTCTCGGAGCCGAGCATACTGTGATAATACAGAGCAGGGACGCCGCGCATCGACAGCAGGATTGCTTGCGATGCAACGAACTTGTTTATGTTTAGCTCGTCGGGGTCGGATTTGTCGCAGATTATAGAGTAGTATGTACTGTTAAGCTCATAAATTGTTTGCGAGCCGTCCGCCAGTGATTTATATGAGGCGAAGCCGCCGCGGTTTTTTACCATGCGACTTAGCTCCAGCTTTTCGTCCTCAGTAATAATACCGCTAACGGGTATCACGCCGACGCCATCGTGCGACGATAGGAAGTTGAAAAATGTAGTATCGCCGTCAGTTGATAGACTGGCTGCCCATTTACTGAGTTTCTCAGCATTGCCCTTGTAATATGAATACGCAACAAGCGGAGGAAGCGCGAACTGGTAAACCATCTGCGCTTCGTCGTAGCCGTTTCCGAAATATTTGATGTTCTCGGAGTGGGGGACGTTTGTTTCCGTCACAATTACGACGTCAGGAGCTACGAGATCCAGTATAGCTCTGAAAAGCTTAATGACTGCATGTGTCTTTTCAAGATTGCTACACGTCGTGCCTTGCTCCTTCCAGAGATAGCTAACTGCGTCAAGCCTTATTACCTTTGCGCCGTTACGAACGTAAAGCAGCAGAACATCAATAATCTCAATAAGCAGATCGGGCGATTTAAAGTTAAGGTCGATCTGGTCGGCGCTGAATGTAGTCCATACGTGCTTTGTTTCGTTCGAAACTTGAAACGCTGTTAGAAGTGGAAGCGTTCGTGGTCTAGTTACCATGCTGAAATCGTTTTCGGGATTGCATTCAATAAAATATGAAGCGTATTTTTTGTTACCGTTTAAATATTCCTGAAACCAGTTGCTCGAAGCGGATATGTGGTTAACAACGGCGTCAAACATCAGCCCTGTTTTGTCCGATAAAGCTTTTATATCGTCCCAACTGCCAAGCTTAGCGTCGACTTGCTTGTAATCCACAACCGAAAAGCCATCGTCCGACGTGTACGGGAAAAACGGAAGTATATGCACATGGGTAAAAACATTTTCAAAATATTTATTCAGCAGATAGTTCAGGTTCTGTAGTGGAGAGGATGATTCGGATTTTGCTATATCCCCGTATGTAATGAAGAAAACATCGTTCTCTGTCAGCTGAAAGCTTCGCTTATGCTCTGATGGGTTGAAGCTGTATTTTTTAAATGTATCGTTTATTTTTATAAAGCATTCGCCTGCTGTGTCCGCGCCGTAAATATCGGTAAGCAGGTTTAAAACCGCATCGCTTTGAGGATGCATTGCAATCAACACCTTTAACTGTACTTTTCAAAAATGGTATCGTTTTCAGAAAATTTCCGATAACGTAATGATAATCGTAAATGCGTGTGTGTGTCAATAATTATTTGAAAATTTTAATGGAAATTTGTTTATAATAAGTCAGAAATAGTGTAAGATATGTGAAAACGTTATCGGAGGTTGTTAGCATGAGAAATGTTGAACCATTTGCTTTGTACGGCGCGGAAAAAATGTTTTACGACGTGAGAATGGGGCCGCAGATTATTGAGAAGGACGGCATTATTTATATTGCGTATCAGGCGAATGATAAGGAAATATACGCAGATCCGTATATTCTTACATACGACACGAAAACGGGCGTTTTCAGTCAGCCTTGCAAAATAGGTGATGCTGAGCGATACGCGTTCGATCATCATTTGTGCCCTGTAATATGGATTGATAAGGAAGGGTTTATCCACGCCTTATATAACTGTCACGGAGAGCAGGGTAGCCACAGTGTTTCGGTCAGGCCGTTAGATGTAACGCAGTGGAGGGACGCCGAGGTAGTCGCTCCGTCTATTAGTTATCCGCATATTTTTATGCGGCCAAACGGCGATGTTGTTTTGTATTTTAGAGCGCTTGGGCATATGGGGTATTGGTGCTACTGTGTGTCTAACGACGGCGGCTATAGCTGGACTAAGCCAATCAAGCTGGTTGATTTCGACCAGAATCCCGAAAACGACGCAGATTCGTGGGCGGGTTCATACCACAGCGCGCAGCTTTCGCCGGACGGGAGTACGTTGCACATCGGCTTTACGTATTTTGATGAGCGTGGGATATGGAAACAGATTCATCCGCTTTATAAAAGGAAAACAAGCGTCAACTCCCGCTATAATCTTTACTACATCAGTGTAGATATGAACAGTGGCGTCGTAAAGAATTTAAATGGGGACGTAATGAGTGTGCCGTTTAACAAAAAAGAAGCCGAGCAGTGCATGGTTTGGAACAGCGGCGATTACTTGACAATGATGCCGTCCATGCTTATTTCCGACAACGGAAGGGATGTATCGTTTTTACTTCCGATAACTGAGGAAACCGAATGGACATGCGGCTTTTATTATTTCAAGCGCGAACACGGTGAGCTAAAAAAAATATTGATAACTCACACGAACACTACGTGGTCGGGCAGTAAAATATTACGTAATAGAGACGGCAGTCTTACAGCCTATTTAATAGTAGGAAAAAAAGATGGGAGTATCTACACATACGGAGCTGGCGAGCTTGAACGCTGGGATTCTAAAGACAACGGTGACAGCTGGACTAAGATGGCTGACATCGTGCCTATAAAGGATTATTTGTATAACAATCCGACCTTTGTTGAGTCCAGTACCAACAGTGGGTTGTTTTTGTCTGAGTATCTGGCGTTCTACGGTTGGGAAGGGCCGTACAGCATTCAGCCGGTTATTGATAAGCCGACTGATATCCCGATTGTTCACAGGGGTAAGGCGTTTCTCATGAAAAATGGAGGATACTGCTAAAATATAAAAACAGCCGTCTGCCGATATAAAAATATCTTAGCAGACGGCTGTTTTCTCGTGAACTTACAGTATCAGTTTACAGCGTTTATCAGTTTCCCACCCAAATACGACCGCAAAATATCAACAGCTATATTCAGCAGCCGCACACGCGACTCTTTAGGCGCCCAAGCAATATGCGGAGTAATAATACAATTCTTTGCCGACAACAGCGGGTTCTGCGGCGAAATCGGCTCAACCGACACAACATCGACAGCCGCCCCGTAAACCTTACCGCTATTCAGTGCATCGCACAAATCCTGCTCATCAATAAGCCCACCCCTAGACGTGTTAATAATAATAACCCCGTCCTTCATACCGGCGATAGCCGCTCTATTAATCATCCGCTCGTTCTCAGCAAAAAGCGGACAATGCAACGATATCACATCCGCAGCAGCATAAAGAGTCTCCAAATCCACATACTTAAACCCCTGCTTCTCCATATCCGCATCGACAACCCTATCATGAACAATCAGGTTCATCCCAAACACCTTGGCGATAGCGCCGACCTGCCGCCCAATTTTTCCGAAGCCGATAATTCCTAGCGTCTTACCGTCAAGCTCAATAAGCGGGTAGTCCCAGAAACAGAACCTTCCGTTCGCACTCCACTTGCCGTTCAACACAGCGTTACTATGCTCGCCGACATGGTGGCATATCTCAAGCAGCAGCGCGAACGTAAACTGAGCAACGGAGTTCGTGCCGTAATTCGGTATGTTCGTGACGGGTATGCCTTTCTCTCGTGCGCAAGCCACGTCAACCACGTTGTAACCCGTGGCGAGTACGCCTATCCACTTCATATTTGTCCGCTCAATCACATCACGCGTGAGCAGCGTTTTATTCGTGTAAACAATCTCAGCGTCGCCTATCCGCTCGACCGTCTCTTCCGGCTTAGTGTGTTCATACACCGTCAGCTCGCCGAACTCCGACAGCGGCTCGTAGCTTAAGTCGCCGGGGTTAAGCGTGTAACCATCCAGTACAACAATCTTCATTTACAATCCCTCCAGAAATATTACCGCGCCGGTTTTTGCATATGTTGGACTTCCCGTGAATATAAATTTATAAATCACAAAGGGGGAATCGCAATGAACAGAAGCATTCACAGAAAAATCACGGCGCATCATAAAAAGTATAAATCTAAACGCGGTATCGCGTCGTTTAACGTCAAAGAAGCGTTTCTATTACAGTGCATTATTAGCGGGATAATACTGGCGTTCGTGCTGTGCATCTCGCTTATAGACGTGCCGCTGACAAGAACAATCAAGAGAACATTAAGCGCAGCCTTGTCCGAATCCGTCGAGCCTGAGAGTATCAAAACAGCGCTGGAAGAATCAGCCGACAACTTAACAGCCATGAAGGATTCGTTTCTGACGATCTTTTCCGATAAGGATGACAACACAGTGGGCGTATTCCGCCAATCATCGCCCCAGAACACGGCAAAAGCAGCCGAGCTTCCAACACCAACTCCGGCACAGCCGACCGCGTCGCCAATAGCGTCGCCAATCGCACAAACCCCGCCGCCGTCATTTTTTAACGGACGCATCGACGAGGACATACTTACCGAGCTTAACTCCAAAGAAGACATCTACACCGAGAACGTAAAAAACCGCCAAGCTCCGAGTCTGTCCGCAACTTCGGAGCGGAACTAAGTGCGGCATATAAATACCCCGACACGGCCTACATCGACTGGATTAATCCCGTGAACGGCATAATAACATCCAGCTACGGTAAGCGTACGAACCCCGTCCTAAAAAAAGAGGAGCTGCATGACGGCATCGATATAGCATGCATTATCGGCACACCCGTAAAAGCCGTAGCCAACGGGCAAGTCATAGCGACCGGCGTTTCAAAAACATACGGCAACTACGTAAAATACACAGACGACAACGGCTACACAATAATGTACGCGCATCTTTCAAAGATTCTCGTCAAGCGCAACGACAAAATAAAGCAAGGGCAGACCGTGGCGTTATCGGGCAACACCGGCCTTACGACGGGAGCGCATTTGCATTTTTCAGCATGGAAGGACGAGGTGTCCGTTGATCCGATGCAGTTCGTTACGCTGTCCTACACGAAGGACGTAGTTATGGAGTATTTATATAGGATGCAAAATGTTTTCTAACGGGAGAGGTTTCAAATTAAAATCCGTCCGTCGTTTGTAGTATTATTGATTATATTTATTGCTCTAGGATATATAGAGCAATTTTTTATTCTGTTGGCGGCGGTGACGCTGCATGAGCTGTCGCATATAGCCGTCGCCGGGGCGCTTGGGCTGCGAGCCGAACGAATCATCTTCTCGGCGCTAGGCGAAACTGCCGTTATAAAAAACCTGGATACAGCCGGATCGTTAAAACGCTACCTCATAATATCAGCGGGGCCAATCAGTAATTTTATACTCGCCATTGTGTCGGGACTTCTGACGCAACTCTTACAACCGGGCAGCGTGATTTCAAGCTCGTTTTCAAGCACAATAGCAACATTTGCAACAGCCAACATTTTCATCGGGACATTCAATCTTCTCCCGGTATACCCACTAGACGGCGGGCGGCTACTACAAACCTTCCTAGCTAACGCCGCCGGAACACTAACCGCCAACTCTGCCATAAAAAAAATAAGCCGTGCGTTAAGTACGGTTATCATGGCGACCGGCGTTTTGCAGTTTGTTTTGTATCCTTATAACATCAGCTTATTTTGCATCGGTTTTTTTCTAAGCAAAACGGCGGAGCGCGAATACATAGGCATGACGGCAGACTTCTGGAAGCAAAAAACAAACATCAAACCGAACCTGCTACCCGTCAAATGCTTCGCGGTACAGTCCCAAACCCCGCTTAAGTACATAATCAACAGGCTTTGCACGGACAGCTACCACATCTACTACATACCCGAGCAGAACAGCAGCGGCAACCTTTTTTTGACAGAGGACGACATAATAGAATACATGCTGAGCCACGGCTCGGACGGTTCGATAAACAGCGTAATGACGCATTATTTTTGCACCAAATTTTAACATGTACATACTATATTATTGGAGAGGCATTAAAAATGAAGATAATATAGGAGGTATTATTCATGGCAGCATTTGAATTACGCAAAGGCGACGAGAACCAGGTGGCAGAGGCTAGCGTCCAAGGGTTTGATAACGAAGTGCATAACCAGAGAAGATTAAGAGAAGAGTGTATTATCGCGTTTAAGGTATACGACAGCTGTAGGCAACAGGATTGCTTAACGGCAGCAGAAATAGGACCGGCAAGGGCAGCCGAGCATATCTGCATCGGCGGCGAGCATATGAAAGAGGGAGACATAATAGACCCCCCCTCCAATGACGGTAGATGTAAAACACAATTACTCCGGGGCTACCATAAGCTTATTAAGCCGCTTGAATTCAAGCATAATAAAAAACAGAGTAAGCAGCGTAGCAAAGAAATCCGCAATCGGCATAGCGTACCATATACCCTTAAACCCAAAGATAAGCGGCAGTATTATGTAACCGGGTATCAAAAATATAACCTGACGCGACAGGCTTAAGAGGATAGAGACTTTTGCGCGGCTGAGCGCGACGAAGAAGTTCGACGTATAAATCTGAAAACCGATAACCGGCAACAGTATGGCTATAGTGCGCAACCCATGCGACGCAATCGAAACAAGCATTTCGTCGTCGTTAAAAATTTTAACAAGCTGCACGGAAAAAATCTGACACACCAGAAAATACAATGTGCAAAAAACCGTAGCGTAAATAACGCCCCATTTGTAGACTTCCTTTAGGCGTTTAAGGTTTTTCGCGCCGTAGTTGTAGCCGATGATGGGCTGCGCGCCCTGATTCAGACCGAACAGCGGCATTAGCGCCATAGTCGATATGCCGTTTATGACGGTCATAGCGCTTATTCCTATGCTCGTGCTGTTATATTCGAGATTGCCGTAATGCTTTAGGTTAAGGTTCGCAACCACAGTGACGACACTACCGGCTATCTGCATCAGAAACGGAGACAAGCCTATTGAGAAGATGGCCTTCATAGTGGCGATGTCAAGCCGCAAATTCTTAGCCTTAAACTTAAGCGGGCATTTACCCGAGAAGTAGTATTGAAAAACCCATGCAGCCGACAAAATCTGCGCGATAACGGTAGCGATAGCCGCACCGCTTATGCCTAGGCCGAATACGAAAATAAAAATCGGGTCGAGAATCATATTAGCGATACCGCCAAGCAGCTGCGTCGAAGCGAAGCGCTTCGTATTACCGGCGGCGCGAATAGGGTTGTTCATAGCAAACGAACTTAACTGAAATATACAGCCGCCTATGATAATACGCAGATAAGGCACGGCCAAGGTCAGTAAATGTTCGTCCGAGCCTATGAGCCGAAGCAGCGGCTCACATAATATTTGAATAACAATGGAAACGAAAACGCCAATGATAAGAATAAGCGTAAGCGCGTTACCGAGGATTTTTTCGGCGTTGTCCCTATCCTTTTTGCCAAGACTGATTGAGATATTAGCCGCCGAGCCGACGCCTATGAGCATAGAAAAGCCGAATACGACGAACGTAATCGGCATCGTAAGCCCAACAGCCGCCAAAGACATTTGCCCGGCGGTTTCGCCGAGCTTGCCAACCCAGAACCTGTCGACGACGTTATACAACGCGTTGACAAGCATTCCGATGATAGTCGGAATAGAAAACTTTATAAGCAGCGAGCCGACTTTTTCCTCGGCCATTCTGATTTCATTGTGTGTGCGGGTAGAACCCGCTTGATTATCTGACATTATTTGACCTCATCATAATGAAAACGGATTATTGAACTGAAATACGTTAATTTCGTGGCTGTAAACGAGTGAACGTATGGTTTCTTCCTGCTGCTTGATTTGGTAAAGCGCCGTATCGTAATCAAGCTGTGTAAGCTTGCCGAGATCGAGCTGTGTTTTTTTGACTTCGAGCTGGTTTTTAAGTGTCTCTAGCTGTAACACCGCCGATTTGTACTGCGTTTCCTGATCGATTATTGTGTTGTACAAAGACAGCACCTTGTCGCTGATAGAAGTCTGTGCGTCACTTAACGCGCGCGTCGCCTGTTGCAGGTTGATTTCAAGCGTCAAGATTTCGTCGGCGTTCTTTGACGTGTTGATATTATACTTACGTTGTGCCGTGTCGAGATTGGCTTGCAGTGTCTTTATGTTCGTGCTGGCGTACATCGCCTGATACGCGGTACTGTCAAGGCTTACGTCTCCGAGCGGCTTGTATGTGAAGTTAAGCTCTACCTTATACCGTGTTCCGGGTGAAGCGCCCATAAGCTTATTGAGTGCGATGTACGCGTTGTCTATTGCAAGCTCCTTCGATGCGCGGTTGTTTTCTTTTTGAGTAAGGCTCTGTTTTTCTTTCGCGTAGTCTACGTCGCTCATAAGTCCCAGACCGTTCTTTGTCTTCGAAATAACGAGCTGACGTTTAGAATTGTCCAAGTCAATGTCGTACAGCACGAGGCTTTTTTCGGCGCTGATGATGGACGAGAAAAACTTCGTGATCGAAAGCTTAAGCGTTTCGGTCAGCTGCTCGACCGTGCCGGATGTCAGCGCGCTTTTCGCTTCGGCTTCCAGTATCTGCGTCGCTAGGTTTATTCTCGTGTCTACGTTAGTCGACTCCGAAAATCGTTTTTGCAGACTCTCGATGTTCATGCGGTTCAGTTCCGTGGTTTCGAACGTCTTCTTATAATCACTGCTGTTTGACAGCGCCTGCCCTACGGCTTCGTCAACGGTAAGTGTCTTAAGTTCCGCTTCCGCCGCGAAAACCGCCGTACAATTAAACATGCTCGTTAACGTTAATACCGCCGTCAAGACAGTCGCGAATATCCTATTCTTATTCATATTCATACACCCCCAGATTTAATCTACATTATTAATTCGCATTGACAAATTTTACAATAATTTCAGTTCCGCTGTCAAGCTTACTGAAAACTTCATATGTTGCGTTGTGCTGTTTCATGATCCACGCCGCTATCGACAGCCCAAGCCCGGAACCTTTTACCTCGCCGCGTGCTTTGTCGGCTCGGTAGAACCTCTCAAAAATAAACGGAAGGTCGGCTTCGGCTATGCCGATGCCGTTATCCTTTATCGATACGCAAATGCGATCGCCTTCGCTAAAAATCCGTATATCAATACGCCCCGGATCTCCGTCGCGCTTCGTGTATTTTAAGCTGTTTTCTAAAAAAACCCACAGCATCTGCTTTACCAAATCATAATCGGCGAGGATAACCGCGTCGTCGTTAGCGTACTGCTCTACGTTTATGTCGGCGCTGTAATCTAGCACGCCGATTTCCTTTACTACATCGGCCACGATTTTATTTAGTGAGACTTCCGCTACTTGCATCTGCGTTTTGTTCTGGTCGTTATTCGCCATAAGCAGCAGCTTTTTTACGAGCATACCCATGTGAGCTGTTTCAGCTTTGATGGAATCGATGGACTCTTGCAGTATCGCTTCGTCGCGTTTGCCCCAGCGGTCGATTAGGCTTGCGTAGCCTTGGATAACGGAGATGGGGGTACGCAGCTCGTGCGATGCATCGGAGATGAACTGGGTTTGCTTTTTAAATGACTGCTCAAGTCGCCCGATCATGTTATTAAATGTAATGGACAGCCGCTTCAACTCGTCGTCAGGACCATAAACATTCAGCCGCTTACTCAAATCCTCAATGCTTATCTGCCCCGCCATTTTCGTAATATCGGCTATAGGCCTTAGCATAACCTTGCTGATATAGCGCCCAACCAGAAACGCCCCGATAATCCCAAGCACATTAACGCACACGAAAACTATCGCAAAAAAGCTGATTATTTTCTGCTCCTTATAATACTGGCGGAAAACCTGTATCAAGTACCGCTTCGCGTTATAGTTGACGAATTTTATGTCGGACATGTAGCCGAAGTCGGACGCCTTGTCGGATATCGTAATAAAAAACGGCCTTTCACGCGGAACAGTCGAGCCGTCGTATAGATTGTCCGGCGGTGGGACGGGGAATACAACCTCGGAAGCCGGTACAAGCTGCTTCCTGTCCGTCAACCCGTACACTCGTATGCTTACGAACTTGTTCGGGTTAAGATCGCGTATTTCGTTTTCCGTAATCGAGCCGCCGCCCTGAATGTACTCGGCGATTTTGTTGGCCGTCTGGTCTAGCTCCTTTTTTGTGATGTCCCTGTAAAAAAATACGGCATTAGCCAAAAAAAAGGCGCTCGTCAGGCACAACACTACTGCGAACAGCCCTCCGTAGAGAAACGTTATTTTGTTAGCGAGCGTCATGTTTTTGAACATTCTCTTTTTCAACAGTCCTCATCCCTCGCCGAGTATCCTACGCCGCGTATCGTATGGATAAATTTCGTACCGATACGGTCGTCTATTTTTGTTCGCAAATAACGTATATAAACATCTACAATATTTGTTTCGCCGATGTAGTCATAGCCCCAGACGTAGTTTAAAATCTGCTCGCGCGTCAGTACGATGTTTTTGTTTAAAACTAAATAGGTGAGCAAATCGAACTCCGTTTTCGTAAGATCGACATCACTTTCGCCGACTTTGACCGAACGCTGCTTCGTATCGATTGTTAAATCCTTAAGCGTGAGTACGGACACGTCGCCGGTCGTTTTCTTTTTGAAGGCGACGCGCATACGCGCAAGCACCTCCTCGATTGCGAACGGCTTCGTGATGTAATCATCCGCGCCAGAGTCAAGCCCGACTACCTTATCCATGACTTCGCCCTTGGCCGTCAGCATTATTACAGGTATGTCGGAGGTTTTTCTGATTTTGCGCAGGATTTCAAGGCCGTTAATACCCGGCAGCATGAAATCCAGCAGAATCAAATCGTAAACGTTCTGCGCAAACATATCGAAGCCTGTTTTGCCGTCGGTGGCCGTGTCGACGTTGTAGCCTTCGTATTTTAGCTCCAGCTCGACAAAACGTGCGATCTTGGTTTCGTCCTCTATTATCAAAATGTTTTTCTTGTCCATGCGCATCATCCTTTTTTAAGCGGTAGCTGTAGCGTTACTCGTAGCGAAGCGCCTCGATAGGGTCAAGCTTTGCGGCTTTGTTGGCGGGGTAAACGCCGAAAATAATGCCGATAACAGTAGAAATCGATACTGCGATTATGACGGACTGCATCGAAATAATAGGCGTAATGTTTACCATAGTACCGACGAATCCGCCGCCGCCCCAGCCAAGCATTATACCGAGGAAGCCGCCCATACTCGTCAGAATTATAGACTCAACCAAAAACTGAATAAGAATATCGCGTTTTTTAGCGCCGATGGATTTGCGTATGCCGATTTCGCGAGTGCGCTCGGTAACGGTTACGAGCATGATGTTCATAACGCCGATACCTCCGACGAGCAGCGATATTCCCGCCACCGCGCTGATAAACGCCGTCATCATTCCCGTGACAGAGTTTATCTGATCCATTATCTGCATCGTGTTCTGTACGTAATATTTTTCTGTAGTGCCGTGGTATTCGTCCAGCGCGTTCGTTATTTCCGATGCGACGCTGTCGATTACATCAGTGTCTTTTACTACGAGCGTGAGCTGGTTGACGCGCTTCGTGCCGGAAAGACGCTGTAACGTAACAAGCGGTACGACGATGTTTTCCGGGAACTGATCGCCGTACATGTTTTCGATGGCGGCGTTTTTGTTTTCCAGTATGCCAATGACCAAATAGTTCTGTATTCCGCGGTATGTTCTAAGCTCAATTTTTCTACCGATAATGTCCTCGGACGATTCGCCGAATACTTTTACGGCCGTCGTATCGTTAATGACGGCTACCTTCGAACCCATTTCGTTATCGCTTTCGGAAATATATCTGCCGTAGAGTAGGGTAGGGTTCATTATTTCGTAGTAGTCGCCGTACACGCCTTGCACGCTGGCTTGCTTTGTCGTTTTCGGGTCGAGTAGCTTTAGGTTTAAGTAGCTGTTGTTTGTGGCGGCGCTGTATTTTAGCTGCATACCAAGCCCTTCGTCTGTGTTGTCACGCAGCAGCTCGTAGTCCTTAATCGTAAGGAAATCCCGCTCGGAAATATTTCTGCCGCCGCGCAGCGACACCGTAAGCCGCCCGATACCCATCTGCTCGAACTGCTTCCTGATCTGCGCCTGACTGCCTTCGCCTATCGACGTGATAATAATAACGGAGCCTATACCGATTATTATGCCCAGCATCGTCAGTAAAGCCCTCATTTTGTTACCGAATACACTTTTTATAGCCGACAAAACGCATTC
>CAZJLW010000020.1:29904-32240 GCA_964546895.1 uncultured Eubacteriales bacterium | reverse complement strand
TTTAACCGCCTTCTCCAGCTTCTGCCGTGTAATCATTACAACATGCCCGCAGCCGCGGCATTTAATCCGGAAATCCATACCTACGCGCAGAATCTCCCATTCGTCGGAGCCGCAGGGGTGCGGTTTTTTCGTTATAACAATATCGCCGATGTTAAACTGCCTCGGCATAATCTCACTCCTTTTTGCCGCTCGCTCCGCTGTCGTCCGGTTCGTCCTGCTCCGCGTCAACTTTTTTGACATACACCATGACGGTTTGACCGTTTTTCAGCTCGTGCAGCATGGTTTCCATCAGAGTCATGGCGAACTGCGTCCTCAGCGGGATTGACGCAACTCGCGTGAAAAAGTACAGCACGGCTGTAGCGTCCATGCGCGATACTTCCATTGCGCTGATGATGATTTTGCCTATTTCGTATACGGTTGTGCCGTCGGGGAAAAAAGTGCGCTCGAAAATCAGGTCGTTCTCGAAGTTGGATATGTTGCCGGATTCACGGTACGTGTTCATGCGTTTGGCTTTTACGTCGTCGATGGATTGTATGGTATCGGGGAAGGCATAGACCGAGACGGTGTACTGCTTGTCGTACAGCAGACTGTCGGCAGATGGCGGGCGGCCTGTCGGTTTCGCGGCGTGCTTGCGCGAGTATACGAAAGCCGCGACCACCGGAGCCAATATGAATATGAAAATAAGAGCCGTTATGAGTGCGGGAATAGACATAAAATCACCCCTTACACATGCCGCGAACCGCGGTACAAAAAAACTTAACACTTATTGCAATAATTATATATAATTTTCACAGCGATGTCTATGTGAAAAATAGCATTCTAAAGGCGGTGCCTATGGGCGAATATTTTTTTCAAATAGTGTGGCAGGTTGTGTTTCTGCTGAATATATTATTCGCCGTGTTAATAGTATTTTATGAGCGGCGCAACCCGGCTGTTACATGGGCGTGGCTTATGGTGCTGATGTTTCTGCCGTATGTCGGGTTTTTTGTGTACTTGCTGTTCGGGCTTGACAGTAAACGCTACCGTGTGTTCGGCGCGAAGTCCAAAGAGGACGACAAAATCCACGACAAATGCGCCGAGCTGGACTTCGCGGGGCTTGAATGTCTGCGCGTGCAGGAGCCGCCCGGCAAGCGCAGGTTCATCGAAGGCCACGAGCGCCTGAACGACCTCATTAACCTAAACCGCGTCGCCGGAAACGGGGCGCTGACGGACAACAATGCCGTCACGTGCTTTTTCGAGGGCGAGCCGATGTTCGAATCGTTGCTGGCGGAAATAAAACGCGCGAAGGATTTCATTCACATACAATATTATATTGTGCGGGGCGACGATTTAGGCAGGAGAGTTTGCGACGCACTTACCGCGAAAGCCGCCGAGGGTGTCGAGGTGCGGTTTTTGTTGGACGGCATGGGCACCGCGCTCACGCCTAACTCAATGTTTCGACCGCTTACGAACGCGGGCGGGCAAGTCGCGTTTTTTTTGCCGCCGACTTCTGTGCGTATCAACTTCCGCAACCACCGCAAGCTTTGCATTATCGACGGGCGCGTCGGGTACATCGGCGGGCTGAACATCGGCAACGAGTACCTCGGCAAATCGAAGCGCTTCGGCTTCTGGCGCGACAGCCATATCAAAATCGTCGGCGACGCCGTGAAGCAGCTCGAGATGCGCTTTATTATGGACTGGAACTTTTGCGGGAATCATAACATGGCGGCGTGGCGGCGCGGGCTGGCGCTGCGGGCTTGGGAGCGTATGCCGCTGTCCGAGAAGTATTTCCCAAAACTGCCGCGTGACGCTGATGGCATTAACATGCAAATCGTTTCCAGCGGTCCCGATACAAAATGGGCGTCCATCGCCCAGAGCTACATGAAAATGATTACAGAAGCCGACAAGACCGTGTACATCGCGACGCCGTATTTCGTGCCGGACGACGGTATTTTGCAGGCGCTACGGATTGCGGCGTTGTCTGGGATTGACGTGCGTATTATGATTCCCGCGCACCCGGATCACCCGTTCGTACTGGGCGCGAGCATGTCGTACCTTGGCGAGCTGCTGCGCGCGGGCGTAAAATGCTATAAATACGAACGCGGCTTTCTTCACAGCAAGCTGCTGCTTATCGACGGAATTGTTTCGTCCGTCGGCACGGCTAACATGGACGTGCGCAGCTTTAAGCTGAATTTTGAAATCAACGCGTTTATTTACGACGAGGACGTGACGAGGAAGTTCGAGGAGCTGTTTCTCGCGGATTTGAGCGACTGCACGTTAATCGACCGCGCGATGTACGAACAGCGTACCCGCCGCGCGAAAATAAAGGAGTCTGTTTCGCGGCTTATTTCGCCGCT
>CAZJLW010000020.1:20724-29804 GCA_964546895.1 uncultured Eubacteriales bacterium | reverse complement strand
GCGGAGCATTTGCACGGCCGCCCGGCGGAGGAAGTCGACGCAGTGGTCGGCGCGTCGCTCGAACAGGGCATCAATATCATTGACGTGTTCATGCCGCAGGAGCAGGTGCGCCGCGATATCGGCGCGGCTTTGCGCGGCAGACGCAAGGATATTATTTTGCAGACGCATTTTGGCTCGGTCGTGGACAGCGCGCAGAACGGGCGCTCGCGCGATATGGACGTGTGCAAGAAGAATTTCGAGGGATACTACGAGGCGTTCGGGACGGATTACATGGACATGGCGATGCTGTTCTACGTGGATTCGGAAGAGGATTTCGATAAGATTTTCAACTCGGATATGCTGACGTACCTCATGCGAGAGCGCGACGCGGGACGCATACGCACAATCGGCGCAAGCTCGCACAACCCCGTCATCGCGAAAAAAATCGTCGAGACCAACGAGGTCGGCGTGCTGATGTTCAGCATTAACCCTGCCTTCGATATGCTTCCGGCGGCGTTTGACATACTGCATTATTTCGACGGAAAAACGGACGTAAAAAGCCGCCTGATTCAAATCGAACCGGCGCGCAAGGAGTTGTATGAGGTTTGTGAGCGGCTGGGTGTCGGCGTAACCGTCATGAAAACGTACGGCGCGGGGCGGCTGCTGTCGGCTGAGCATTCGCCGTTTGGCAAGGCGCTGACCGCCGCGCAGTGCATACATTACGCGTTGACGCGCCCGGCTGTTTCGAGCTGTCTGATCGGTTGCAAAACGCCCGCCGAGGTCGAAAAGGCTGTTGAATACATAGGCATGAGTGATGAACAGAAGGATTTCTCGGAGATTGCGGCGTTCCAGAAGGGGGACGTGACGGGCAAGTGCATGTACTGCAACCACTGTCTGCCGTGTCCGGCGGGGATTGACGTGGCGGCTGTGACGAAGATGCTTGACATCGCGCGGCTTGACGAGGCTAACGTGCCGGACAGCGTGAGGTCGCACTACAAATCGCTGACGCCGAACGCGTCCGACTGTATCGAATGCGGCTCGTGCGAAGGGAACTGCCCGTTTGCTGTCGGGGTTATTGAGAATATGCGGCACGCGGTTAAGATTTTCGGATAGGCTTAAGGCAATGTTCTTTAATTTTGGCGAAGCTTTCGGCGCTCAGGTAGTGTTCGATTTTGCAGGCGTCCTCGATGGCCGTCTGCTCGCTTACGCCTAGGCGCATCAGGAATTCGGCAAGCATGTGATGGCGTTCGTATACCGCGGACGCTATTTTCATGCCCTTTTCTGTCAGCGCAATGTAGCCGGATTCGCCGACGCAGACGAGTTCGTTTTCGCGCAGCTGCTTTAGTGCCGTGCTGACGCTCGGCTTCGAGAATTTTAGATGAGCCGCCACGTCAATTGCGCGGACTTCTCCCAGCTGCTTTTTTAAGATTAGAATCGTTTCTAGGTAGTTTTCGGCTGACTCCATTATTTTCATTGCTGGATCGATCCTTTGCGTGGTGGTTGGTGAGGTTAGTATATTCCTGCCGGGACATTCTGTCAACGCGCGATAGTCGGGTGGGTTGGCGGGGGATATGCGGGGCACACGATAGGCGGGCGGCGTTGACAATAGGAATTGGGTGTGCTACACTTTTTTGGTAATGATTATTATTTGCGGAAGGGGATTTTTATGCCTAATTTGAAAGGTACGAAAACGGAAGCGAATTTAATGGAAGCGTTCGCCGGGGAGAGCCAAGCGCGTAATAAATATACATATTACGCCGGTATGGCAAAAAAAGAAGGCTATGAGCAAATCGCCAAGTTTTTTCTGGAGACGGCCGACAACGAAAAGGAACATGCGAAAATCTGGTTTAAACTGCTGCACGACGGTGTGCCGTCTACGGTCGAGAATTTGAAGGACGCCGCAGGCGGCGAACACGCCGAATGGACGGATATGTACGCTAGAATGGCCGCCGAGGCGAAAGCGGAGGGGTTCGAGAGGATTGCTTATTTGTTCGAGTCGGTCGGTAAGATCGAGAAGGCGCATGAGGAGCGTTATAATGCGTTGCTGAAAAATATCGAGGACGGCAAGGTGTTCGCGAAGGACGAGAAGGTGCAATGGCAATGCGCTAATTGCGGGCATATTCATGAAGGGCTGAACGCGCCGGAGAAGTGTCCGGTTTGTGAGCATCCTAAGGCTTATTTTGAGGTTATGGGGAAGAATTATTGATTTAGTTTTATCGTTATGGGAATGGTGGATTAGACACGGATTGAACGGATTTGCACGGATTCCCACGGATTTTTTGGTTGGCGAGTATTTTGGTTGGCGCATGTTTTATCCGTGTTCATCCGTGTTCATCCGTTCAATCCGTGTCTAATGATTTTGATCTTTCCACACGACTTTGTTATCAACGGACTATAAGAATTTATGTACATAAATAAAAGGTTGATGTAAACCGAATTGAGATTAATTCTTAATCGGTTTTGCATCAACCTTTTTTTGTGTATTCAGTATTCGACTTTACCTGTGTTTAAGCTTGAAACATCACGGCGCGAAGCCAGTAACCGGAGATGAAGTTGTCGTTCTGTCCAATCCCAGAGCAAAATCGGGGATTACAACAGTTGCACTTCCGCCGTTCGTCTCGATAGAGATGTTCGAAACATAAGCCGCCCTGTCTTTGTCATAGTCGAATGTCACGCCGGGTCCCGGATTCTTCGGGTCAAGTGAAACAACCGAATTCCCGTTGAAAATCCCCTGTCCGTCCTGCGAACCGTCAGCTGCATACAGGCTAACACCCGAAGTCCTCATCAGCTCATATGCGTTGAGCATATTTATCAAATCGCTGACTATTTCCGTATCGGACTTATTTAAGTCCAGCGCAGCTAAAAGTGCTGCAATCTCATCGTCCGTGCAAGCCTCAAGCGACGCAGTGCTTTGTCCTGTGGCCGAAATCGCCGAAAGCAATGTGGACTTGGAGGCTGCCAAATCATTTTGCGGAAGCGATATCGTACCCGCGAAGGCGTTTATGGGCAAACAAGCGATCATTAACGCCGTCAGAGCTATTGCAATTACTTTTTTCATAAATATTCCTCCTTCTAAAATCACCTGAAACAATAGTTATCAACAAAAATTATAGCACTCCAAAATTTTCCGGTCAAACAAAAAATTGTAAATTTTCTGTTAACATTTGCTAAAAAAACTTCGCGGCAGATATAAAAATTTTTTTATGTGGGCATACTTTAAAATGAAATTCGGACAAGGAAGTGGTTCTATGGAAAAATTTTTAATCGAGCAAAGCGCGCCGCTTCGCGGAACGGTGAAGGTCGACGGCTCAAAAAATTCGGTGCTGCCGATATTGGCGGCGACGTTGCTTACGGAAGGGCGCTGCGTTATAAACGAAATACCGCGGCTTAGCGATGTGCTGATAATGGTCGAGCTGCTAGCAGAGCTGGGTGCGCCCGTGAAGATGGATGGCGGCAGTGTCGTGGCGGCCGGTTTGCAGCGGCTCAGGGGCGAGGCGTCGTACGAGCTTGTCAGCAAAATGCGAGCGTCGTTTCTGATAATGGGGCCGCTAATCGCTCGGCTCGGCTATGTAAAAGTGCCGCTGCCGGGCGGCTGTGCAATCGGCGCAAGACCGGTGGATTTGCATTTGAAGGGGCTTTCGGCGCTCGGCGCGGAAATCGTACACGAACACGGCTACGTTTCGGCGAAGTCGAAGCGGCTCACGGGCGCGAAAATATACCTGGACTTCCCGAGCGTCGGCGCGACGGAAAATATTATCATGGCGGCGTGCCTTGCCGACGGACAGACTATAATAGAAAACTGCGCGATTGAGCCGGAGATAGTCGATCTTGCAAGCTTTTTGAACTCGTGCGGCGCGGAAATAAGGGGCGCCGGTACTGATACTATAAAAATCAACGGCGTGAAGGAGCTGAGCGGCACCGAGCATTCGGTAATCCCGGACAGAATCGAGGCGGGAACGCTCATGCTTGCGGCGGCGATAACTCACGGCGACGTAACAGTGACGAACGTCGTCTGCGACCACCTGAAGCCGATTATCGCGAAGTTAAAGGAATCAAACGTAAACGTAATCGAAACCGAAGGCGGCGTCCGCGTAAGCAGCACCGGCTCGCTCGTGAGCTGCGACGTAAAAACTTTGCCGTACCCGGGTTTCCCGACGGATATGCAGGCGCAGTTTATGAGCCTTTTGACGGTGTCGGAGGGGACGAGCGTCGTGACGGAGACGATATTTGAGAACAGGTTCATGCAGGTCGGCGAGCTAAAACGCATGGGCGCGGACATAAAAATCGAAAGCCGTAGCGCCATAATCGAGGGCGTCGGGCAGCTGTCCGGCACGAAGGTGAAGGCACCAGATTTGCGCGCGGGTGCGTCGCTTGTGCTATCGGCGCTCGTGGCCAAGGGCGAGACGGAGATTTCGGATATCTACCATATAGACCGCGGGTATAACGGGTTGGACGAGAAGCTGCGGCGGCTCGGCGCGAAGATCAAGAGAGTCAGCGAGTAACCGTCCGCATTATTTCCTAAATTTTATCAAAATTGTAATTTTTTATGAATAAATAAAAAATCGTGCGGCAATAATATTGCTGGAGGTGTGGTAAATGAAAAATAAATTACCCGACAAGAACAACTTTTTCAAGACGAAGGGATTTTATGTGGCGCTGTACTCTTGTATTACCGTCGTGCTGGTATTTGCGGCGGGGCTGTCTTTTTATAATATAAGTACGGTGACGAAGAAACCGACAACGCCGAACGCAAGAACCCCCTTGGAGCTTGAACAAACGCTGAACAACGAGGCGCGGAGCTATCTTACACCGGACGACCGCACGGCGCTCGACAACATTGCGGACGCGGGCAGCATGGCTGTTCTGCCGTCGCAGTGGCAGGCGCTTCAACAGCAGACTGTAACAAGCCAGACGAACCCGGGCGCTGCTAATCCCAGCACAACCGGCAATCCGACTACAGGTAGTCCGGCGACTAACCCGACAGGCACGGCTAATCCGGCAGGAACGACAAATCCGGCAGCCACAGCCAGACCGGGCGTAACAACCAACCCGGCGGCGAACCCGGGCGCAGCCAATCCGGCAGCGACAAACTCCGTTACGAACCCGGCAGCTTCGGCTAACCCGGCAACGAACCCGGCTTCGACAACCAACCCGACGGCGACAAAACCCCCGACGGCAACCGCTGCACCGAGAACCGGAACAAGCGGCGACGCGAAGTCCGAGCTTACGAACACACAAGCGTTCAAGCCATTCGGCGAAGGAATGAAAATGACATGGCCTGTTGTTGGCGAAGTGTTGATGGATTTCAGTACGGAAGCGCTTGTCTATGACACGACACTCGATCAGTTCAGAACCAACGACAACATCTGCATCGCGGCACCGGTCGGAACGCAGGTACGCGCGGGAGCCGAAGGCATAGTCATCGACATCGGCACAACACGCGAGAACGGCAAATACATTGTACTTGACAACGGAGCAGGCTGGATGACTACATACAGTCAGCTACAGGACAGTGTGTTAGTCAAAAAAGGTGAACACGTAAAAGCAGGTCAAACGATAGGCGGGGTAGCATCGCCTACGGCGTACTCCATACTGATGGGGCCGCACTTAACATTTAAGGTTGCAAAAAACACCGAAGTAATCAACCCGATTACAGTTTTGGCGAAGTAGGAAGCAGCAAAAAACAGCCACGGCTTAACGCGAGTAACTCGCGATAGGTCGTGGCTGTTTTATTTTGCGAAGCCTGAAATCTACACGCTACTGTGCGTTCTTAAATATCCCCTTAAATACTCTGCTGCGCTGTGTTTCGCCCGCAGTTTCTTTTTGCAAACCTAAGTCGTACCTGCCGGTAGAAATATCCGAAATCAAAATCCTTTGCAGCTTGTCGGTATCCATGTAATCCTTCAAGCCGTCCCTTACGAAGCCCTTGATGTACTCCGTATTGTCTTGCTCCAAAATTTTATCGTAATCCATGTTGCTGACTATTTGCGTAACCTCTTTGTAAAGCGCGTCCTGATTGATGTTTCGCAGTATCGATTCGTCAACCTTCAAATGGAACTTGATTTTTATATCGCGCTCGGTGCTGTTCGACGCGGACTTAACCGTCGCTTCGACAAGCGGCAGCGAAATATAACCCGCGGTGTCAAGCTTCGGTACACTGTTATTCATGTTGATACGGAATATAACTGCAAGCATAATAATCACGGCGAAAATTGAAATAACGATTATATATGCTCGCTTGTTATCGGGTTTCTTTTTTTTGTTCATAGAATCACACTCACATTTTAATTGACATAGATGATCATAGGGCGGCAGTTTAAATTGAAACTGGTTTTATTTATAACACCATCAGCGGATATTTCCTCAAAGCCACAGTCTCTGTAAGTGTCGACAACCTTTTGTACGTCGATAGATTGTGCCAGAATAATCTCTGCGCCAACATTGTTATGGGCATAGTTTTTTGCTACGTCAATAATACTATTCACCACAGCCACACTGATTCCCGTCTTGCGGTACTCCTTATTGAGTGCAAACATTTTTACCTCAATAGTCGGAAGCACTGTATTATCATCAAAGATAATAACAGTCGCCAGTAACGAAAAATAGCCAATCATACTGTCTGTATCGGAATTCAATACATAGTGCATAACTGAGCAATCATAGCTCGAATGGCGCATAAAATAATTATTTCCGCTCCCAAATCCGCAATCAAATTTATATTCTGTTGGACATTCCGTCGTGATATAAAAATTATCGCTCATTTCGGTTAGGCTTAGTCATAATCCGCTTAGCTCTAGCAGCTATTTCATCTTTCGTCGCCTGAGTAACAGGCTCGCGGCTAATCCTCGAAGCTATTTTTTCTCCGGCTTCCTTGGTCAATACCAAAACCTTATTCGATGAATTAGTGTAAACCATAATTCTTCCTCCATAACCAATCCAATTCCACACTCATTTACTAATTTTCTTTACTGCAACAACCGTCAAACCCTCCGCCTTCTTAGCCACAGTATCAATAACCACCGACGTAGTAATAGTCCCGTCCGTCTTAGTATATGCGAAAACACCTGTTTTGCTGTTAGCGGTATCGACTACGAACGCCAGCTTCACAAGCTTCTGCGTGTAAGCCGAGATGTCGGTTTCCTTGACGTCCTTGTAACCGTAACTGGTACCGACTTTATCATCCGACGGAGCCGTCACATCGGCCTTCGGCGCGAAAATCGGCACGTTCGGGTACTCGGCATAGTATACGAATTTTTCGATCTGATTAATCGTTATTATTACATAACCGGTCGTGCGGTACGTGTTGCTGTCGACCGTGACGGTGAATGTCTCCTTCGTAAATACCTGATAACCGGCCTTTGTCTTGGCCGTATCGGCGACGAAGCCCAGTCGAGTAAGCTCGCCGGTATACTTCGCGATCATTACATCAGTAACGTTCTGGAACCAGTAGTTCATTCCCGAGACATCCTGCGTCGGCGTAGTCTGCTTAGGTTGATCCGGTCCAAAAATCGGTATCAGCGGAAATTCCTTCGGATAATTAAAATCCGATATCCTCTTAATCTCTATTCCAATATTATTCGTGGCCTTAAAGTTAACGCTGTCGACGGTTACGGATATACCGTTAGCGGTGTAGACGAGATAACCCGTCTTAGAAACGCTCGCGTCGAAGAAATAGCCGCGCTTCGACAGCTCCATTACATAATTATTTATCATTAACTCCGTGACATTCGCGAACAAATACGTGTAGCCCTTATCCTCTGGGAGCTTAAGAACCGTTTTTGCCGGTTCGTGCGCAAAAATCGGCACGGACGGGAACTCCCTCGGGTACACGATGGACGCGATCTTGTTGATGCTGACCATAACGGTACCGTTTTGCTTAAACGTAGCCGAATCGACTATTATCGTAGAGTCGCCCTTCACGTAATACAAAAGACCGTTAGCTGGTTGCGACCGCGCCGTGTCCTGCACATAACCGCCGTCCGCGAGTGCTTCGACGTATAGCCTTATGGTGTTGTCGCTTATTTTCTGATACCAATAAATCGTGGCGGTATTGTCGGCGCTTTTGGTAGTGCGATCGAACGCGACGGCCGGTATCGTAAAGCTGCCTATGTCCGGTATCGTCGGGAATTCCTTGTACATGACGGGCGTAATAGCCTTGCGCAGACGCACATAAACGTACCCCTTGTAATTCAAATCAATAATAACCGTCGTATCGGCCTTGCTGTAAACCGAATACTGCGGGTTGGACTCGGCGCTGACATACTTAAAGCCGTCCTTCGCGAGCTGGTCGGTATAGTTTTTCAGCACCTCGACCGTTAGCGTGCTGTCCGGATAACGGTACGACGTAATGTTATTCTCTGTAGTTTTTGTAAATTTATCATTCGATATCTGGCTGAACGAACCCAAATCCGCGACCGAGTTGTAATCAATATAGTACGTGACCGTCTGAGGCGGCGTCGGCTTCGGCGCGATTGACGGGTTTTGCGAGCCGGTCGGGTTCTGTGCGACGACCTTTGCGTCAAAAATCTGCGCGACCCTCGATACTCCGTCGTACGTAACATCCATTCCGAGCACTTCCGCAACGGCACGCAGCGCACCGTAAGTCGTGCCTTCGATAAGAATCGTTTCCTTGTCAACTTTATTGCCGTCCACGACAAGCTTCACGCCCCCAAAAACAGCGTCAACCGAAACCTGCTTAACGGGCGTCTCCGCTTGAACCTGCTGCGTGGGTGGCATTGTTGCATTTTTCAGCGTCGTTATATACGCCGTTTTCGATTTGTCGTCGTACGTGACAGCCTTGCCCAGAGAGTCGGCTATCGCGCGTATCGGAATGTACGTCGAGCCTTCGTAAATAATCGTATCCTTGTACAGCCGCTGCCCGTTAATATAAACCCGCACACTGCCGTAAGTAATGTCAACATGCTTAGTCGTCGACTCTGCAAACACCGTCATTCCGGTCAAAATCAGCGTAGCGCACAAGCTTATGGCAAAAATAATCTTCTTATTATTCATATCAAGTCTCCTTTACAGTGCTTCATATATTTGAATATTTCAAAGAAATCATACTAAACTTTAAGATATTTTGCAAATAAAAAATTTTG
>CAZJLW010000020.1:18960-20624 GCA_964546895.1 uncultured Eubacteriales bacterium | reverse complement strand
CCAAACGCCCTCTTTATATCCTCAAACCGCCCGAACGCAACGATAGTATCCCCGACATTAAGCACTGACTCGCCATCAACGGGATCAGTAAGCTTATTATCATGCCGGATAACAAGCACCTGAACACCGTAATTGCGCTTAAGCCCCGTGCTTTTTAGCATTACGTTATCTAAATGTTCTTGTAGGCTGTTCAGCGTTATGGAGGCCATGACCTTTTCGCCGTATGTATCCATGAGTACGATAATATTCGCGTCTTTGTTAGCCGTGAACATGGTGTACACGCGCTCGACAATCTCGTCAAATTTTTTCTTTACGCCGAAGCTTGAAATGAAAAAGAGAAAAACTATGAGCGCCACGAGCATCAGCACGATGTAGACGAGCTGGCGCAGCTCGGCGTTATTTATTTGCAAAAAAAAGTTAATGATGATGGAGACGATCGTTACGTTAAAGGAATAGCCGAATAAAATCGTTACTCGAGCCAGCTTGCGGCGGCGCATCGCACCGACAATGACTTCGCTTTCGCTGGTTGTGTAACCGGTGTTGGTGAGCATAGAAATAACCTGAAAACGCGCTTTTTCCTCGGTCATGCCCGTAAGCCGGAACAAAACCGTAAAAATCTCAACTATTGCGGCATAAATTATAACAAAAAACACAAACAGAACGACTGCTCCTAGCATGAAAGACCCCTTTCATTCTCGCCACACATTATGTCTGGCTGCCAATAATACGGGCAAGGTTATGCCCCATCAGGATATGACCGTAGTCGGACGGATGTACCAAGTCACACGCAAGCCCCGTCGGATCAGACAAAACCTCACGCCCGTCGATATAACGGACGTTCTTATACTTGGCGCTCTGCTCCTTCACAATGCGTATGAAGTCCATGTTGCGAATATGCGTTACATTTTCCTTGTTCTCGTAGAATTCCGAACCGTTAGTGAATATCGAGATCGTATAAACCTGCTTGTCGGGGTTTTTCGTGGCGACCGTGTTAATCAGCCCCCCGGCGTACTTCTCGAACTCCTCGCTGTTCATACGCGCGCGCATGTTAATACCAAGCTCCAGCGTAATAAAATCCCAGTCGCCGCGCGTCGCGAGATGCTCCGCGACAACCGGCTCGCACAGACACGCTCCCGACAGCCCGACGTTCATTACATCGACGCCCAGCAAAAGCGCCGCTTGATGCACGTACGCGGTATGTACCGAAATCGCCTGCGCGCCGTGCGTAATGGACGAGCCATACGCGAGCCATCTGACACGCGGCTTTTCGGACGGCTCCGGCGGGCGTACCGAACCGCCCAGCGTATCTATGCCGTTATAAACAGCTGCCACCCCGCGTCCCATTACAACACGCCAGACGTTCGACGAAAACATTCGTCCCTGCAAAGCGCCGCTTTCAACTTCCTTAAACGAATCCGGCTCCTCGATTTTCAAGGTGTGCATTTTCCCGGCCGTAACCTGCGTGCGAGAATACATGAAGTCGCCCTTGTACACGAGTATCTCTCCGTCGTCGTCAATCGGCGTAAGGTAAAGTCTCACTGCCTTCGAATCCGTAACGAAACGAATCTCACAGCCCGTCGAGGACTTCGCAACATAGCGCCCACGCTCATGCCCGTTCGCGCCTAGCGCGTTTCGTACGTCCCGTGGCAGACGGCGCAGCGCCA
>CAZJLW010000020.1:14101-18860 GCA_964546895.1 uncultured Eubacteriales bacterium | reverse complement strand
CCGGCAACCGTTACGCCTTCGTCTAAGTTTATGAGCTTAACGCCCTGCGTTATGCGTCCGGTAGTCGAGATGTCTGACACCTTCATGCGGATTACGACGCCTTCGGAGTTGATAAGAATAATTTCTTCGCTGCCGTCCACGTCACAAACGCCCACGACATTACCCGTCTTCGGTGTAATCTTATAAATCTTCAAGCCCATGCCGTTACGTTTCTGTATGCGGAACTCATCGGCCTCAGTACATTTACCGTACCCGTTCTCAGAAACAAACAGTATCTTCTTGCCCTCGCATATAAGCCCGGCACCGACAACGGCGTCGCCCTCGGACAAGCGCATACCCTTAACGCCCGCGGCGAACCGTCCCATCTGCCTGATATCCTCGTCGCCGAAGCGTATACCCTTACCATGCCGCGACGTCACGAATATATCTCTGCTACCGTCCGCCTTCAAAACAGCGATAAGCTCATCATTATCACGTATATTTATTACAATACGCCCGGTTCTCTTGATATTCTCAAATTCCTCAAGCGAAATCTTTTTAATAACAGCGTTCTTAGTAACCATAACAAAGAACTCGCCGGAAACGCTCTCATTAAACGGTATAACCGAAGCAATCTTCTCGCCGGGATTCAGCGACAGCAGATTAACTATTGCCATACCCTTAGCCGTTCTTCCGGCCTCGGGTATCTCATAAGCACGTATCTTATAAACGCGCCCTTGATTAGTAAAGAACAGTATATAATCCAGCTTATTCGCAACGAACAAGCTCTTTATCAAGTCCTCGTCGCGCATCTGCATTCCGATAACGCCCTTACCGCCGCGGTTTTGCAGCTTGTAAGTGTTAAGCGGCAGACGCTTCACGTAATCCAAATGAGTCAGCGTAATAACATTCGCCTCGTCCTCGATCAAGTCCTCGGGATTAAATTCGCCCTCGTCTATCACGATTTCCGTACGGCGCGGGTCGGCGTACTTCGTCTTTACGATAAGCAGCTCCTCGCGTATTACCTCATACAGCCGCTTCTCGCTCTCCAAAATCAGCTTCAAATCCGTAATAAGAATAGTAAGCTCCGCCAACTCCTCACGCAGCCGCTCGCTCTCCAAGCCCGTCAAGTTTCTAAGACGCATATCTACAATAGCCTGCGCCTGTTCGTCCGAGAACTCAAACCGCGCGATAAGCGCTTCCTTCGCAGAACCAGTATCGCGCGCAGCACGGATTATCGCTATGACCTCATCAATAAAATCCAGCGCCTTTAAGTAGCCTTCGAGTATATGCGCGCGCTTCGCGGCCTTATCCAAATCAAAAATAGTACGCCGTCTTACGACTTCCTTCTGATGCTTAATAAAATGAATCAGCATATCCAGCAGATTCAGCACACGCGGCTCGTTATCGACAAGCGCGAGCATAATAATACCGAACGTTTCCTGCAACTGCGAATATTTATATAACTGATTAAGCACGACATTCGCATTCGTGTCGCGCTTCAAGTCGATTACAATTTTTATACCTTGGCGGTCGGACTCGTCGCGCGCGTCCGATATGCCGTCGATTTTCTTCTCCTTCACCAGCTCGCCGATTTTTTCGATAAGCCGTGCTTTATTAACCTGATACGGTACTTCCGTAATAACGATCGAATCGCGCTCGGAGCTTATCGGTTCTATAGTCGCCTTCGCGCGCATTATAAGCTTGCCGCGTCCCGTGCGATACGCCTGACGTACTCCGGCCGTTCCAAGAATCGTCGCGCCCGTCGGGAAATCCGGCGCTTTTATGATGCTGAGTATCTCCTCGATTTCCGTATCGCGGTCTTCGATTATATGGTTGTCGATTATTTTTACAATCGCATCGACGGCTTCGCCCAGGTTATGCGGCGGGATGTTAGTCGCCATGCCGACTGCAATACCCGACGAACCGTTCACGAGCAAATTCGGAAACCGCGCCGGAAGCACGACCGGCTCAGTAAATTCGCCGTCGTAGTTCGGCACGAAATCAACCGTTTGCTTTTCGATATCGGCGAGCATTTCGACCGACAGCCGCGAAAGCCGCGCCTCGGTGTAACGCTGTGCCGCCGCACCGTCGCCGTCCATCGAGCCGAAATTTCCGTGGCCGTCCACGAGTGGGTAACGCATCGAGAAATCCTGCGCCATACGCACCATCGCGTCGTAAATGGACGAGTCGCCGTGCGGGTGGTATTTACCCATCGTATCGCCGACAATACGCGCAGATTTTTTATACGCCTTGCCGGGATCGAGATTCAGCTCGTTCATCGCGTAGAGAATACGCCGATGCACGGGCTTTAAGCCGTCGCGCACATCCGGCAGTGCGCGCGCGACTATTACGCTCATCGCATAATCGATAAACGACTTTCGCATTTCACCTTCTATATCAATCGATATTATTTTATCAATAATACCGTCCTCGCCTACTTTTGTTTCATCAGACATCTAATTCACGCCTTTCAAAGCTGTTAAACCTCGTACCCTGATACGTTAACCGCCCGGCATCGCCTTCTACCGACAATCCGTAAACGTTATCAGGCACTAAAAATTCCACTCGACTGCCGCCTTCGACCTCGAATGCAACAAAATATTTCGTATAAGAATGGTGATGAACATGCCCGATGCTATGATGGCTTCGCCCGACGGACATGCGCTTAGTAATAATACGGGCGTTCACGGTAACGACGGGGGAGTTGTTATTATTACTCCACTCCATTATACCCCTCAAAAAACTGATAATAATAAAACTAAAAACAACTAAAAACCCTATCAGTACAAAGGCCTGCATTAGACCAAACACCGCAAATCCCCCTGAATACATCATATATCCAAATTCTTAACGCTCTTGGCGTACTCCTGAATGAACTCTTTACGCGGCTCGACCTTATCTCCCATGAGCTGCGTAAAAATCAAGTCCGCGGCAATAGCGTCGTCAAGATTCACGCGCAGCAGCGTACGTCTCGCCGGGTCCATAGTAGTTTCCCAGAGCTGTTCCTTGTCCATCTCGCCAAGGCCTTTGTAACGCTGTATCGGCTTGATACCCGTGCGCCCGATGTCATTAAGAATACTTTCCAGTTCCTTATCGCTGTAGGCGTAATACTGCTTCTGACCCTTCTCGACCTTGTACAACGGCGGCTGAGCGATGTATACCTTGTGTTGCGCGATTAGCGGCGTCATGAACCGGTATATAAACGTCAACAGCAGCGTCCTGATATGCAAGCCGTCAACGTCGGCGTCTGTCATCAAAATAATTTTGTGGTAGCGAAGCTTCGCTATATCGAAATCCTCGTGTATACCTGTGCCGAACGCCGTTATCATCGCCTTGATTTCATCGTTCGAGAGTATCTTGTCAAGCCGAGCCTTCTCGACGTTCATTATCTTACCGCGCAGCGGCAAAATCGCCTGCGTCTGCGACGTACGCGCGCCCTTTGCCGAGCCGCCCGCCGAGTCGCCCTCTACTAGGTAAATCTCGCATTTCTCCGGGTCTTTCTCATGGCAGTCGGCGAGCTTACCCGGCAGACGACCGCTTTCAAACACCGACTTGCGCCGTACCAACTCGCGCGCCTTTTTCGCAGCTTCGCGCGCGCGTGAAGCCATCAGTCCTTTTTCGAGAATTATTTTCGCGACGGCCGGGTTTTCTTCAAGGAAGTACGTCAGGTACTCCGTCAGTACAGATTCGACTGCCGTACGCGCTTCGCTGTTGCCGAGCTTCGTTTTCGTCTGCCCTTCGAACTGCGGGTCGGTTATTTTTATGGAGATAACCGACGTAAGCCCTTCGCGTACGTCGTCGCCGGACAGGTTTTTGTCCGCGTCCTTTAGGATATTAAACTTGCGACCGTAATCGTTAACAGTTTTTGTAAGTCCGGCGCGGAAGCCCGCAAGATGCGTCCCTCCGTCTGTCGTGTTTATGTTGTTTACGAACGTGTACGTGTTTTCAAGAAAGCCGTCATTATATTGCAGCGCGACCTCGACGACGACGTTTTCGCGCGTCGCTTCAGCGTAGAACACGTTCTCAAACAGGGGAGTTTTGTTTTTGTTGATGTGCATGACGAATTCCTTGATGCCGCCGTCATAGCGGTACGTGCGGTTCTTCGTCGGCTCCGTCCGTAAGTCAGTCAGGCTGATTTGCAGCCCCTTCGTCAAAAACGCAGTCTCCTGCAACCTCTGCTTCAATATGTCAAAATCGAAATCAAGCTCCTGAAAAATTTCCGCGTCCGGCTTAAAATGCACATACGTACCCGTCTCGGTAGTCGTGCCGGTTTCATGCAGCTTCTGAACGACGTCGCCCCGTGCGAACTCCATTTCGTGTACGCGTCCGTCGATGAACACGCTTACCTTAAGCCATTCCGACAGCGCGTTAACAACCGACGCACCGACGCCGTGCAACCCGCCCGACACCTTGTAACCGCTGCCGCCGAATTTTCCGCCCGCGTGCAGTACCGTGAACACGACCTCTATCGCCGGTAAGCCCTTCTGCTGCTGGATACCTATCGGTATACCGCGCCCGTTGTCGCGCACGGATACCGTGTTGTCCGGATGAATAATGACCTCTATCGCCGAGCATGAACCTTGCAGCGCTTCGTCTACGGCGTTGTCTACTATTTCATAAACGAGATGGTGCAGTCCTCTCGACGATGTACTGCCTATATACATACCCGGACGCTTTCTTACAGCTTCCAAGCCTTCCAATACCTGTATTTGATTTTCATTGTAATCCGAATTCACTGCACACACTCCCTAGTATTCACTTTCACTAATTCTATATT
>CAZJLW010000020.1:0-14001 GCA_964546895.1 uncultured Eubacteriales bacterium | reverse complement strand
AGCTTCACCGAAAGCGACGCCGTCCGCTGCTGTCCCTGCGAGCCGAACACCTTCACGTCGAAGCCGTTAATATCGAACGCCACGTCGTCCTTGTGTATTCCTACCGACGTAACGCCGAGCGCGATGTCCTTGTCGAGATTTTTTTTCAGCCGCGGTTCAAATTCGTCCGCCGTAACATTCGGCCTGTAGCTGGTCTTCAGCGTTTCGCCGCCGTTCGTAATATTTGCGTGTACGGCGCATGATATCTCGTCAAGCTCCGCAACGAACTTCTCACGCAGCGCCATGATTTTTTTGCCGTGTGAAACAAGCTGCTCGTCCCACACAAAAACAGTTTCTTTTAGCTCGGGCTTTTTTAGAATAGATTTAAGTAGGTTGTTGCGGTTTTTTAGGACGTGATAATAGTTTTTAAGCTCGTAGTAATAGACGCCGCTGAGCTGGCATAGCTCGAGGTCGATAAACCGCCGCCTCTCCGACGGCCCGGCTTTAATAAGCTGTAAATCCTCCGGAGAAAACATAACGACGATAAGCGCGCCGAACAGCTCACCGAAACGCTTAATCGGCAGGTTATTGATAGCGATGCCTTTTTTGCCGTCGCGCTTAAGATGTACGTCGATGCGCTCCGTCAGCGTATCAGTACGCGCGACAATCGTCTGGACATGCGCCTCGCGACAGCCGAACCGTATAAGCTCCCTGTCCGAACCCGCGCGGTGCGATCTCCCGACGGCGCAAAAATATATCGCTTCCAGCAAATTTGTTTTGCCTTGAGCGTTGTCGCCGTAGAAGACATTTATGTTCGGCGACAGCTCAATATTCGCATTTTCAAAATTCCTGAAGTCCTTTAAATTCAGCCGCTTAACATGCACTTTAAGCATCGCCTTTTTGTCAAGATTTTAACCTAAGCGGCAGTACAAGATATCTAAAGCCCTCCGACTCGCAGCTCGTGATAACACAGGGGCTGAGGGGAGAGGCAAGCTGTACGTTTATGTTTTTATCTTCGATAACCTTAAGCGCTTCCATGAGATAGCGTGGGTTAAACGCGATTTCAAGCGCCGGGCCGTCCATTTCGACCTGAATCTCGTCGTAAACAGTACCCATATCTGTGTTGGATGTGATTATTATGCTGTTTTCCTTTATCTCAAGCTTAACAGGGTACTTCTTGGCTTCTTTGGCGACAAGGCACGCGCGTTCCAGCGCGAAGTTAAACTGCTGTCTGTCGCAGTTAAGCTTTGTTTTGTAGTCGCCGGCGAAGGACTGCTCATAACGCAGAAACTCCCCGTCGATAACGCGCGAGACGACTACGCACGTCGCAAGCTCGAACAGCACGTGTTTATCCGTCACGTACATATGAATATCCGTGTCGGACTCAGGCTGGATTATTTTTGCAAGCTCGCCGAGAGATTTCGCGGGGACTATAACGTCCAACTTATCTTGCGCGTTTTCTATCGGGCGGCGGATCGTCGCGATTCTGAAGCCGTCGACGGCCGTCATGTTTATTTCGTTGTTACCTATTTCTATAAGCTCGCCTTTGAATATAACCTTGCTGTTATCTTCCGCGCCCGCGGCGAATATCGTCTGCCGTATCATGTCGCGAAACATTGTTGCCTTCATCGTATAGCCGGACTGCCGCTCTATCTCCGGCAAATACGGGAACTCCAGCGGGTCGCTCCCGAGTATTTTTATTTCCGCGCGGCCGCTTTTGAAATTTACGATTTTGTTGTCCATCGTTTTTATACGGATTTCGTCGCCGGGCATTTTGCGTACGATATCGCCCAGCATTTTCGCGTCGACGGCGATGCTGCCCGTTTGGAGAATTTCCGCGTCGATCTCGGCCGACTCTATCGCAAGCTCTAAGTCGTTCGCAACCAGCGTGAACGAATACGCCGTCTCGGCCTTAAGCAGTATGCACTCCAGAATCTTGAGCGTACTCTTCGTGGAGACTGCCTTGTTTACTATATTTATGTTATCCTCCAGCTTCTTCTTGGAGCAAATGATTTCCATAATTAATCCCCCGGTGCAAAAGAATAATTCCAGTCCAATATATATTAATAATTTAGTAGCAGTAGTAGTAGGCGGTGTTGAAATGTTTAAAACCGCGGCCAAGCCCGTAAATACGGACAAGAGCGGCTGTTTACAAAAAGTTGAAAGCGATTGCATAACTATGGCACTTATTAACATTGTCAACACGGCGGTTATTTTTGGGAAAGTTATTAACAATTTTTGGCGACATATCAACAGCTTATTAACAGTCTTATCAACAGGTGCAATTCGGTGAAAATTCGCTGTGGATAACTCGAAAATTTACTATGTGGATAATCACTCGCCCTTGATGCGTTTTTCGAGTGCGGCCAGCTCCTTGCGAAGCTCCTCGTTCGACTCGATTTCCTCTGCGATTTTCTCGCAGGCGTGTATGACGGTGGAGTGGTCGCGCCCGCCGAATTTGCCGCCGATTTTCAGTAGCGGCATGTCCAAAATTTTCCGGCACAGATACATCGCTATTTGGCGCGGGTATACTATATTCTGCGAGCGTTTTTTGCTTGTTAAGTCGTCTATCGTGAGCTTGTAGTTAAGCGCTACGATTTCGATGATGTAGTCGGCTGTGATTTTTTCCTTTTCGCGCTCCCTTACCATGTCGAACAGCGCTTTGTCTGCTATTTCGAAGTCGATTTTGCGGTTGGTAAGCTTCGCGTAGGCCATGACTTTGTTGAGCGCGCCTTCCAAATCTCTGATGTTCGAGACTATATTTTTGGCGAGCAGTTTTATTACTTCCTTCGGGATATTGATGTGGTCAAGCTCAGCCTTTTTCTCAAGAATAGCCGTGCGCGTCTCGAAATCCGGCAGCGTAATGTCCACGATAAGCCCGCAGCCGAAGCGCGAACGTAACCTGTCCTCGAGGGTTTTTATATCGCGAGGGGGTTGATCGCTCGATATAACGATCTGTTTGTGCAAGTCGTACAGCGAATTAAACGTATGGAAAAATTCCTCCTGCGTTCCTTCTTTTTCGGATAGGAACTGGATATCGTCGATAAGCAGGACGTCGATTTCGCGGTATTTGTTACGAAACTCCTGATTGCGGCGCTCCCTTATCGAGGTAATCAGCTCGTTCGTAAAAGTTTCGGTCGAGACGTAGAGAACCTTCCTGTCGGGGTTTTTGTCTAGGATATAATTACCGATCGAATGCATGAGATGCGTCTTGCCTAGACCGACGCCGCCGTAAATAAACAGCGGGTTGTACGACGTCTCGCCGGGCGCGTCCGATACGGCCATAGCCGCGGCGTACGCCAGCTCGTTGCTTTTGCCGCGCACGAATGTTTCGAAAACATACTTCGACTGAATAGAGTTGCGGATGCCGGTATTGGAGATGGCAAGCGACGGCGAGATGGCCGCCTTGTCTATCTCGAAGTCCTCCTGCGAAACTATTTTGATGTCAAAATCCTGACCGGAAACGGTGTTTAACGTGTTTTTTATGTCAAACAAGTATCTTTTGTTGATCGTGTTCTTAAAAAATCCCTGAGGTGTTTTCAGCGAAAGTACATTGTCCTCGATACCGACAGGTATGAGCGTTTTTATCCAGGTCGAATAAACGACCTCCGTAAACGATTTTTCCATGATGGGCAAGGCGTCGTCCCAGTATTTTTGTAGCTGCTCGTCCATTAAAAAGTCCCCCCTAAACGCTTAAAAGCGCTTATAACCGATAGCGGCCTGTGAAGGCCGAAGTGTTTTCCACACAGTTATCAACACTATGTTGAAAACTTTATATATTTCTTCATTTCTACAAGGAATTCTATCAAAAAAAATGTGGATAAGCAATAAAAAAATTAGCCACGGATAATCGCATCCGTGGCTAACGTATTACAGCACAGTTCCCTTCTTAATAATAATCGGCTCAGACGGAGTACCGATTATTTGCTTGCCGTCCGACAGGACAACTTCCTTATCGAGAATAGCGTAGTCAACTACGCAGCCTTTTCCGATGTACGAGCCTTCCATGACGATGGAGTTCGTAACGACGGAATCTTCGCTCGTGTATACCTTACGGAATATGACGCTGTTACTCATACGCCCGTTAAGAATACTGCCACTGCCGATTAAGCTGTTATGTACGTCCGCGCCTACGTTGTATTTAGCGGGGGGTTCGTCCTTCGGCTTCGTTTCGATAAACGGGAAGTTCTTCGTAAATATGTCGCGTACGTCTTTTTTCAGGAAATCCATGTTGCAGTTGTAGTAAGAATCGATTGTGTTGAATGTGCGCCAATAGCCGTCGAATTTGTAGCCGAATATTTTTAGCTTCTTTTTATAGCGGATGATTACGTCCTTGACCAAATCGTAGCGCGACTCGGGCAGAATGGTTTCGAGCAGCTTGATAAGCAGTATGCGCTGCATTACGTAGATGCCGGTGGAGATGCAGTCCGACGACGGCTCGAGCGGCTTTTCTTCAAAATCCGTAAGGCGCTCCTCCGCGTCCATATCCATTACGCCGAAGTTTTGCAGGTTTTCGCCGGATTCGGCTTTTTTGTAGACGATTGTGATATCGGCGTTCTTTTTTACGTGGTAGTCGATGACGGCGTTGTAATCCATTTTGTAAACGGCGTCGCCGGACGCGATTATTACGTACGGTTCGTTACTGCGTTTCAGGAAAGAGATGTTGTTGTAAATTGAATCCGCCGTCCCGCGGAACCAGTACGAGTTATCGTTCGAGAGAAACGGCGAAAATACGAACAGACCGCCCTGCTTACGCCCCAAGTCCCACCATTTCGACGACGACAGGTGGTCGTGCAGCGAACGCGAGTTGTACTGCGTTATTACGGCTACTTTTCTGATGTTGGAATTGGACATGTTACTAAGCGGAAAGTCCAACGCCCGGTAACAGCTACCGACCGGCATAGCCGATGCCGCACGGAATGCCGTCAGCATACCAAGGCGCTCGTTGTTGCCGCCCGCTAAAATGATTCCCACTGCCTTCATACGTTTTCCTCCTCCGGTACAAGAGTCTGACCGCTTTCAAGGCGGTTGTTGGCGTAGTCCGCGTTCGTCGTTACGCCGAATATAACACAGTTTTTGCCGACGGATACGTTATTGGGTACGACGGAGCTTTCCCCGATGACGGTTATGCCGGAATTGTAGACGTGCGGCTTTTCGGCGTTGACGATGTTCTCGCCGCTGCCGATTATGACGTCGCTGCCGATTTTGCAGTTGTCGTCGATGATTGAGCATTCGATGACGGTGTTCGCGCCGATTACGCATTTCTCCATTATAATAGAGTCTTTAATGACTGCGCCTTCGCTTACGATTACCTCAGGCCCGAGAATAGAATTATGTACCGTGCCGTAAATTTCGCAGCCTTCGGAGAGGAGGCTTGCGCGTACCTCGGCGTTAGGCCCCGTGAACTGCGGCGGCTGGTGGTCTGCGTCGGTGTATATTTTCCAGAAATCCTCGTAAAGATTAAAATCCGGGAGGGACTTAATAAGCTCCATGTTAGCGAGCCAGTAAGCTTCGACAGTACCGACGTCTTTCCAGTAATCGTTATAGCGATACGCGAACAGCGTTTTGTTTTCGCCCAGCAGCATCGGGATGATGTGCTTGCCGAAATCGCTGTCGGCGTGGATTTTGCTGTCTTTGATAAGTGCTTCCTTTAAAACATCCCACGTGAAGATGTAAATACCCATCGACGCGAGGTTGCTCTTCGGGTGCTTCGGTTTTTCTTCGAACTCGTAAATCTTGTCGTTTGGTTCCGTGTTCATGATACCGAGTTCTGTTGCGTCCTCGAGCGATACCTCGTGGACTGCTATCGTCAAGTCGCAGTTGTTTTGTTTGTGGAAGTCAAGCATTTTGGAGTAGTCCATTTTGTAGACGTGGTCGCCGCCTAAAATCAGTACGTACTCCGGGTTGTAGGAGTTTATGTAGTCGAGATTCTGAAAAATAGCGTTCGCCGTGCCGGAATACCATTCGCCCTGTTCGCCTTTTACGTGAGGGGCCAGTACGGTTACGCCGCCGTTTTTGCGGTCCAAATCCCACGGGATACCGATGCCGATGTGGCGGTTAAGTAACAGTGGCTGATACTGCGTCAGCACTCCGACCGTGTCGATGCCCGAGTTGATGCAGTTACTCATCGGGAAGTCAATAATCCTGTACTTTCCTCCGAAGGCGACGGCCGGCTTCGCCTTTTTCGTCGTGAGAACGCCCAGCCGGCTGCCTTGCCCGCCCGCCAGAAGCATTGAAATCATCTCTTTTTTGCGCATTGCTTCTCCTCCAGTCATTATGTTAAAAAAATTTTTGTGTGTGGTGAATTTCAGAAGTAAATTTCCACATTATCTACAAACATAATAGCATAATATTTTGTAAATTTACAATATCTGTTCAAAAATTATTTTGAAGGTATGGTGATTGTCAACCGTTCCAGTTTTCGCAGCGCTGACGGATTATCTCGACGTAACGCGCAACCTTTTGGGCGTTTCCGTGTACGGTGTAGACGTCGCGCTGGGTGATTTCCAGCGTGCAACCACTCGCGGCGCGAACGGTTCTGTCGATATGCGCGGTGAATGCTTCCTCGTCGAGGATTTTGTCGACGCCTAGGAAGTTGGCGACGGGCTTGCGGTGGAAGATTGTTTTGCTGCCGAGCAGGCGCTCGCCCATGAACTCCTCGTTGCACCACGGCGATATAGATACTTTGCGCAGGTTCGGGAGCTTGCTTATGTAGTCGTCCCAGATTGTGTCGACCGGCTCGCAGCAGCCGTACGACAGCAAGCCGTAGCTGTCGGCGAGTTTTTTGTAGCACGGGAAAATAAATTCGCCGAACATTTCGGCGGAGATGCCGACGGTTTCTTGGGAGTCCATGAAGCCCCAGACGTCAGACGGCGTGAAGTGTTCCTTCTCGCTTGGCAGCTCGTCCGTGAAGCACCAGCTGCCTTGTCCGAGATGCTCGCTTGCCACTGTTGAGCGCAGGAGGTTGTTGTCAGCCTGGTATTTGTAGTAGGCGATGTGGTCTTCGGCAATACGGTTCATCATTTGCTTGAACAGGTCGGGGTAATCGTACATTGCTGTGAACATGTTCTCCATGCCCATAATATGCACGAGGTGTTGTGTCGCAACGCCGCGGAGAATATGGCCGGTGAGCTTCGCCGGGAGGATATCGCCGAACAGCTCGTTCAGGAAATCGATGCGCGCGTGGGTTGCGTCCATGTCGAAAGTCATTTCGGTTTTGCCGAGCTTGTGAAAGTCACGTTCCAGGTCTTCGATAACAGGAACGAAATGATGCCCGACGCCTTGGGCGGCGCGTTCGACGCGGATGTCGAT
The DNA here is from genome assembly GCA_964546895.1 of uncultured Eubacteriales bacterium. Taxonomy (GTDB): domain Bacteria; phylum Bacillota; class Clostridia; order Lachnospirales; family CAZJLW01; genus CAZJLW01. The sequence continues at coordinate 6,711 of CAZJLW010000020.1, read as the reverse complement.
GCCGAACAGTTTGAACGTTGTGTTCACGCCGACGGGGAAAAAATCCTTCACGACGAAGTCGTCCTTAAACAGTTTATGATTGATTATGTTTCGGTAGAAGGTCGTCTCGAGATTTCGCGCTTGGTCGCCTTCGCATTTTAACAGCGGTTCGATAAGCTCGTTCCCGAATGTGCCTAGCTCGATGTGAACCATCGGGCGCTTGCCTTTGAAGGTGTTGTGCGCCAGCCAGTCTGCTTTGATTTGCGTCATGGCGGGCGAGGTTGCGTAATGGAGTTGTTCTTTTGCCAGTTCTCGTAAAATTTGCCTGTCCTTTGGGCTTATCATGTCAGCACTTCCATTCCCATTTATTGGATTTATTCAAAAAAATTATAGCATTGCGGTAAACACGCGGCAATAAACATTTGGTATTTTCGTCTACTATGTTGACGCTGGACGAAAATATGACATAAAATGACCTTTATGAAAAATAATTCACGGAGAGTGCAAATGTATGGCTAAAAAAACCTACAACCAAAAACTGAACGACAACAACGGAATGCCGAGGGTGGAAGATATGTCGGACAAGCCGGATTATGTAACGCGTTACGGCGGTAACAAAATGCTGATAGCCGCACCGGCGCAGTATAACGAGCTTATGGCGAGAGTGCCGGAGGGAAAGCTCGTGTCGGCCGAAAAAATCCGCGCGTATCTCGCCAGACGGCATGATGCCGATGTCACGTGTCCGCTGACTGCCGGAATTTTTATAAATATATGCGCCCACGCAGCTGAGGAACGCGGCGACGCGTCTTTTCCGTGGTGGCGCACCGTAAAGGCGAAAGGCGAGTTGAACGAAAAATACCCGGGCGGTACGGACTCTCAGCGCCAGCGGCTGGAAGCGGAAGGGCATGAAGTCGTTCAGAAGGGGAAAAGATTTTTTGTAAATGGGTATGAGGAGAAGCTGTGGGAGGTTGAATAATATGGGTTATTATGGAAATAATTACGCCTAGGGCAAGAATCCGCGCGGTATAAAGTATTTGCATATTTCCTAGATGGGCGCTATATTATGAATAGGATAAAAAGCGGCTTGCGCGCTTTTTTATCCGGACAAGAGGCGTCTAAAGCGGCGCGAATCAAATACGTAAATTATTTCACTTTAAAGCGGATAGGGTGTTAATATGAAAAAAATTGATATGGCACGGGGCTTCGGCCTCGCGGAGAATAAACGCGTACATTTTATAGGAATCGGCGGGGTCAGCATGAGCAGCCTTGCCGAGATTTTGCTTGAGAACGGCTACACCGTGTCCGGCTCGGACAAGAAGCATTCGGATATTACAGAGAAGCTAAGTAAAGACGGCATAAACATATTTTTTCATCACAGCGAAACGAACATAACTGACGACATCGGGCTGGTCGTGTATACGGCGGCAGTCACGGCTGAAAACCCTGAGATGGTGGCGGCTGCGCGCAAGGGTATAAAAATCATCGACCGCGCGACGCTACTGGGCTATGTCATGAGGCATTTTCAGCATCCGGTGTGCATAGCGGGTTCCCACGGCAAAACGTCGACGACGGGCATGGTCTCCGAAATACTGATAAAAGCCGGGAAAAACCCGTCCGTCGCCATAGGCGGGTATTACGCGGGCATCGACGGCAACTACCGCCTGACGGACTCGGAATATTTCGCGGTCGAGGCTTGCGAATACTTCGACAGCTTCCTGAAATTTTTCCCGCGGGTCGGCGTTATTTTGAACGTTGACTCGGATCATCTGGATTACTTCAAAAATTTCGAGACGATAGTGCAGTCGTTTCATAAATTCGCGGGGAATATCGCGGCGGACGGCGTGCTGATTATCAACGCGTCTATCGCGTGCCGCGATAAAATTACGGACGGTTTGGCGTGCCGCGTGGTGACGTACGGCGAGAACGGCGACTGGAGCTACGAAGGCATGGAGTACGACGAAATGGGTAAGCCGAGCTTTTATGTTACGCGCGGGGGCGAGCGGCTCGGGCGCGTAAAGCTGAGCGTTCCGGGACTGCACAACGCCGAAAACGCGCTCGCGGCGATGGCGGCCTGTTACGAGACGGGCTTGCCGGTTGAGGATATTTTTAAGGGGATAGAGGTATTCGGCGGGACTAGGCGGCGGCTGGAGTATAAGGGGAAGTTCGGCGGCGTGACGGTTATGGACGACTACGCCCACCACCCGACTGCCATAAAGGCGGCGCTCGCGACCTGCCGCAAAAGCAGCTATAATAATGTATGGTGTATTTTTCAGCCGCACACGTATTCGCGTACCTATGAACTGCTGACGGAGTTTTCGGAGGCGTTCGACGATGCGGATAGGGTTATCGTCGTGGACATATACTCGGCGCGCGAGAATAATACGGGGCTTGTACACTCGCTTGATCTAGCCGAAAAGCTGAACGAACGCGGCAAACTAACCGTTTACGGCAAAACGCCCGAGGCCGTACGGCAGCTGGCGCTCAAAAACTGCCTCCCGGGTGATGTGTTGATAACTATAGGCGCCGGGGACGTGTATTTGCTGGGGGAAATGCTCCTGTAAACGCGCTTATCCACAGTATCCACAGTAAAAACCTTGGAAATGTGGAAAACATGTTAAGGTTTTATGAATAATTATGTCAAAACTCCTTGATTTCAAGGAGTTTTTTATTTTATCCACAGAGTTATGCACAGTTTACACACACTTTACACAGTATGCACACTTCCGTTCAATCCGTGTCTAATGGTTTTTATTTTAGGGAAGTCGCTTTTCTGAAATATCCTTGCAATTTTTATATCTTCGTGGCATATTCAGAGTATAATGCAAAAGGAGATGAGCTTACATGATTTACTGGGGAGACTTACATAACCACTGCGCGATAACGTACGGTTTCGGTGGGCTTACGAACGCGCTGGATGCCGCTCAGCGCCAGCTTGATTTTTGCTCGATTACGCCGCACGCGATGTGGCACGACATGCCCGAAAAAAACCCCGACACGGAATTCGTTGTGAATTTTCACGAGGAAGGCTTCGCCAAAATAAATAAGAACTGGAACGCGGTGCGCGACGAGGTCGAGGCGCGCAACAAGGACGGCGAGTTCGTCACGTTCCATAGCTACGAGATGCATTCGAGCCTGTACGGGGATTATCACATCGTGTCGCCCGATTCGGAGTTTGAGCTGATTTACGGCGACTCGCCTTTTGACGTAATCGGCAAGCAGTGCAGCCGCGCCGTTATTATTCCGCACCACATCGGCTACACGCCCGGCTACCGCGGCATCAACTGGGAAGCCTTCGACGAGACGCTGAGCCCCGTTGTCGAGGTCTGCTCAAAGCACGGCTGCGCCGTAAGCGAAGCATCTCCGTTTAACTATTACCACAACATGGGGCCGCGCGACCCGCGCTGCACCGCCTACGCCGGGCTGAAAATGGGCAAGCGGTTCAGCTTCGTCGGCTCGACCGATCATCACGCAGGGTTCCCGGGTTCGTACGGCGACTGCAAAATGGCTGTGCGCGCCGGTGAGAAAACGCGCGAGGCGATTTGGCGCGCGATTAAAGATGGGCATACGTACGCGGTAACGGGCGACAAAATCCTTTGCGACTTCACCGTAAACGGCGAGGTATTCGGCTCGAAGATTCTGGCCGGGCGCGAAAGGGATATTGAGTTTTCCGTAACGGCGTCGGATTATATTGATAAGCTGGTTGTATATAAGAATTTGAAGCCTATACACGTGATCTGCGGCGAGAGTTTGAGCGACGGCTGCGGAACGGGGAAATATAAGGTCAGGCTGGAACTCGGCTGGGGAAGTGACACGACGCCTTACAGATGGGATTGCTCGCTTGATGTTACCGGCGGCGTTATCTCGGACATCGAAACGTGCTTCCGCGGCAGAAGTATTTTGGCGCCTACGCCGGAGCTTTCGGCGGACATGGACGTAAACAAGCTGCAAACTGCCGTAACGGAGCGCTCGGAGCGCTCGGCGAAGGTCGTATGCGAGACGCTGCGCAACATCTCGACGCTGCACCCGCAAACGTCGGCTGTCGTGTTTGAAATCGACGGGAACGGCGATACGGTTCTTAGCTTCGTAGTGAATGGCGTCGCGGTGAGTAGGACGCTGCGTGAACTGGCAGAAGCCGGAATGTCCGGGCAGATGAAGCCGCATAATTCCGAGAGCTTTAAAATACACACGGCTGTTCCGGTCGGGAAGTATACCATCAGCGGAGCGGTGAAGGATTTCGCGGACGCGGACGCCGATGGTTCGGGGGCTTCCGGGGCGCGTGATTTTTATCATATGGAAGTACGGCAAGCTAATTCTCACATGGCGTATGTTTCGCCTGTGTTTGTAGAAATGCGGGGTTAATGCGGGTGAGTGTAAACAAAATAGAGGAATACTGCCTTCGTAGCTCCAAGAAGAAGGTTGTTTTGCAGATTGTTATCGGGTTTGTGATTTTCGTTTTGTCGGAACTGGTGACTTCTTTAATTTTTGACGTAATTTTTTCATCAATAATAAAGCAGCGGTTGCCGTCGTGGGTTTACTCGTCGTGCCGCACGGTCGGCAGTATAGTCGTAACCTGCGCAGCGCTTTCGTTTTATCTGAAAAAGGTAATCCACGCGGAGCTGTCGGATTGCAGGGTAGGCAGGTTCAGACTGAAACCTATCTACGTCGCAGTCGCGTTTGTGTTGCCCGTGATTGTATCGCTTGCGCTAATCGCAAGCGGCGGTACGTTTATTGTTAATGATTCGAGCAGTCAAAAAATATTTAATAATGTAATAGTCGCGCTGTGTCTGGGCGTTAAAGCGGGTATCGTCGAGGAAATTTTTTTCCGTGGGTATGTAATGAAGTTTCTGGAAGCTAAATGGAGCAAGGCTGTCGCGGTGCTGCTTCCGTCTGTTGTTTTTGGGCTGCTGCATATGATGAGCATGGATGAGTTCAGTGTAGAGAGCTTGCTGCTGTTGCTTTGCGCGGGTACTGCTGTCGGGGCTATGTTCTCGTTAATAACGATTGAGAGTAAATCGGTGTGGTCGGCTGTCGTCGTCCATGCGGTATGGAATTTTTGCATGATCGGTAGGATTTTGGATATCTCTACGCGGCATGACGCGAGATCTGTGTATTCGTTTTTGCTTTCGTCTGAAAATATTTTGATAACAGGCGGAGGGTTTGGGGTCGAGTCTTCCGTGGTTGCCGTTGTCGGGTATGTGCTTGTTATTTTGCTGGCTTTGTATAGAATGAAAAAAATATAAGGAGGGGCATTATGCGTAAAATGTTAAAAATCGCAATGACTGCAATGCTGTTTACTGGTATTGGGGGTGTACCGATGGCGTCCGGCGCCGCGGAAACAGGTGCGGCGAAGGACTACGTGAGCTACAGCGAGTTCGGCGCGGTGGGCGACGGCAAAACCGATGACTTCGACGCGCTGCAAAAGGCTCATAACTTCGCGAACAAAAATAACTTGAAGGTCAGGGCGGACAAGGGCGCTACATATTATTTAAGCGGCGCGGCGAAAATTATTACGATTCAGACGGACACAGACTGGACGGGCGCGGAGTTTATTATCGACGACGTGAACTGCGTTAACTCCCGGCAGCATATTTTTTACGTAAGCTCGAAGCTGCCGCAGGTCAATCTGTCGGCTGTAAAGTCGCTCAAGAAAAATCAGGCGAAGCTGGATGTCAAGCTTGCGACGGACTGCTTCGTAGTCGTGACGGACGAGAGCGTGAAGCGGTATATCCGCTTCGGACTGAACCAAAATAACGGCGCGGCGCAGACTGATGTGTTTCTGATAGATAAGAACGGTAACGTCGATGCTAACACGCCTATTATCTGGGATTTCGAAAAGATTTCGACGATCGAGGCGTACCCGATCGACACGACGACGCTTACGATTACGGGCGGCGTGTTCACTACGATAGCGAATCGGCAAGATTCGCGGTACAACTATTACGGCAGGGCTATTAATATAGTACGTTCTAACGTCGTCGTCGAGAATATCACGCACAAAATAACGGGCGAGCTGGAAACAGGCGCGCCGTACAGCGGGTTTATTTATGTCAACAACTGCGCTAATGTCCAGATTAAAAACAGCTTGCTAACCGGACACAAAACCTACGAAACGATTGGCGCGGCAGGAAAGCCGGTCAGAATGGGTTCGTACGATTTGCACGCGAACCGGTCGGCAAATGTTTCGTTCATAAATATCACGCAGACGACCGATATTATGGACTCTACGCGCTGGGGGATTTTCGGCTCGAACTACTGCAAGAACCTAACCTACGACGGCTGCACACTCTCACGCTTCGATGCGCACATGGGCGTCGCCAACGCGACTATCAGAAACTCGAAGCTCGGATACATGGGCATCAACGCCATCGGCTGCGGCGTGTTCACGATCGAGAACTCGATCATAAACGGCACGAACATGGTCAATCTCCGCGAGGACTACGGCAGCACGTGGGAGGGCGAGTTCGTTATCCGCGACTGCACGTACGTACCGTACGCCGGAGTATTCAAGAACGCCACACTTTTCAGCGGACATAACAGCGGCCAGCATGATTTTGGGTATGTCTGCTACATGCCGAGGAAGATTACGATTGAGAACCTGACGATAGATGACAGCAATGCGCCCGCCGGATATACGGGGCCTAGGCTGTTCGCGGATTTCAACCCAGACAACACCAGCGCGGATTTTAAGCAGGCGTTTCCGTATGTTTTGACGGAGGAAGTTGTTATATCGGG
>CAZJLW010000019.1:32614-34225 GCA_964546895.1 uncultured Eubacteriales bacterium | reverse complement strand
GAGCAGCGTACAAAACCTTCGCCGCATTCGCCGAATGCATTTCCCGGTACGACGGCGACTTTTTCTTCGAACAACAACCGCGTACAGAACTCCTCCGTCGAAAGCCCTGTGGACTTAATAGACGGGAATACATAAAATGCGCCGAGCGGCTCGAAGCATTCCATGCCCAGCTTGTTAAAGCCGTTAACAACAATGCGGCGTCGGGAGTCGTAATCCTTACGCATTTTGTCGACCTGTTCGTCGCAGTTTTTGAGTGCCTCAATACCTGCGTACTGACTGGTCGTCGGCGCGCACATTATTATGTATTGATGTATTTTCAGCATTGCGTTTATTAAGTCGGCGGGGCCGCAAGCGTAGCCGAGCCGCCAGCCCGTCATCGCGAACGACTTCGAGAATCCGTTTATTACAAGCGTCTTGCCGTACATTTCCGGAAACGATGCGATGCTAACATGCTTTTTACCGCCGTACGTCAGCTCGGAATATATTTCGTCACTGATAACAAGAATATCCTTATCCTTAAGAACGGCCACAAGCTTTTCTAAATCGTGTTGTTCCATAATAGCGCCGGTCGGATTGTTAGGAAAGCTCATGAGTAGCGCCTTCGTCCGCGGCGTTATTTTTTGCAAAATATCTTCGGGCGTAAGCCGGAACTGGTTCTCAACGCGCGTCGTAACCGGTACGGGTACGCCACCGGCCATCGTTATGCACGGTTTATACGATACGAAGCACGGCTCGACGACCAGTACCTCGTCCCCGTCCTCCAAAATTGCGCGCATCGCGATATCGATCGCTTCGCTCGCGCCTACTGTCACGAGTATTTCGTCTTTTGCACTATATTTAAGCCCGTATTTATTAAGCATGTAGTGATGAATTTCCTCGCGCAGCTCAATCAACCCAGCGTTCGACGTATAAATCGTGCGACCGCGTTCCAGTCTGTAAATCGCGGCTTCGCGTACGTTCCACGGCGTGAAGTAATCCGGCTCACCTACCCCGAGCGATATAACGCCCTCAATCTCATTCGCAACATCAAAAAATTTCCTTATACCCGAAAACGGGATGTTCTTTATTTTATCAGTAACAAAGCTTTTGGTTGTCATGGCGATACAATCAACCTTTCGTCCTTCATTTTATTTTTTTCCAAGATTATGCCGTGATCCTTATACTTTTTCAGGACGAAGTGCGTAGCAGTGCTTTGAACCGATTCGAGCGGCGACAGCTTATCCGATACGAAATAAGCCACTTCCTTTATAGTTTTGCCCTCGACTATTACAGTCAGGTCAAACCCGCCCGACATCAGATACACTGCTGTTACTTCGTCGAAATTATAGATACGCTCCGCAATTTTGTCGAAGCCCAATCCCCTTTGCGGCGTAACCTTTACCTCTATCAGCGCCGTGACAAATTCCTTATCCGTTTTGTCCCAATTAATCAGCGTGTTAAAGCCGCAAATGACATGCTCCTCGATCATCTCGCGGAGCTCACGCGCCACCGCAGCCTCCTCAATGCCCAACCGCTCAGCTATATCGGCGGCGTTAAGTCTGCTGTCTTTTTCCAAAAGCGTTAATATGTCTTCTCTCATAAATACCTCTCCTTCTTTTATACATTGTCCCA
>CAZJLW010000019.1:28750-32514 GCA_964546895.1 uncultured Eubacteriales bacterium | reverse complement strand
TCACAAAAATTAATAGCCTTCCCCACCCACCAGTGCTATAATCAGCTAATCAACTTCGGCACACGCCGAAAAGGAGGGCCATTACATGAATATGCGTTTAAAACTGATAGCGTGCAAAGTGCTATACAGGGAAATAAGCTTACTAAGCTACAACTCAAAAAATATAATCGATGTTACATATTTACGGCAGGGCTTTCACAACACACCCGAGAAGCTAAAAGCACTGCTACAGAGTGAGATAGACCGGCTCGATTCCGGCGACGATATATATAGCTACGAGCCGCGCAACCGCGTGGGTAACGACGACTTCGACGCAATCCTAATCGGCTACGGTCTCTGTTCGAACGCAATCCTCGGGCTGAAAAGCAAAAAGTATAAACTTGTAATCCCACGGGCGCATGACTGTGTGACGCTTTTTATCGGCTCGAAGGAACGCTATAAGGAATACTTTGATAGCAAGCGCGGCGGAATATATTGGTACTCGGGCGGTTGGATTGATCAGACGCTAATGCCGTCAAGTGAACGCGTCGATTACCTGAAAAAAACTTATGCCGAGAAATACGGCGAGGAAAATGCAGAGTTCCTTCTCGAAGCTGAACAAGGCTGGCTAAAGGAATACGACAGCTGCACATTCGTCAACTGGAACGAACTCAAAAACGACGACTACATCCGCTACACAAAACAAAGCGCCGATTACCTAAAATGGAGCTTTGACGTTCTCGAAGGCGACAGCGGTTTGATGAAAGATTTTCTAAACGGAAACTGGAACGAGAAAGATTTTCTTATCGTGCCACCCGAAAAAGAAATAGCTGCGTCGTATGACGAATCAATAATAACTGCACAATAAAAAATAAACTTTAGGGGCTGCGGCAAAATTTGCTACAGCCCCTTATTATTTTCTCTTAGAATTACACCGGATAAACCTTATTCTCGACATCGGCAAGTGCCGGGTCCACTTTATATTTCTGAGCCTGTCTGTATTTGAAATAATCCATCGCTATTTGCGGGAACAATACGTAAGACAATACATCTTCGTCCTGCTCCTTAAGCGTACCAAGCTCTTTTTCAGCCTTCTTCATGATCGGATCGACCAACTCAGACGGCTTTTTCGTAATCGGCTTCTCATTACCGATTACCTTCTTTAATATATCGCTCGATATAGGCACGGGCGTCTTCCCGTACATACCTTGCGCAAGCTCCTTGCTTTCCTTCGGTACAATCTTATAACGCTCGCCCATAAGAATATTAAAGACAGCTTGCGTACCGACTATCTGACTGGACGGCGTAACAAGCGGCGGAAAACCGAAATCCTCTCTTACGCGCGGTATTTCTCTCAGCACATCGTCATATTTATTAAGCGCATTGGCTTCCTTAAGCTGATTGTACAGATTCGAGAGCATACCGCCCGGCACTTGATAAAGCAACGCGTTAATATCCACGCCCAGCATTTTTTCGCTAAGCAGTCCCGACTTCACATACTTCTCGCGAAGCGGCGCAAACTGCTCGGCTATCTCAGCAAGAACCGTACCGTCAAGCTGCGTATCTCCCGGCGAATCCTTAAGCGCGGCAACCATTACCTCTGTAGCCGGTTGCGACGTACCAAGCGCGAAAGCCGAAAACGAACAGTCCAAAACATCAACGCCCGCATCAACAGCGCGCATATAACTCATAGCCGCAAGTCCCGTCGTATAATGACTGTGAAGCTGCAACGGCACCTTACACACAGACTTTATAGCTTTTACAAGCTCATATGCATTTTCGGGCAGCAACAGCCCGGCCATATCCTTAATACAAATCGAATCCGCACCCATGCTCTCAAGTTCCTTCGCAAGCCCCACGAAATACTCCGTCGTATGTACCTTGCTTGTCGTATAGGAAATGGCTAACTGCGCGTGACCCTTCGCCTTTTTGACTGCCTTTATCGAGCTGTGAAGATTCCTCAAATCGTTCAGCGCGTCAAAAATTCTTACTATATCAATACCATTCTCAATCGCCTTCGCCAAAAACGCCTCGATGAAATCGTTCGGGTATATTCTATACCCAAGCGCGTTCTGTCCTCTGAAAAGCATTTGCAGCTTAGTGTTTTTGCAGACGGCTCTAATTTTTCTTAACCTTTCCCACGGATCCTCTTTCAAAAACCGCAGACACGAATCAAACGTCGCTCCGCCCCAAACTTCTAAGGAATGAAAACCGACCGTATCTATTTTTTCCAAAATGGGAAGCATCTCGTCCGTGGGCATACGCGTCGCGATAAGTGACTGTTGTCCGTCGCGAAATGTCGTATCCGTTATTTTGATTTGTTTTTTATCCATTTGCTACCCCCTAATATTTTAAACCCTACTTACCGAACAGCGTTAGGAATACGCCGGCGGCGACCGCCGAACCGATAACTCCGGCAACGTTCGGGCCCATTGCGTGCATAAGCAAGTAATTGTTCGGGTTTTCCTCGCGACCGACCTTTTGCGCAACGCGCGCGGCCATCGGCACAGCGGAAACACCTGCCGCTCCGATTAACGGATTAATCTTCCAGCCTGACAGTCTGCACATCAGCTTACCAAGCAAAACGCCACCGACAGTCGAAAATGCGAACGCCGCAAGACCCATCGCCAATATTTTCAACGTAGAAGCCGTCAAAAACACGTCGGCCTTAGTCGTTGCACCGACAGTAACACCGATAAAAATTGTAACGATATACATTAACGCGTCAGACGCGGTTTTTGCTAAGTTCTCCGTTACTTTGGACTCGCGGAAGAGGTTGCCGAGCATGAGCATACCGATAAGAGGCGCGCAGTCCGGCAGAATAAGCGTAACAACTATAGCCACGACTATCGGAAACAGAATCCTCTCACGCGTCGAAACGATCCTGAGCTGCTCCATAACTATTCCGCGTTCTTTTTTAGTTGTAAGCAGTCGCATAATAGGCGGCTGAATAATCGGCACAAGCGCCATGTAAGAATACGCGGCAACAGCTATCGTAGACAGCAAATGCGGCGCAAGCTTAGTGGAAAGGAAAATAGCCGTAGGGCCATCCGCGCCGCCGATGATACCGATCGAAGCGGCTTCATTAACATTAAACCCAAGCACAAGCGCACCCAAGAACGCTGCAAACACGCCAAACTGTGCAGCCGCGCCGAGCAGTAAGCTTTTAGGATTAGCAATAAGCGGGCCGAAGTCGGTCAGCGCCCCTACCCCTAGGAAAATAAGCGGCGGAAAAATACCAAGTTCGTCGCCCAGATACAAATAGTGCAAAAGTCCACCGATGACATGATTACCGGCCGCATCAACAGTCGGCGCGTTCATAATCGTAACACCCGGCAGATTAACAATAAGCATACCGAACGAAATCGGTAGCAGCAGTAGCGGCTCATATTGCTTGGCGATAGCCAAATACATAAAAACAAGCGCTACTATCATCATTATTAAATATTTATAATTATCCCCAACAAAAAACTGGCTGAATCCGGAATTCTTAATAAACCCGGAAAAAGCATCTACAAACATTTCTGTAAAACTCATTTCAAAACCTCCGATTGGGTATTTTCATATCACTCAACGGTCAAAAGTACGTCTCCCGCATTGATTGTAGCGCCCTTTGTAACGGTTACGGACGTAACCTTACCGGCTTGCGGAATAACTATTTCGTTTTCCATTTTCATAGCTTCGATAATGACGCCAACCTGATTTTTTGAAACCGAGTCGCCGACGGAAACCTTAATGTCGAGAATTTTACCCGGCAACGGCGACGTAAGCTTGAACGCACCCGC
>CAZJLW010000019.1:21058-28650 GCA_964546895.1 uncultured Eubacteriales bacterium | reverse complement strand
CCCGGTCTTAACACCGGGTGCAACTAAAAACTGCATCAAATACACAATTAAACACAAAGCACCTAAAACCGAGCCGACGATCAGCAGTCCGATTACGGTTGTAGATAAACCTATAGCAATATTATCCATTATGAACCAGTCTCCTACAGAATTTTATAGTAAAGCCGTACCGTGCTTTTTCGGCCGTTTCTGAACACGTTTGGTGTAGAGCATTTCGAGCGCGTAAACGATACGCTTGCGCGTAAGCGACGGCGCGATGATGTCGTCCACGTAACCTTTGGACGCGGCGTTAAGCGGTGCGGTGTCCAAATCCATACCCATAACCTTACGAGCGGCTTCTTTATCCATAACGGCGATGTTGGAACCTTCCCACGCCAAAACAACATCGGCTCCCAAAAATCTGCTGTTCATCAATAGATAAGGAAGGCCGACGGCGTCTTTGACAACGACGTTTATCTTAGGCACAGTTATGTTCGCAAACGTGTAGATTAATTTCGCGGCGTTGCGCAGCAAATATTTTTCTTCGTTCTCGGAGATTTTTAGTCCGGCGGCGTCTGTTAACGTGATGACCGGAATGTTATACACATCACAAAAATTAATGAAATCCGTAATTTTATTAACGGCTCTGTTGTCGAGCGTGCCGTTATTCGCGATTATCGCGGCGGTGCAGCCGTTAAGCCGCCCGAAGCATGTGATCACGTTCGTCGCGTAGCGCTGACGTACGTTCAGGCTTTTTCCGTCGTCGCAAATGGCGTCGATTACGGCGTTTATGTTAAAACCGTCCTTAATCAGCGTGTTAAGCGCGGCGTCCTCACGGTTTATGTCGTCTCCGCATAAGCCGGTCGGAACCTCGTCCAGATTGTTGGACGGCAAAAATCCGATAAGCTGTTTAAGATAATCAAAAACTTCCGCCTCGGTCTTTGCGGCGAAATGTACGTTGCCCGTAACCTCGCTATGGTAGGCAGCAGACTTCACGTCGTCCTTCGGCGCACCGCTGTCAAAAGCGTTAGGGCTGTTCAAAAATAACGAACCCGAATCCTCCGCCATCAATACAAAATCAGACAGCTTCGCCATAAACGCAGCCGTGCCCATGCACTGACCTGCCACGACAGCGATTTGCGGCACGATGCCGCTAGCCTCGGCCTGTTTCGAAAAAATCATGCCGTACGTCTCGAAAATCTCCTGACCATCAGAGACTTCAAGCCCGTCCGAATCCAAAATGCCCACAACAGGCGCTCCCATTTTCAGAGCCGCGTCATAAACCCATGCCAACTTCTTAGCATGTGCGTGTGTAACTGTACCGTATTGGCTGTAGACATAAACAAGCCTGCCGTCAACTGTCGCATAACCGGTAACAACACCGGCGTCTTTAAAATGCGCTGCCAGTTCAACGAAGCTAGCATTATCGACAAACATATTTATTCTTGACTGTGCTTTATTTCTTTTTTCTTTAATATCGGTCGCCCCCTGAAAATATCCAAAATTTTTACAAGCACATTATATATTAATAAAGGCGGCGGCGCAATAAAGATTTGCATTGACACTAATAAATTTTCACGATATACTTTCAATGTCCGTGCTAGCCGGGGAGGTAGCGGCACCCTGTACTCGCAATCCGCTACAGCGAGGGTGATGCTTATCATTAGGCTCCTTCTTTTTGAAGTCTGCCTTTGGCAAGTGGTGTTGACGGCTTAGTCTTACGCAATGAGCATTTGCGAACCGTGTCAGGTCCGGAAGGAAGCAGCACTAAACAAAACCGCTCATGTGCCGTGAGGACGCTGGGCCCGAGCTAACTACCGAAGTAACGTTTGGGGAGAAATGTCGACTGTAGGCGCACGGGCTTTAAATGAACATCCTGACTCCGCTTATTAATATGAAGCGGAGTTTGTTATATAAATGGATTCGGAGCTGATAAGGTGTCATATACGGCTTTGTACAGAAAGTTGCGTCCGCAAACGTTTGCCGATGTCATAGGGCAGACGCATATAAAAAGAACGCTGGTAAACCAAATACAGAACGGGCGCATTTCGCACGCATATTTGTTCTGCGGAACACGCGGCACAGGTAAAACATCTACGGCGCAAATTTTTTCCCGCGCCATTAACTGCGAATCGGCCGTTGACGGCGAGCCTTGCGGCGAATGCGAAGTTTGTAAGGACATCTCAACCGGGCGCAGCATGAGCGTAGTAGAAATAGATGCGGCAAGTAATAACGGCGTCGATAGCATCAGAGATTTGCGTGAGGAAGTTAAATATCCCCCCACCGATTGCAAATATAAGGTATACATCATCGACGAGGTTCACATGCTCTCAACCGGAGCGTTCAACGCGCTGTTAAAAACGCTTGAAGAACCACCCGATCATGTGGTGTTTATTTTGGCGACGACTGACCCGCAAAAGATACCGGCTACGATACTTTCCCGCTGCCAGCGGTTTGATTTTAAACGGATAACATCGGCTGACATGACCGCGCGGTTAAGGGAGTTCTCTGTATCTGAAGGCATTGAAATATCTGACGAAGCGCTGAGTTATATTGCTTTTATTTCTGACGGTGCGATGCGCGATGCGATAAGTCTGCTTGACCAGTGCGCGTCATTTTACGTCGGCGAGTCCGTTACACTGCAAATGGTGCTGGATATAGTCGGTTCCGTTGACAATTCAGTGTTTTTCGAATTCACGGATTGTCTTTACAATCACGACAGCGCCGCGCTGATAGGCATTATTAATGATATAGTGCAGAACGGGCGCGACATCGGCCAGTTTTTATCGGAGCTTATAACGCATTTCAGAAACCTACTGGTTTCAGGGACTAATTCTGTGCATATACTTGATTATTCCAGCGACATGTCGGCTAAGCTTCGTGCGCAGGGCGAAAAAATTGACAGGCAGACGCTTATCGAATACATTACGGAGTTCTCCGCGCTGCAATCGCAAATCAGATACGCATCAAACGAGCGGATTATATTAGAGGTTGCGGCAATTAAGCTGTGCAACCCCACAATAAATGATGACAACACAGGGCTGCTTTCGCGTATAAAAAAATTGGAGGACGACGTTGATAAACGTATTAGTAATCCGATAATCGTCGAAGCTCCCAAAGAATTGCCCCACGCGAAACAATCCGCTGAAGAACAGCCACCTGCTGTAAAGCTTGAGAAGTTCATCAAAGACGACTTGCAACATGTAATTAACCGCTGGAAGACTTTCACGGAACAGTTTACGGGTATGGCGAAAGCGTTTCTGGAAAACGCGAAGCCGGACAGCGCGCAGGATGATTTGTTATATATAGTTTGCGGCGACGAAATGGCCGCGGCATATTTCAAGAGAGAACCGAACCTTACATTAATAAATGAAACATTAAAAAAGTTTTTTAATATTGACTTTAATGTAGTGTTTACGCATAAATCTGATTATGACAAGCTACACACGCGGCTGTACGGCACAACGCTTGACGATTGGGAAAAGACCGTAAAGGCTGCTAAGGAATCAATAGAATTTGACATATCACACGAATAAACGGAGGAATTTACATGGCAAAGGGTTTCAGCGGTATGCCGGGCGGTTTAGGCGGCATGAACATGAACAATCTGGTTAAGCAGGCTCAAAAAATGCAGAAGCAAATGGAAACGGTACAGGGCGAGCTGGAAGAAAAAACGCTTGAGGTAACATCCGGCGGCGGTGCGGTTAAAATCGTTATTTCCGGCAAGAAGGAAATCAAGGAGATCGTTATTTCCAAGGATGTTGTAGACCCGGATGATGTTGAAATGTTGCAGGATTTGATTTTGACTTCTGTTAATGAGGCGATTAGACAGGCGACCGAAATGGTGACGGTAGAGATGGGTAAGGTAACTGGCGGCTTGGGTTCGCTTCCGGGCTTGTTTTAGAGGTGAACGATGAGCTATTACGGAAATCCGATAACGCGATTAATCGATGAGCTGTCGAGGCTTCCCGGCATCGGCAGCAAGTCGGCGCAGCGGTTGGCTTTTTTTATAATCAACGCCGACGCCGAACGTGCCGAGGGGCTTGCGACCGCCATACTTGACGCCAAGCGCAGTGTAAAATACTGCTCCGTCTGCTGCAACCTGACGGATGACGACCCGTGCGCCATATGTTCAAGCGGTAAGCGTGACACGCGTACGATTATGGTTGTCGAGGATCCGCGTGACATGGCGGCTTACGAAAAAACAAACGAGTACAAAGGGCTGTATCATATTTTACACGGCGCGATAAGCCCGATGAACGGCATAGGCCCTAATGATTTAAAAATACGCGAGCTGCTTGCGCGATTGGAAAGCGACAGCTGCGACGAGGTTATTCTTGCGACTAACCCGAATGTCGAGGGCGAAGCAACCGCCATGTACATCAGCAAGCTAATAAAGCCGCTGTCAGTAAAAACGACACGCATAGCCCACGGTGTACCTGTCGGCGGTGATTTGGAACATGTGGATCAGGTCACACTGTCCCGCGCG
This sequence comes from uncultured Eubacteriales bacterium, assembly GCA_964546895.1. Lineage (GTDB taxonomy): Bacteria > Bacillota > Clostridia > Lachnospirales > CAZJLW01 > CAZJLW01. Next base: position 24,182 of record CAZJLW010000019.1, on the reverse strand, counting down.
CTCGAAGGCAGACGAGAAATTTGAAGTTACACGATATTATGGAAGTGATGGATTTGATGAAAAGCTATAACGAACGGGAACTGGCTGTAAACGTATTGATAGATATTTTTGAGAACGGCTTCTACGGCAACATTGCGCTGCGAAAAACGCTTAACGGCTGCGACGGTCTATTGCCGCGCCAGAAGGCTTTTGTTACGGAGCTTGTTAACGGTACTTTGAGAAATGTTATTTTGCTTGATTACATCATTAACAACATTTCCGACACTTCTACTGAAAAAATGAAACCGCTTATCTTAAACACACTGCGTATTTCTGTTTTTCAAATGAAATTCCTTGACCGGGTGCCTGTGTCTGCTGTTTGTAACGAGGCGGTTTCGCTCGTAAAACGCCGCGGACTGCAAAGGTTATCCGGCTTCGTCAACGGTGTGCTGCGAAATATTGCCCGCCGCATGAATGAAATCCCCTTCCCTTCCGAAAAAAAGTCTCCCGAGCAGTATCTATCAATCAAGTATTCATACAGCACTTGGCTTGTGCGGCATTTTCTGTCGGTTATGAGCCTCGCAGAGGTTGAGGCGATGTTCGCCGTCAACAATACTGCGCCGCGGCTTACGCTTTGCTGTAATACGATTAAGGCTACCCGTGATGATGTGCGGGAGGCTTTGTTGCGGGAATCGCAAGGAGTAACCGAGGTTGAAACATGCGCCGCGAATGAGCGTGCGCTTTTTGTTAACGGAATATCAGGCGTCAGCGATAGCCCGGCTTTTAAGGACGGGCTTTTTCACGTTATGGATTTGGGTTCGATGCTCGCAGTTGATGTGCTTGATCCGCACCCTGGCGAAACGGTTATCGATGTGTGCGCCGCACCCGGCGGTAAGTCGTTTTATATGGCTGGTTTGATGGGTAATGTCGGGAGAATTTATTCGCGGGATATTTATGAGCATAAAATCGAGTTGATAAAAGCGGGAGCGGAACGTCTTGGTATTGCGATAATTACGGCGCAGAAGATGGATGCGGCTGTTTTTGATCCCGGCGGCGGCAGTGTTATCGCGGATAGGATACTTGTCGACGCGCCTTGCTCGGGGTTTGGTATTGTTCGTAAGAAGCCAGAAATAAAATATACAAAGACACCTGAAGATATCGACGCGCTTGTTAAACTGCAGCGCGAGATTTTGCAGACGTCTGCGCGATATTTGAAGCCCGGCGGGATTTTGGTTTACAGTACATGTACAATATCGCCGCGTGAGAACGAGGAAAATGTCAAATGGTTCACGGAGAACTTCCCGTTTGAGCTTGAACCGTTCCGGATTGGGTTAAATGGTGACGAACAGCCGGGTGACGAGCAGCCGGGTTATGTTCAACTGCTGCCGTCGCGGGACATGGACGGATTTTTTATCGCTAAACTAAGAAAGATTTGCTAACGGAGAATGTGAATGTATAAATTATTGAAAAAAGAAGGCATGGCAAAGCGCGGCGAGTTTCATACCGTTCACGGTGTTATTCAGACCCCGGTTTTTATGAATGTCGGGACTGCGGCTGCGATAAAAGGCGGCTTGTCGGCGCTGGATTTGGTTGATATAAAATGTCAGGTTGAGTTGTCTAACACATATCATCTGCATGTGCGCCCCGGGGATAAAATAATACGACAGTTGGGCGGGCTGCATAAGTTTATGGCTTGGAATGGACCGATTCTGACGGATTCGGGCGGATTTCAGGTTTTTTCGCTGGCTAAGCTGAGGAAGATTAAAGGGGAAGGCGTTTATTTTAGTTCGCATATAGACGGGCGTAAGATTTTTATGGGGCCTGAGGAAAGCATGGAGATTCAGTCGAATCTCGGCTCGACGATTGCGATGGCATTCGATGAGTGCGCGCCGTACCCGTGTGAACGTCCGTATATGCAGACGTCTGTCGAGCGAACTACGAGGTGGCTGGAAAGGTGTATTGCTAAGATGTCAGCGCTGAATGCGCAACCTTATACCGTTAATAATAATCAGATGCTGTTCGGTATTAATCAAGGCGGCGTTTACGAGGATATACGTATCGAACATGCAAAGAGAATATCGGATTTGGACATGGACGGGTATGCAATCGGCGGGCTGGCTGTCGGTGAGACGCATGGGCAGATGTACCACATCATATCTGAGGTTGTCCCTTATTTGCCGACGGATAAGCCTACGTATCTGATGGGTGTCGGTACGCCTGAGAATATTCTAGAATGCGTCGAGCGCGGCGTTGACTTTTTCGATTGTGTGCTGCCCGCACGAAACGGTCGGCACGGCAATCTTTATACTAATACCGGGAAGCTGAATATGCTGAATGCGAAATACGAGACTGACGACACGCCTATTGATTCGCAGTGTGGCTGCTCGGTTTGCAAAACATTTTCGCGTGCTTATTTGCGGCATTTGTTCAAGGCGCAGGAAATGCTTGCTATGCGGCTGGCTGTTATTCATAATTTGTATTACTTCAACAACCTAATGCAAGAGGTTCGGGACGCGCTCGATAATGGCTCATTCGCCACTTACAAAAAAAATAAAATGCACGGCTGGTTGACGGGCTTGTAAGGCTTCTATATAATATGTCCAAGGTGTTGTAAGACGCTTGTGATTTTTAAAGAGAATGGAGAGAGATTTTTATGAATTTTGGCTGGTTAATCGGTTTGCTTGAAGCCAATCCGATAATAAGAGGTGGCGAGGCTGTCGCTCAGCAAGCGGCTCAAACAGCAGGTAACGCAGCTCAGGTTGCCGATGCTGTAGTACCACCGGCTGGACAAGTCCCGTTTGGCGCGGGCGGTTCCAGTACGCTTGTTATGGTTGCTATGTACGTAGTTGTTTTTGGCGCGCTTTATTTCTTTATGATTCGTCCGCAACGGAAGCGCGAAAAAGCTGTTAAGGAAATGCAAGCCGAAATCAGATCCGGCGATAATGTACTGACGTCCAGCGGTTTTTATGGCAAGGTTGTCGACGTTGGCGAGGACTGCTTCGTTATTGAGTTCGGCACGAACAGAGGGATACGTATCCCCGTACGCAAGGCCGATATTATCGGCACAAAAACGCCTAATATCAATCCTTCTACTCGGGAGATTGTAGCGTCATCGGATAATAAATAATGCAGAACAGGCGTGATT
>CAZJLW010000019.1:12934-20958 GCA_964546895.1 uncultured Eubacteriales bacterium | reverse complement strand
GGTGTCAAATGGATAAATACAACTTTCAAATCCGTGTAACAGGCATATTGCTTGAAGATGAAAAAATATTATTGGTTAAACAAAAAATCTCTGCTGACAGAGAATGGTCTTTACCCGGCGGGCGTGTAGAGGCAGGAGAAACCATTGAAGAAGCTCTTGTTCGAGAGTTATTAGAAGAAACCGGTCTAAGCGTAAAAATAAATAAACTATTGTATGTATGTGATAAGCTTGACTGCAAGCCACCAATGGTACATATAATCTTCTTGCTTGATAAAATTAATGGCGATATCGTCCTACCAACAAACGAATTTGACGCAAATCCGATAAGCGATGTCAAATTTATTGAATTCGCAAAGCTTAAATCATTAGGCTTTTCTGAAGAATTTGTCACACGCTTATATAATCGGTTCTCTGACTATGGGAACTATATGGGGTTGAAAAAGAACATTGGACTATAAAACACAGGACATACCCCAACCGTCGAATTTTATTGATTCACCAAGCAGTATATTTTATCCCGGCAACGAAGATATTGTAGTATTTAAGAAGCTTTGGAAGATTAAATTAAAAGCCCTGAAGGATCGGAACAGAGAGGAGAAAGCAATGTATAAAGATGCTTTTGTTGAGGCGCTAAAAAACAACTCTATTACCCAAATGCAAAAAATGCCAAAGAGCGAGTTACATAGTCATGCCGGTCGAGGCGGGTCGGTTTCATACATAGAAAAATGGGCAAATGTTACTATTGACCCACCCTCAAAACCGTTTGCTTCTTTGAATGAAATGAACGAATGGCTAAATAATAACGTTAAGTGTCATTGTACACCGGGCATAGAAGGCTATCTTAAGAGAGTAGAAGCCGCATTTGCTCAGGCAGCAACAGATAACGTAAAAGTGTTGGCTTTGAGTTATGATATTGCAGAGGTTGAGTTTCTTGGTGGTATCAACAGTTTTATTGAGCAGATGGACTCTTTTAATCATACTTTCGCACCAAATACAGACTTTTTTCCGGATTTAAATATAGGATATACATCAGATATTTTAGAGAAGCTAGATGAGATTTTATCAGCAAAGTGGTTTAATGCGATTGATATTGTCAACTATTCGAATAAATACACGGTTAAAGAGCTCAAAAAAATATGTCAAAAAGCTAAGGGATATGGAATGGTTTTAAAAGCGCATATTGGTGAATTCGGTAACCCTGATGATGTAATGCGGTACGCCGAGGAACTAGAACTGGACGAAATACAGCACGGCATAATGGCAGCTAAGTCACCGCAAATAATGAAATGGCTTGCAAAGCATAAGATCAAACTAAATGTATGCCCAACCAGCAATGTAATGTTAGGTAATTGCGAGAGCTACAAAACACACCCGTTCAGAATCCTTTTTGATTACGGTATTCCCGTTACCATTAATACTGATGATTTAATAATTTTCAACTCGTCGCTTTCAGAGGAATACTTACATCTGTACAATGCAGATCTGATGAGCGCAGATGAACTATATGAGATATGCCAGACCGGGTTGTCTCATAACTATACCAAATAAATATAGAAAAACAGGGCTGCAAAAACTCAAATCGAGTTCTTGCAGCCCTGTTTCTATATAACATACCTAAAAATTCCTACTTAATATCAACCGTATCAAAATACATATGACCTAATCTAGTCCTATTAAATCCAATGACATTATCCTTTACAGCATAAACGCTTGTATAGAAGAATATCGGGATAACCGGCATATCAGCCATAAGCATATCTTCGGCTTGGTGGAGCATTTCGTAACGCTTAACCGGGTCTACCTCTTTTTGAGCATCGGCAAGAATCTTGTCGTACGCGGGATTGTTATAACCCGGGTCGTTGTTACCGACGTTAGAGATAAACAGAGACAGGAACGTGTACGGATCAAGATAATCACCGATCCAACCGTGTCTTGCTACTGTGTAGTCGCGTTGTTTTCTGATAGTCTGGAAAACAGCCCATTCGGAGCCGAGCAGCTCTGAATCGACGTTAAGATTCTTTCTCCACATGTCTTGGACAGCCTGAACCATTTCTTTATGGAACGAACGCGTGTCGTAAGAAATCTTTATCGCCGGGATGCCTTTGCCGTCCGGATAACCGGCTTCGGCCAGCAATTTTTTAGCGGCTTCGACATCGCCCTTAGGATCAAAATAATTCTTTACAAGGAAGGAGTTACCCTTGCTGTCCAAGATGTCGGGATATACGAACGATCCGGCCGGTCTTTCACCGCCCTGAGAAATGTTCGTAACGAGTTCCTCTCTGTTAATGGCAAGGTTAAGCGCCTGACGAACGCGCGGATCCTTTAAAATCTTATTAACAGCCGGGTCAGCCTTTTCATTATCGGAAACGTTCAAAGCAAAATAATATGTTCCCAAATACGGAGCGGCTTTAGCAGTACCGTTTGCAAGCATTTTCGGGATTTCTGCGGCCGGAATTCCGCCGCTGTCAAGAGCGTCTACGTTGCCGGAGTTAAACGCCGCAAGTCCGGAGTTCGTATCCGAAATCATAGAGAAATCAATCCTGTCAAGCTTTGTGTTTTCGGCAAGTCTGTAGTTCGGGTTCTTAACGACAACGATTTTGTCCTTCGGTTTCCATTCCTGAAGCATGAACGGACCGTTACAAACGTATGTATCGCCGGTTTTTACCCATTCTACGTTAGGCTTTCCGTCTTTCTCGACGGCATCCTTGTAAACCGGGTAGTACGTGTAGTACGCCAACAGGTCTAAGAAATAAGCAAGCGGCGCAATAAGCTCGACTTCAAGAGTTAAATCATCAACAGCTTTAACTGCTACGTCGTCGATACCCGCTTTACCGGAGTTGTATTCCTCGGCGTTTTTGATGTAGTAGAGCTGATAAGCATAGGGAGACGCTGTCTCAGGCGTCAGAACCCTTTTCCAAGCATACTCGAAATCCTTCGCAGTAAGCGGCGCGCCGTTGCTCCACTTTTGTCCGCTTCTTAGCTTGAAGGTGTACTTTGTTCCGTCCGGCGACATCTCGTAGGATTCGGCAGCGGCGAGGTACGGCTTGTCGCTTTCGTCGAGCCTTGTCAGACCCTCGAACGTGTTACGGATAACAGCCGAACCAACGGTTTCGTTATTAACGCCAGGATCGATTGTTTTTGGTTCGCCGTTAAGGTTGAAACGCAGAACCTTTTCCTTCGCCGGTGCCGCTGTCGGTGCGGGTGTTGCGGTAGCGGCCGGTTCCGGCGTCGGTGCAGGAGTCGCAGCTGGTTTTGATGCACAGCCTGACAGCATTGATCCGACGAGAGCCAGGCTTATTACCGACGCCAAGATCTTTCTTCTTCTTGCCATAATTTTCCCTCCGTTAAAAAATATTATGATAAACCCAGTTACACAATGTTATGACACGCCACGCAGTGACCGCCGGAAATATCAATAAGCTCCGGGTCGGATTCCTCGCAAATAGGTTTCTTATAAGCGCATCTCGTCTTAAACTTGCATCCCGGCGGAGGATCGATCGGAGAAGGGATTTCGCCCTTCAATACGATACGGTTGACCTTGCCCGCCTCGTCCGGATCGGGTATCGGTATGGACGACAGCAACGAACGCGTATACGGATGCTGAGGATTCGTATACAGCTCATTGCTCTCGGCCAGCTCGACCATTTTCCCGAGGTACATGACGCCGATTTTTGTTGAGATGTGCTTAACCATTGAAAGGTCGTGCGCTATAAAAAGGTAAGTGAGTCCCATATCGTGCTGCAAAGCTTCCAGCATATTTATAACCTGTGCCTGAATCGACACGTCAAGCGCAGAAATCGGCTCGTCGCACACCACAAAGCGCGGCTGGACAATAAGCGCCCGGGCGATGCCGATTCTTTGCCGCTGACCGCCCGAAAACTCGTGCGGGTAGCGATTTATATGCCAGTTATTAAGTCCTACCTTATTTAAAATGTTTTGAATCATTTCTGTACGTTCTTTTCCTGTTGCTATCTTGTGTATATCTATTGCTTCGCCGATGATGTCGCCCACTGTCATGCGCGCGTTCAGCGACGAAAACGGATCCTGAAATATCATCTGCATTTCTTTACGAAACGGCAGCATTTCCTTGTCGGACAGACCGGAAATGTCCGTGCCGTTGTAAACTATACTGCCGGAATTCGGCTGGTATAATCGCACTACCGTCCGGCCGATCGTAGTTTTGCCGCAGCCGGACTCCCCTACAAGTCCTAACGTTTCGCCTTGATTTATAGAGAAGCTCACGCCGTCGACGGCTTTTACGTAGCTTGTTTTGACCTTGAAAATACCTTTTCTGACGGCAAAATGCTTTTTTAAATTTGTAACTTCAATCAGGCTTATTTGAACTCATTCCCTTCAACAAGGCTTTTACAACTCTACCTTAGGCGCGTCCTTGTGATTCAAAAAACATGCGGCCGAGTGGCCTTCGGAAATATTAAACATTGGCGGCCGCTCCTTAACGCAGACCTTCATCGCATACTTACAGCGCGGCACGAACGGACAGCCCGCGGGCGGCTTTAGCAAATCCGGCGGAGTGCCTTCTATAGGAATAAGACGTTCCTTCGCGAGGCTTTTCGGATTCGGAATGCTTTTCAGCAAGCCCCACGTGTACGGATGCTTCGGCTCGTAAAAAATATCGCGCACCGTTCCCGCTTCCGCAATCGTACCGGCGTACATTACGTTTACCCTGTCGCAAATACCGGCCACGACGCCGAGGTCATGCGTTATTAATATCAGTGAAGTGTTAAAGCGCTTTTTTAAATCTTTCATCAAATCCAAAATCTGTGCTTGAATCGTAACATCAAGCGCGGTCGTCGGTTCGTCCGCGATAATGAGCTGAGGGCCGCAGCACATCGCCATCGCAATCATGGCACGCTGTCTCATGCCGCCCGAAAACTCATGCGGGTACTGCTTCATGCGCTTCGCCGGGTCGGGTATGGAAACAAGGCTCAGCATCTCGACGGACTTTTCGTAGGCTTGCTTCGGCGACATTTTTTTGTGCTTGCGAAGCACCTCGGTGATGAGGTTGCCTATCGTGTAGACCGGGTTAAGCGACGTCATCGGGTCCTGAAAAATCATACCGATTTGGTCGCCGCGGATTGTATCCATCTCTCTATTTTTCATGTCTGTCAGGTTTTTGCCGTCGAATATTATTTCTCCGGTTTTGACTTGGGCGTTCTGCGGCAGGAGTTTCATGACGGAGAGCATCGTTACGCTTTTTCCGCTACCAGACTCGCCTACTATGCCGAGCGTTTCGCCCTTGTTCAGATATATCGAAACACCGTCTATCGCCTTTACCTCACCTGCGTGGGTGAAAAACGAGGTTTTTAAATTATTTACGGTAAGAAGCCGTTCCAATAGCGCACCTACTTTCTCATTCTGGGGTCGAGCGCATCTCTTAAACCGTCGCCCAGCATATTAAACGCCAAAATCGTAACACAAATGGCAAGCGCCGGAAAAATCAGCTGATACGGCGCCCTTCTGATATACGCCATAGCTTCTGAGGCCAGCGTCCCCCACGAAGCCTTCGGCACCGGAATACCAAGCCCTATAAAGCTCAAAAACGATTCGGTAAAAATCGCCGACGGAATAAGCAATGTCAGCGTAACAATAATTTGGCTGAGCGCGTTCGGGATAAGATGTCTGAACAAAATGCGCACATTCGACGCGCCTAGTACACGCGCCGCCAAAACGAACTCCTGCTGTTTAAGCTGCAATATTTCGCCGCGCACGATACGCGCCATCTGTAACCAGTACGAAATGGCAAGCGAGATGATAATACTTTTCAGTCCCGCGCCAAGAAAGACCATGAACAAAATAACGTAAATCGTCATCGGTATCGAGTTAATAATATCGACGATACGCATCATAACCAAGTCAACCTTACCGCCAACATATCCGGCGATACCGCCGTAAACAACGCCGATAACAAGGTTCAGTATACTCGCCGAAAACGCGATAATAAGCGAATATCTCGCGCCGAACATTACGCGTGTAAAAATATCGCGTCCGAAGTTATCCGTACCGAACCAGTATTTCGAGTTCGGTGGCGTGTTTGATATCTTAAAATTGTTCGTATAATAGTCGGGCTTTAAAATCGGAATAAAAATCGCGGCCAGCGTAATAAAAATTATGAAAGCTAGCCCGAGCATCGCAAATTTGTTTTGTCTGAGCCTACGCCAGACGTCCTGCCAGTATGTAATGTTCGGCCTTACGGCCTCTTCGTTGCCTTTTTCGGCGGCTGTTGCCTGCTCGAATAGGCTTTTGTCTATGTCATTCAATGCTGATAACCCCCTTTTTTTCAGCGTTATTATTGTAATTTTATACGCGGGTCGATGAACAGATAAAGTATGTCCACTATGAAATTGCACAGTATAATGAGCGAGCTGTAGAAAATCGCCACGCCCAAGACCATTGAGTAGTCACGGTTGCCGATAGACTGGACGAACTCGCGCCCAAGCCCCGGTATTGCAAAAATCGTCTCAACGACGAAGCTTCCTGTCAAAACGCCCGCAACGAGCGAGCCTAAATATGTAACAACGGGAATAAGGCAGTTGCGCATCGTGTGTTTAAAAATAACCGATGCCTTGCCTAAGCCGTTGGCTTTTGCCGTTCTTATGTAATCCTGCTGCGACACGTCAAGGAATCTGCTGCGCGTGAGCCTAGCGATAAACGCCGTCGAATATCCCGACAGGGCTATAACAGGCATAATAAGCTGACGCGGCGTTCCGTAGCCCGTTGGCGGCAGCCAACGCAACTTCTCACCGACTACGATAACCAGCACCGTCGATAAAACAAAGCTGGGAATAGTAACGCCAATTGTCGCCAGCACCATTGTAAATCGATCGGCGAATTTGCCGTTGTTTAGCGCCGAGATAATGCCAAGATTAACACCGGCGATGAGAGCAACTATAACAACCAGCCCGCCGATTTTTGCCGAAGGCGGAAACGAATATGCGATGATTTCGTTAACGGTACGGAACTCGTATTTCATGGACGGCCCCATATCGCCTTTTGTTATAAGGTTTTTCATGTAAATAGCGTACTGCTCCATGATCGGCTTATCCAGTCCGAATTTTGCGTTTAGGTTACGCATAATTTGCGGCGGGAGGTTAATCTCGCCGTCGAACGGCCCGCCCGGTAAAAAACGTACCAAGAAAAATATCGTAGTCACAACAAGCCAAATAGTTATAAGGCTTATAATAAATCTGTTAAATATGTACTTTGCCATAAAATCACCCTTTCTTTGCAGCACAGGTGTTAATAAAATGTTTAAACAACTCAGCGTGGTCTGTGTACTTGTCAAATATCCTCTCGGGATGCCACTGAACCCCGAGCACGAACGCCTTTTGCGGCAGTTCGATAGCTTCAATGATTCCTTCCGGCGACTTCGCCGCAACTATAAGCCCGTCCCCTACTCTGCCTACGCATTGATGATGGAGCGAATTGACATCGGTTACGTCCTTGTTCAATATTTTATGTAGCAGCGTGTCTTTGCAGACCGATACATCATGTACGGTCTCCTCGCTCCGGTCAATTATTGCGTGATTATCTATGTGCTGGGTTAGTGAGCCGCCCATAGCCACGTTTAACACCTGTGAGCCGCGGCATATCGCGAACATCGGCTTGTCAAGCTCAAGCGTCCGCTTCATGAGTGCCAGCTCGAACTCGTCACGTTCGACGCAAATCAAGTCCGACTTCTCATGCACCGGTTCGTTGTAAAACTTCGCATGTATATCACCGCCGCCTGTAAATATTATACCGTCAGTCATTTCCAATACGGCGTCTATGTATTGTTTATTAGCACCCGCTAGGCACGCTATCGCCATCGGAAATCCACCCGCATAAAATACGGCATTAAAGTATCCTTTTTTCAAAAAAATATTTTTGTCGTCGGCAGCCGATGTAATGCCGATTATCGGTCTTTGTCCGTTTGTTTTCATAACCCCCAGTCCTCCCATTCGTGAAAACTTCTGAGATTATATCAAATTTTTTATACTGTTGCAAATATATTTAAATCCCAGCTA
>CAZJLW010000019.1:0-12834 GCA_964546895.1 uncultured Eubacteriales bacterium | reverse complement strand
TCTGAGATTATATCAAATTTTTTATACTGTTGCAAATATATTTAAATCCCAGCTACATTCGTTTTATAAACAGTAAATATGCGTATTTTCGTCTACTATGTTGCTTATAGGCGAAAATACGCATGTAAAATACATGTGTGGTTATTTTGATTTAACACGTGATATATAAAATGCATAGTTCACATGCAATCAATACAGTCCAATATAATTAATTACCAAGCGCATGGATTGTTATTTGTCGAATACAACAATTGAATTGTATTGAACATAGTATATAATTATTTCATACAATTTTAAATTTAGGGAGTGGTCAATATGATAATCACGCGCTTGATTAAGCTGTTGGCATTATTAGCAGTAGCTGCGATTTTTTCCGGCGCTACTTCATTACCTAGTCATACACCCTACGAAAAGGAATGGATAATTGACGGGACACTTGTAACTGATTTGGAAGTAAAAACCGAATTCGACACGTACTCATGGAATTCGAACGAAATTCGTTACACGCTGACCAACAAAAGTAATGCAGGTATTATTTATGGAGAACCTTTCTATGTGCTAAAATTAATCAACGGTAGGTGGTACAAATTAGAGACCGAGCAACGGTTTTCGCTAGTATCGCATGAATTACCGCCGGGGGAGAGCCGCAACTTTAGCTTTTATCCCGTAAAGCTGTCGACTGGCTTTCTTGACGGCACGTATCGGATCGTTAAAGATTTATATCCCAATACAATTTATAAGACTCTTTCTAGTAAACCTGAAAAACTCTTAGCAATAGCGGAATTTAGAGTTGAAAAGGAGCGTTGGGTTAACGACGGTTTAATCACAGGCGACATTCAGTTGAAAACAGAATCTGATACGTATTACGAAAGTGCATGGCAAATCAGCTGCATACTGCAAAACAACAGCGCCAACGCAATAGACTTAAGCGGTTCGTTTTTTCTTCTTGAAAAGGGTAGCAATGCTGCCGATGATTGGTACAGGGTTCCGGTAGATAATGTGTCGTTTGACAACAAGCCGGAATTTCTGCAACCAGGAGAAAGAAAGAAAATTACATTAAAGAGTAATCCGCAGAAATATGATTTTGTAGAAGGCGCATACCGCATTGCATTTACCATTTTCAACCAGCCGCAAATGCTTTATTCTGTAGCTGATTTTAAAGTGGTGAATGAACCGTGGGAGAATTATGGTATTTTAGTGGATGATGTTCTGTTAAAAACCGAATATCCTGAGTATCCCGAGGACGCGTCGGAGATTAGATTTACGATGACAAACAACGGATCAACAGAAATCGACTACGGTGAGGACTTCTATGTAATTAAAAAAGAGGGAGAAATATGGTATAGATGCCCTCTTAACAAACCTAGATTTATAGCTATTGCAGGCCTGATGGCTCCGGGGCGCAGCAGTAACTTTACCCTAACCCCGATATTTTTAAAGCATGGCTTCCAAAAAGGCACTTACGCAATTGTCAAAGATTTCGGAGACGAGACCCGTATAAAAGACGATAGAAGCAAAGAAAAACTCACAGTAATAGCTGAGTTTAGAATTAAATAAACAAGCAGTAAAAACAGGCAGGTCTGAAATACGTAATAGATGTGTTGCAAGAACTCTTAAAGAAATGGGCTTTATCGAACAATGGGGAACAGGAATTGGCAGAATAATATCTGAATCTAAAGCGTTAGGTGTAAAAGAACCATTATTTGAGGAAGTTAGACAGAGCTTTAGAGTTACTATTTATGCTTTGCAAAGTTGAGATGCCCGTAACCGCAATTTAACAAAAATTGCAGTTACGGGTTTTAGTTTGCAAAGAAAAACCACCCTTTACACCCTGAACCGTTTAAAAAAGTCGTTCATAAGCTTGGAACACTCCGCTTCCATAACCGGTTCCAATATCTCAACCTGATGATTAAACCGTTCGTCATTCAATATATTCAAAATCGATCCTGCACACCCCGCCTTCCGATTCCTCGCTCCAAAAACTACGCTCTTAATCCTAGCCTGCACAATCGCCCCCGCGCACATCGGACACGGCTCCACCGTAACAAAAAGTGTACAGTCTTCCAGCCGCCAATCACCCACATAAGCACACGCTTCATTAATCGCAATCAACTCGGCATGATGCAGCACATTCTTATTCGTATTGCGCAAATTGTATCCACTCCCTATTATCTTGTCGTCGTAGACTATTACTGCGCCGATCGGCACTTCATTTATTTCGGCGGCGGCCAGCGCCAATTTGTACGCCTCGTTCATGAAATATTCGTTATCCAACAGAATCCCTCTTTTATTAGTTTTATAACGCCAAATTATTATTGCGCTACGGTGTTTATCATGCTATACTCGGAATGTAAATTTTTGCATATTTTATTTAACATAATTTCTTAGGCCTGTAAATATATTTTAAATTAATAACGGAAGGAATGATTGCTGTGCCTGAACGCTTTACCTACGTAAAAAGGGGATATGACCCCGAGGAAGTCGACAAATACATCGATACCCTTGAATCGGTTGTTAAAAGCTACAAGGAAAAGGACAACGTAATAAAAAACGCCATCGTCAGCGCCCAAATGGCAGCCGATAACATCGTAAAAAACGCCGAACTGAAAGCCGAGGATACCAAGGCACATCTGTTTAGACAGCTTGAAAATATTATTAACTCTCTGGATACGCAGCGTACTCTTGTTAAGGATTTTCAGGACGAGTACAACACACTTGTAAAAAAATATCTGACGGATTTTAACGAATCTGACATAAAAACGCTTAACTCAAAAATTAACGATATCCAGGAGTATATTGCAAAGCTTAACCCAAAAAACGAACAGTAACACAGCATCTAAGTAGCACAGCGGTTAAGTAGCACAGCGGTTAAATTTCTCGCCCAAGGTATATAGCCTTCGGGCGTTTTTATTTTTGAGCGGCGTTAAGACGTGCGTGCGCATTCCTTCAAATTTTTCATTGTTAATTTTCCAAACTGGTGTTAAAATGGGAAAAAATTTCGCAAAAGGTGAACGTTATGGAAATGGTAAGGACGGAGGATTTGGTTTTTGAATACGCGTACTACAACGAGGATACGCCCGAAGCAAGCGCGACAGGCGATGCGAGCAAATCGGTCGCCCTTGACGGCGTTAGTATAAAAATCAACAAAGGTGAGTTTGTCGCGATACTCGGGCATAACGGCTCGGGCAAGTCGACGCTTGCCAAGCATATGAACGCCCTGCTTATTCCAACGGGCGGAACGATATGGATTAATGGCTTCGATACGCGCGACGAAAAAAACATCTGGAACGTACGACAGTCAGCCGGAATGGTTTTTCAGAACCCGGACAACCAGATTATCGCGACGATAGTCGAGGAAGATATCGCGTTTGGCCCTGAAAACCTCGGCGTCCCGTCAGCCGAAATACGCACGCGCGTTGACGGCGCGCTTAAAGCCGTAACGATGGAAGCCTACGCGGGACATTCGCCTCATTTTTTATCAGGCGGGCAGAAACAACGCGTTGCTATCGCCGGAGTTCTCGCTATGAAGCCGGAATGCATCGTGCTAGACGAACCGACTGCCATGCTTGACCCGTCCGGGCGCAAGGAAGTTATTGATACCGTTACACGCCTAAATAAGGACGAAGGTATTACGATTATACTGATAACGCACTTCATGGAGGAGGCAGTTGCCGCCGATAGGGTTGTGGTTATGGAGAACGGCAAGGTCGTGATGGACGATGTGCCAAAACGGATTTTTTCACAGCTGGATAAAATGAAGGCGCTTGGGTTAGATGTGCCGCAAGTCACGGAGCTTGCGATAAGTTTAAAAAGGCTGGGAATAAATATCGGTGACGATGTTTTGACTATAGATGAAATGGTTGGTGCGCTATGCCGCCTAAAAAGCTCATAGAAGTTAAGAATTTAACGCATGTTTATAATAAGGAAACGACGTTTCAGAAGATGGCGCTGGATAATGTGTCGCTGACTATTGCCGACGGGGAGTTCGTAGGGTTAATCGGGCATACCGGCTCGGGTAAGAGTACGCTCATTCAACATCTGAACGCACTGCTGAAACCGACGTCCGGGCAGATTCTCCTAAACGGCGAGGATATTCACGCCGACAAAGCGCGGCTTAAGCAGATACGCCAAAAAGTCGGACTTGTTTTTCAATACCCCGAGCATCAGCTTTTTGAGATGACGATATTCAAGGATGTATCGTTCGGCCCTGAGAACATGGGTTTGCCGAAGGACGAGGTCGAGCGCCGCGTAAAGGATGCGCTTGCAATCGTCGGGATTCACGAGGATATATACGAGAAGTCGCCGTTCGAAATATCGGGCGGGCAGAAGCGCCGCGTCGCGATAGCTGGTGTGCTTGCAATGAAGCCTGACGTGCTTATTCTAGACGAGCCGACGGCCGGTCTTGATCCGCGCGGGCGCGACGAAATTCTTAGCCGTATTAAAGATATGCACGACAGGCTGAAGCTTACGATAATATTGGTTTCTCACAGTATGGAGGACGTCGCGCGGCTTGTTGATAAAATAATCGTAATGCATAACGGGCGCGTCGCATTTAACGACTCGCCTAAAAACGTATTCTCCCACGCGGTGGAGCTTAGCGAAATCGGGCTTGCCACGCCGCAAATAAGCATGTTAATGAGCGGACTGCGCAGCAAGGGCTTTGATGTGCCGAGCGACATTTTCACAGTTGAGGAAGCCGCGCAGACGCTTTACGAAATACTTACAAAAAAGGAATAATGCTCTATGCCAAATATCACACTGGGGCAATACTACCCCACCAGCTCATACATTCACGGACTTGACCCGCGGACAAAGCTTTTGTCGACGCTTGTTTATATTACGATGCTGTTTTTTGTTACGAACTTTTTTGGCTATGCGTTCGTCGTGCTGTGTCTCGGGTTTGTTATATACATGTCTAACGTCCCGCCTAAGTTTATGTTTCGCGGGTTGAAGCCGATTCTTCTGATAATATGCTTTACGGTTTTTTTAAACATTTTTTTCACGCCGGGCGAAAGGGTTGTTCTGCAAGTCGGGACGGTAAAAATAACACTTGAAGGCTTGATAATCGGCGCGCAGATGGCGATGCGTTATGTACTGCTCATAGTAGGCTCGTCAATACTGACGCTTACGACGTCACCGATAGAGTTAACGGATGCAATTGAATATTTGTTGAAGCCGTTTAAAAAAATCGGCGTACCGGCTCACGAGATAGCGATGATGATGACGATTGCGCTTCGGTTTATTCCGACTCTTCTTGACGAAATGGATAAGATAATGAAGGCGCAGATGGCGCGCGGTGCGGACTTCGATACCGGCGGGCTAATAAAAAAAGCCAAAGCCCTCATTCCGCTGCTTGTGCCGCTGTTTATATCGGCGTTCCGGCGTGCGGACGAACTGGCTATGGCTATGGAAGCGCGGTGCTACCGGGGAGATGTCCACCGCACAAAAATGAAGGTCATGAAGCTGTATGCGAACGATTACCGTGTGTTCGCACTGGATTTGATTTTTATTGTTATCTGCTCGGCGTCAAGCTTTCTGCTATAACGTCTTCATACAACGAGAGAACGTTCTTCGCAAAACGCGCGGACGAAAACTCGTCAATAGTTTCGTAGCCTTTTTCAGCCGCCCTCCGGGCGGCTTCTTTATTTGACAGCACATAGTACAGCAGCTCAGCCGCGTCCTCGTCACGCTCGAAGCAGTAGCCCGTTTCGCCGTGCTTTATTAAGCCCTCGACGCTTTTGTCCTTCTTTACTACGACGGGGGTTTTAGCGGCAAGCGCCTCGATGTATGTCAAGCCCTGCGTCTCCGATGTCGACGCCGTTACGAAAACGTCACCAAGTTGATAATATTTACCGATGGTTTCCCACGGACGGAAACCGGCGAAAATAACAGAGCTGCCGATACCAAGCTCTGCGGCTTGTTCTTGAAGCTCCTTACGCTTGGGGCCGTCACCTACTATTAACAGCTTCGCGTTCGGCATTTTTTTTAGCAGTTCGGGCATTTGTTGTATTACTACGTCGATGCTCTTTTCCTTCGCGACCCTGCCAATTGATACTATAAGCGGATCGGATAGGTTTATGTTCAATTCCTTTTTTGCATTGTCAAGCTCTTCCTGAGAATATTTGCCACGTTTGAACGGCTCAAAATCCAGCCCTGTCGGTATTACGCTGACCGGTTTTGTTACACCTATGTCCAGTAGGTAATTCTTTGTTTTATCGGTGGGAGCAATAACGGCGCGCGCGCGGTTACAGAATATCCGGCTAAACTGCTGCGCCATCTTGGGCGTTATCAGATGCCCGTTGGCAATATAATGCACGTAGTCCTCATACATTGTGTGGTACGTATGCACCATAGGGATTTTGTAGAATTCCGACACGACTTTGCCGAATATTCCGAGTGGGAATTCGGTCTGCGTATGAATGATGTCGAGGTCGAGCTTTTTGAGGTTTAACAGCAGCTTCGGCGAGTATAAGAATGCAACCCGCTGCGACGTCATAAACACGAACGGCATACTGGGCAACCGGAAAACGCGCGGTGCGGCATTGTTTACGTTCGGATCCGATACCGTAAAAATATACACCGTATGCCCCAGCTTATTCAGTTCCTTTTCGAGCATTCTCGTTGATGTTACTACTCCATTAATCTGCGGAAAGTACGTGTCTGTAAATATTCCGATCTTCATACGTAAACAACCCCCGTAAGTTATATTAGGTTAGGGTGACAAAAGCCGCTTGCGAGCTTTTTCACCCCACGTGAGGCGTCAAAAACACCGTGATAGCGGCGTTTCGCCGAGTGATTTCCTCGGCGAAGTCCGCGCAGCGGACTTTTGACGGGCGAATCATCTTATGTAATCCAGTATTTTTTTGCGTGTTAGTTCGTTGTCGTTGAATATATGGCTGCTTGATACATTTTCTTTTAATGATTCGAGTTTTGGTTTGTTATCCGTCTGAACATAAATATCTGCCAACAGCATGTAGACCTTACTTAAATCCGAACCTGCGTTAATACATTCATTCAATACGGCCTCGCCGTTGGTGTAGTCTTTTTCTGAGATGAATTTTTCTGCCAGCTGCAATAACGCGCGTACGTATTTTTGGAGGTTCTCCTCGTATTCTGTAATAAACTCAAGATTAGCCAGCCCGTAACGCCGTTTTAGCTCCGTATTGCCTAACCTCTCCGGAAAGCGCAGCATTTTCTTTTCCGATAATTCTATAACCTTATTGTTAACCGGCAGCCCGGCTATATTCGGAATGTAAAAGAATTCCGGCTCGATGCTTTTTTTTCTGCTGAAGTTAGCCTCAACTTCGTCTGACAAAAATTCATCGATGCCTTTTTTATGCTCCGCGTAGCTTTTTCGCATTTTTGAGTTAAGCCAGAACGCTAGCATTATTGTTAGTCCGAAGACGTATATCATCATAGGCGGCTTCTCCAGTCCTATTCGCACAAATTTGAAGCAAACCCGGCTTCTTATTCATTATATTATTTTCTTTTATAATTGTAAAATACTTTAAAGATTTCTTGGATTAATGTATAATACATAAAAGTACCACTAATCAGGAAGGCGTTGCGGATTTATGAATCTGAACGAAAATCAAATGAAGGCTGTAACACATTACACCGGCCCTCTTTTGGTAATCGCCGGGCCGGGAAGCGGCAAAACAACGGTTATAACCTACAGAATTTATAATCTAATAAAAGCTTATGGCGTATTACCCTCCGAAATATTGGTTATAACGTTTACAAAAGCCGCGACGAACGAAATGAGCCGCCGGTTTTTGCAGATGACGGCCGATATCGAGGACGGTTCGGCGTCACAGGTTACGTTTTCGACGTTTCACGCGCTGTTCTTCAAAATAATCCGCGGGCATTACGGCTATACCGCAGAAAACATTTTCAAAGAAAACGAGCGTCAAGACGTCATAAAAAATATTTTGCACATAATGCGGCTTGAAACCGAAGAAAATTTTATTTCAAGCGTAAGCAACGAAATTTCCATGATTAAGAATGAAATGTATGACCTAAAGCACTACAACTCCCCTTCCCTTTCTACCGAAATTTTTTTGCAAATATATAACGAGTACGAGGACTACAAACACAACGAAAACAAAATCGACTTTGACGACATACTGGTAAAATGCTACGAACTGCTAAAAAACAACGACGTCGTTCTAAAACGATGGCAAAACAAGTACAAATTTATATTAATAGACGAATTTCAGGACATAAATAATATTCAATACGAATGTATGCGAATGCTTTCGCAGCAAACACAGAATATTGCTATAGTAGGCGACGACGACCAGAGCGTTTACAAGTTCCGTGGCGCAAGGCCGGAGTTTCTGCACCGCTTCGAAAAAGATTTCGAGAACACAACGAAAGTTTTCCTAGACACGAACTACCGCTCGACGGACGAAATAATATCAGTTTGCAACGATGTCATATCAGAGAACAAAACGCGCTTTAACAAACAAATATCCGGAACTAGCACAAGCGGCGGTAAGCTGTTAATGCTGACCTCGTCCGACATGGGGCAGGAAGCCAAGCGTATCGCATCATCTATTAAGGCGATGGAAAAAAACGGCGCAGACTTAAACGAAATAGCCGTCATTTACCGCACGAATATTCAGTCACGTTCGTTCGTGGATGCGTTTATGAATTTTAATATTCCATACCGCGTACGCGAACAGACGGCGGGTATATATGAGCATTGGATTACGAAAGATATTTACGCGTATTTTAAGCTGGCGCTCGATCGGGATTCGGACGAGTACCTGCAAAGGATTATTAACCGCCCGAACAGATACATCAGCAAGGTGCTGATTAACAGCGCACGCAAATGTCCGGACGGGATACTAAGCTTTCTGCTGACGGATTCGAGTATGAAAAGCTGGCAGATATCAAAAATAGACGAAATGATGTTCTACCTAAACAGCCTGAGTATGCGCAATCCTTACGACGCAATCAAATACATACGCCAAGCCGTGTCTTACGACGAATACATCAAGGAATACGCGACTTTTCGTAAAATGAACACAGGCGGGTTGTTTGAAATAATGAACGAGCTGCAAGAAGCCGCGAAGGAATTTGCCACGCTCGCGGATTATATAAAGCATGTAGACGAAGCGATAGAGGAGGCACGAGCTTCAAAAAATCGTATCAACTCCGAAAGCGGCTACGGCGTAACGCTGACGACGATGCACGGCGCAAAAGGGCTGGAGTTCACGACGGTGTTTGTCGTGTCGGTCGTAGAAGGGGTGATACCGCATGAAAAATGCGGCACACAGCAGGAGATGGAAGAGGAACGCAGGCTTTTTTATGTGGCGATGACACGCGCCAAGCGTAATCTCTGTATTTCCGTAATAAAATCACGTTATGAAAAAGACGTAAAGCCGTCCAGATTTCTAAAGAATGTAAAGGTGAGTGAAGATGAGAAGAAAGTTAAGAAAACATAAACGTTTGATCGCCGCCGTAGTCGCGGTGCTTATAGTCGCGGTTTTAATGTTCAGCTTGATTGCGCCGTTTTTTTACACGCTAGGCACGTTTTAGAAGGTTGAACACTATAGTGCCGAATATATAGGAGGCTGAAATAAATATTGTTTGATAAACTGTTTAATAAGCTAAAAAAATCGAATAAACCGGGCGATAGCGCCTTGCCACCAAAAGCTCATGAGTCCGAAGCCGCAAAAGATGTAGACATTCTAAAGAACCCGATTCCCGGTGGGAAACCGGAGGACGTGCTGACCGAGAATGAGTCTGCCACGGACGACTTCGCCGGGTTTAACTCCGCCGGGTTTAATTCGGGTGCCGCGGAAACCGACCCTTTTTCGGGAATAGACTTCTCAAAGCTCGACTTCGGTATGCCGCCCACTCCATCAGAAGCCGAGACAACCAATATTTCAACGAGCGGTTCCGACGACGATATCGACGCCGAAGCGCTGCAAAAGCTAAACGATATGCTTAACAACATGCATGTCGACCCGTCGCTGCTGGACGACGCCGACAAGACGCTTAAAGCCAACAAAAATATAGACACCGAGCTAGAGGAACTGCTGCTTAAAGACAAGGAGACATCAAATAAGCTCGACGTTAACAACGACTATTCCTTCATAAGCGATGTATCCGTTTACGCCGGTGAAGATACCCCGGAAGTTCAGGACGCTCCCCCCGAGGAAGAAGCCGACGAAGAAAAAACTAAGCTTCCTATGAAATACATCATAGCGATATGCGCTATGTCAGCGCTAATAGTGCTTGCGCTGTTTACGGCGCTTATGCTTTCGTTCGTCGTAAAGTCGCGGGAGAACAAAGCTAACACCATCGTTTCCAACCCAAGCTATAAGCCGAACGACTCTAACTACGTTTTCATAAACAAAATATCGAACTTTCAGGGCAACACGCTGTTACTGCAACGTATGCTTTATGACCGGTTCGCGACTGTTTTTTCGTTTAACCGCCAGTTTGACCCGGCTAAATGCGACATATCGCTTGTCGATAATCAGGGGCGTACGTACTGGTTGGATACAACGTATCTTGAACAGAAGAATCAACCGTCCGAATATTCCGTATTCGGTACGTCTTTGAGGTTCCAACCGTTTAACGAAGGCGCGCGCTCGTTCGCGTTAAAAATAACCGACAACGAAACGAACGAAATCGCAACATACGAATACAGCTTCGACGGTGCGCTTAAGTTTCAAGAAGCGAAATTTTTAAACGAGCCGGTGACGGTTGCTTCCGGCGATGACTGGTCGCTTGTTATCGACAACGGTTATCTGTCGGGTTCGGGTTCGTATTTTAATTATGTGCTGATGTATGACAGCAGTGATTATTCTTACGATATGGGCATTGATAAAGATTCGTCCCAGGTTATTGTCAGCGAGGGCGCAAAAATTCTGCTGCCGCTAAAGTCAACTCACAGCCAGTATAAGCCGCCGTCGGGCGATTTGATGATGGGGCGTATTGATGTATCACCCGTCAGAGATTTGGTTGGCACGATTAATTTTAGCTTCAACAACATGAGCAAGCAGTACCCGGTAAACATGGAAGTACCCATGTTAAGCATGTACGGCGAAATACGCGCCGACAATCCCGGTTCGCGCGTTATGAGCTTTGACAATTACGACGTATATTTTGAACGCATGGGCAAAATGGGCGACAAATACGTACTCGTGGTACACAGCGAAGATGTGGACTACATGCCGCCGGAACCGGAAGCAACGCCGCAGCCTTCACCGGGTGCGTCGCCGGAGCCGTCCACCTCACCTACCCCGTACGTTCAAGGCGAGCTTGACAACCGTATCGAGACCACATTCGATATTAATTTGGTCGCCACACTAAAAAGCGGAGAGAAAATCATAATACCCGGCACCAGTTACTCGAACCGCAACGGAACGGACGTTATTTTCGACACTGCCGCCGAGGCTGATCGATTGAAGGGCTTGGGTGCTTCTAGTTTTAGCGTAGCTATTAACTCAGTGCATTTTAAGCTCAACGAAATCAAGCTGCCGCTGGATTTATCGAAGCTGACGGACAGCTTGTCAAAAGAACGCCAGAACGCTATAGACAACATAACCCGGGCCTTTTCATCACGGCTTGATTACAAGTCCGGAAAGTACGGCTCGAATAATATTTTCGGTTTTTCGGAGGACGTCATTTCCAACGCGAATATTATGAACAACTACCTGCCCTTTAACGTGTCCGGGCAGCCGTCCTATAATGTTCAGGTCGTCAGCTATTTCCTGAACGGTTCCGTATGGAATGCCATTGTATCCGAAGCATGGAAGGGTACGATAGGCGGCACTGAAACCGTTATGAACAAAACGCATCTGGTAACGGTCGAGGTTGTAAACGGCAAGTACGTCATTACAGACGATGTTGTTGAGTAAGCTCATTCGCGAGAATACAAAAAAGGTGTCAACCCTAGGGCTGACACCTTAATTTATGATATTATCTTCTTTTGTTACGCTTGTTAAGTCCGGCTTGGCGTTCGTTAGAGGACTTAAGCCAATCCTTGAACTTGTCCTCAAACGAGGATTGGGACGCGTACGGCCTGTAGTTTTCGACCACTTCCACCTCAGCCCCGTTTTCGTTACCTGCTCCGGGCGTTTGCTGTCCGCCTACTTCCTTAATAGAAAGCGAAATTTTGTTAGCCGCTTCGTCCAGCGACAGAACCTTTACATTAACCTCGTCGCCGATAGCCAAATGGTCAGAAACATTCTGGACATAAGAGTTAGCAATGTGCGAAATATGCACAAGCCCCTGCTTGTTTCCGGGAAGCGATACAATCGCCCCGAATGGCTTTATTTTTATAACCTTACCCTCATATATTCCGCCTACGTCAATTTTTTCAGACATGAAAACACCCCTATTTTTCCTTTAACACGATTTTTATGAATTATATCACAAAATAAATATTTAGCAAATAAAAAATAAATAGGCTGTAACATTGTACGGCATTCTGTTAAAATATTTTAAGTTATATAGTGCCGAATATATAGCACATGAGGAGGTCGCAAATGAATATTTTTGTAGCAATGCAAGAAGGAGAAACGCGTAACGATTTTTTCCCACCAGATGTAATTAAACAGCTCGAATCGCTCGGCGTTGTAAAATGGTACGACACATCGCCGTCATTTACGTCTGAGCGGCTCGTAGACTGCTTGGCTGATGCTGATATCTGCATAACGGGCTGGGGTACGCCGCCCATTACGCCGGAGGTTCTGCAAAAAGCACCGAAGTTAAAGCTTATCGTACATACGGGCGGCTCAGTGTCGGAGCTTGTCAACCCCGACGTGTACGCGCGCGGTATTAGAGTGTTAAGCGGTAATAAAATTTTCGCGG
>CAZJLW010000018.1:26352-34746 GCA_964546895.1 uncultured Eubacteriales bacterium | reverse complement strand
TCAATAACTCTTCAAATACTTCTGCACTTCCCACTCATGCACCTTAGTATTATACTGCTCCCACTCAATCCGCTTTGCCTTGACATAGTTATCAACAACATGCTTACCAAGCGTTCCCGTGATTATTTCATCCTTTAACATCTCGCTAATAGCTTCATTCAGTGAAGATGGAAGCTCGTCGATATTATTCGTCTTCAAATCCTCAGACGACATCTTATAAATATTCTGATCCATAGCTGGCGGCGGCGTTATCTTATTCCTGATACCGTCCAGTCCGCTTTTCAGCATTGCTGCCAACGCGAGGTACGGGTTGCAGGACGGATCGGGGTGACGCAGCTCAAGACGCGTACCGATACCGCGAGCCACCGGTATACGTATAAGCGGGCTGCGGTTCGAGAGCGACCATGTGATATAAACAGGCGCTTCGTAACCCGGTACAAGCCGCTTATATGAATTGACGATAGGATTGGTGACACAAGTCATAGCCCGCGCGTGCTTCAAAAGCCCACCCATGAAATAATAAGCCTCGTCCGATAATCCGTTCTTTCCGTTCTCATCAAAAAAAGCATTCTTACCATTTTTGAAGAGTGACATATTGCAGTGCATACCCGAGCCGCATTCGTTCGAGAGCGGCTTCGGCATGAACGTAGCGTGTAACCGGTGCTTCTTAGCGACGACTTTAACAACTAGCTTGAACGTTACAATATTATCCGCAGAACTCAGCGCATCCGAGTATTTGAAATCGATCTCGTGCTGACCGGGTGCGTTCTCGTGATGCGCGGCTTCTATATTAAAGCCCATTTCCATTAGCGTCTTAACCATGTCGATACGTGCGATTTCGCCGTTATCGATCGGCGCAAGGTCGAAATACGTAGCCTGGTCATGCGTGTTAGTCGTAGCATCGCCTTTTTCGTCTGTTTGAAACAAAAAGAACTCGCACTCCGAACCAACAAAGAAGTCATAACCCATATCGGTAGCTTCCTTAATCGCCTGTCGCAAAATGAAACGTGGGTCGCCTTCAAACGGCGTACCGTCCGGTCTGTAAACATCGCAAATCATACGCGCGACGCCGTATTCGCCGAGCCACGGCATTTCGCAAAACGTGGCCGGGTCGGGACGCAAATACATGTCGGACTCCTCAATGCGCACGAAGCCCTCAATCGACGAGCCGTCGAACATTACCGTATTGCTCAGCGCCTTATCGATTTCGGCCGCCGTTATCGCAATATTTTTCATCGAACCGAATATGTCGACGAACTGGAGCCGTATGAAATTAATCCCTTTTTCCTTTATTATCCTGCGTACATCTTCAGCTGTTAATCTGTTACTCAACAGTATCCCTCCTGTTAATATCAATAAACGCCTTGACCCGTTCGATATCCGCGGGCAAGGCGCAAATGTATTCCTTACCATTTAAGTATCCTAAAACGCCGGACGCATTCTTAAAAACAACGCGCCGCGCGTGTAGAAGCTGTCGTGTTACTTTAAAATCCCTTTTAAACTGCTCGTTAATCGTCTTATCGCCGTATTTGGCATCGCCGATTACAGGGTGATTGATTGACCGTAAATGTACACGAATCTGATGTGACCTGCCCGTTACAAGCAGTATTTCCAACAGCGAACAGTCACTCGCAGCCACAAGCGGCTTGTAAACTGTAACGGCTTCTTTCGCGCCGTCGGAATCCGTAGGCTTGTCTGTTATCGTTGCGACGTTTGTCATGCCGTCTTTCTCGTGGTAGCCTTTCAATACGCCGCCTGTTGCAACCTCACCAGCCACAGCCGCGACATAATACTTCTCAATCAAACCCGTCTTAATAATAAAGTTCAACTCGCGCAGCGCCGTGATATTTTTACCGCAAAGCACAATGCCGCTCGTGTTTCTGTCAAGGCGGTTCGCGATAGCCGGACGAAAAACCGAGCCGACTTCGCCTTTCTCGCTCAAATAATACAAAACGCGGTCGACCAGTGTATCGTCGTCGCCCGCCGTTTCGGAATGGCACAATAACCCGGCGGGCTTGTTTATTACGATGATGTTGTCATCCTCGTAAATAATTTCAAGCCCGCCCGTTTTTTTTATCTCGTCGCGCGCGTTGCCACTCTCGAAGTCATAAGAAAAATAAAAAGCTAAGATATCGTTTTCGTTAAGGATTTCGTTACCCTCGGCGCGTTTTCCGTTTAGCTTAATGCGCTTTTTGCGCAGCATTCTATAAATGAACGGCTTCGGCACGCCGCTTAAATACTTCAGCAAATATTTATCAAGCCTACCGCCGCATTCGGTACCCGAAATAACTACTTCTCTTAAAGCCACCGAAAAGCGCCTCCGTCATTATGTTTAGTCATCATTATCGCCGCTAATTAAATAAACGAGATACGCGTTAATAAACGCATCGATCGAGCCGTCCATAACTGCCTGTACGTTTCCGGTTTCCTCGTTCGTCCTGTGATCCTTGACGAGACTGTACGGGTGGAACACGTAGGAACGTATCTGGCTACCCCACGCTATATCCTTGACTTCACCGCGAATGCCTTGTAGCTTTTCGTTTTGCTCGTTCTGCTTAAGCTCGTACAGCTTGGACTTAAGCACCTTCATTGCGAAGTCCTTATTCTTGTGCTGGCTGCGTTCATTCTGGCACGACACGACTATACCCGTCGGCAGATGCGTAATACGTATTGCCGATTCGGTTTTGTTAACGTGCTGACCGCCCGCGCCGCTGGAACGGTACGTGTCTATTTTCAGCTCATCCGGATCAATTTCAAATTTGATATCTTCGTCGATTTCGGGCATGACATCGCACGACGCGAACGATGTATGGCGTCTGCCGGACGAGTCGAACGGCGAAATACGCACGAGACGGTGTACGCCTTTTTCGCATTTCAAGTAACCGTAAGCGTTCTCGCCCGTTACCTCAAACGTGACCGACTTTATCCCGGCTTCTTCGCCCTCGAGATAATCGACGACCTCGTACTTAAATCCGCGCTTCTCAACCCAGCGCACGTACATACGGTATAGCATACTTACCCAGTCACAAGCCTCTGTTCCGCCCGCGCCGGAGTGCAGCGTGACGATTGCGTTATTTCTGTCGTACTCGCCGCTTAAAAGCGTCGCAATACGAAGCTCGTCGTAGTCGCGTTTAAAATCGCTAAACAGCTTCTTGCTTTCGGGGATAACGCTTTCGTCCTGCTCGTCAATGCCAAGCTCCGTCAGCGTAAGCGTGTCCTCGTACTGCGATTTCAGCCGCTCGAACGACTCTATCTTTACTTTTAACGATTTGATTTCCTGTAAAACCTTTTGCGAGGCTTCCAAGTCGTTCCAAAACTTCGGATCGGCCGAGACTTCCTCAAGCTCCGCTATTCTTGACGCCGCCGCGGCTACGTCAAAGTGAAGCCCCCATTTCCTCTAATTTTTTGCCGTAAGGCGTTATCTCTTGCATTATGGTTTCTAGTTCCAGCACTACCGATTATCTTCCCTTCTATATGTCGCCAATATCGCACGCACCCAACGTTTCCCGGTCGCGTGTTACACTGCTCTGCCGTGGCAATGCTTATACTTTTTCCCGCTGCCGCACGGACATTGCTCGTTACGTCCAACCTTATCATCTTTGCGCTTCTTCGGTTCGTTCGTCAGGCTGTCGTCCTTGTTCGTAAACGTTTCCTTCGCGACTTCCTCACGCTCCATATCGTTTACGATTCTCACGTTATACAGCGCGACTACGGTGTCGTGTTTCACGTTGTAGCTCATTTCGTCGAACATGTCGTAGCTTAAAAATTTATACTCGACGAGCGGATCGCGTTGAGCATACGCGCGTAGCGAAATACCCTGACGCATCTGATCCATATCGTCGATGTGATCCATCCACTTTTGGTCGATAACACGTAGCATAACGATGCGTTCAAGCTCGCGCATACGTTCCGGCATTATTTCAGCTTCCTTAGCGTTGTAAAGCGCGACGCCTTCTTCGTACAGTCGTTCTTTTATCTCGTCCTTTGTTATTTTATCCTTTTCTTCCTTCGATAACACGACGCACGGCTTATGGAAAATAATGAGCAGGTTTTCGTTAAGACCGAGCAGATTCCAATCATCAGCGTGAATCGATTCGCCGGTGAACAAATCAACCGTCTTGTCAATAACGCTTTTGAACATCGCAAGGATATTGTCCTTCAGATCCTCTCCGGACAGCACCTTCATGCGTTCCTTATAAATAATCTCGCGCTGCTCATTCATAACCTGGTCGTATTCCAGTAAATGCTTACGAATGCCAAAGTTGTTACCCTCGACCTTCTTTTGGGCGTTTTCGATAGCCTTAGTGAGCATACCGTGCTCGATCGGCTCGTCCTCGTCCATGCCGAGCGTGTCGACGATTTTCATGACGCGCTCCGAGCCGAACAGCCGCATTAAGTCGTCCTCAAGCGAAATATAAAACCGCGATTCGCCGGGGTCGCCCTGACGTCCGGAACGTCCGCGCAGTTGGTTGTCGATACGTCTGGCTTCGTGCCGCTCCGTACCGATTATCTTTAAGCCGCCCAAATCCTTGACGCCCTCGCCAAGCTTGATGTCCGTGCCGCGTCCGGCCATGTTTGTCGCTATCGTAACAGCATTTCTCTCACCGGCAAGCGCGACTATTTCCGCTTCCTGTGCATGGTATTTCGCATTAAGCACCTGATGCTTTACGCCTTCTTTTTTGAGTAGGCTGCTCAAATGCTCCGATTTATCTATCGTTATCGTACCGATAAGTACCGGTTGACCGCGCTTGTTACACTCGACTACTTCCTTTACGACCGCGCGGAACTTCGCCGCTTCCGTCCGGTAAACTAGATCGGAAAGGTCCTTTCTGACAACAGGCATATTCGTCGGCACAACGACGACATCCAGCCCGTAAATCTGCCGGAACTCGCCTTCCTCCGTCAACGCCGTACCGGTCATGCCGGCCTTTTTCGCGTATTTATTAAAAAAGTTTTGGAACGTAATAGTCGCAAGTGTTTTATTTTCGCGGTTAACTTTTACGTTTTCCTTAGCTTCTATTGCTTGATGGAGACCGTCCGAATAACGTCTGCCTTCCATAAGGCGTCCCGTAAACTCGTCGACGATTACGATTTCTTCATTCGACACGACATAGTCTTTGTCGAGATGCATGTTGTAGTTTGCGCGGAGCGCGTTGTTTATATGATGCTGTATTTCAAGATTCTCCGGGTCGGACAGGTTTTGCACCGCGAAAAACCGCTCGGCTTTTTTTACGCCGTCTTGCGTCAGCGTAACCGTTTTGGCTTTTTCGTCAACGACATAGTCGCCTTCTTCGAGTATCTCAGTTCGCGTTAACGGATTAAGAGCTTCGTCCTCGTTAAGAATCTTTCCTTTTCTGAGTGACTTGACGAATTGGTCGGTGATTTTGTACAGCTGCGTTGATTTGCCGCCGCTGCCGGAAATAATAAGCGGCGTACGCGCCTCATCGATAAGTATCGAGTCGACCTCGTCGATTATCGCATAGTTAAGCCCGCGCAAAACCGTTTCTTCCTTATATACTACCATGTTGTCTCTAAGATAATCGAAGCCCAGCTCGTTGTTCGTGCCGTACGTGATGTCGCAGGCGTAAGCGGCACGGCGTTCTTCGTTCGTCAAATCATGCAGTATTACGCCGCACGACAGCCCGAGAAAGTTATAGATTTTACCCATCCATTCGCCTTGCAGCTTCGCAAGGTAATCGTTGACGGTAACGACATGTACGCCGTTGCCTGTCAGCGCGTTCAGATAAACCGGCATAGTACACGTTATCGTCTTACCTTCACCGGTTTTCATTTCGGAGATACGCCCCTGATGCAGGACGACGCCGCCCATAAGCTGCACGCGGAACGGACGTTGGCCGATGGCGCGTATAGCCGCCTCGCGCACGCACGCGTAAGCCTCCGGCAAAATATCGTCGAGAGTCTCGCCCTTTGCCAGCCTTGCCTTGAAAATATCTGTTTTCCCCCGAAGCTCGTCGTCCGATAATTTTTTCATTTCGGGTTCTAAGCTTTCTATTTTATCTACAATCGGTATTATCCGTTTGATTTCTTTGTCGCTGTAGCTACCGAAAATTTTTTCCAACAGACCCATATCATTACTCCTCATCTGTGTTCGACGCCAAAATTCGCTCGCCGCCCATGAAAATTTCTGTAAAAAATTTGTTATAGTTTAGCAGATAGGCGTTTAGCTATCAATAGCTTTTTGGAAATATACATCTAAAATTTTTCTTCATACTTGCAAACAACGGTAAATGTACTTATAATATAAAAAATATTAGGAATTTTCAGAAAGGGTGGTTGTATGCAGCACGAAACGCTATATAGTGAGCTTATCGAAAAAATATCACGATACCACCCGTCTAAGGATTTTTCGGTTATTAAGAAGGCGTACGACATCGCAGTGAAGGCACACGAAGGTCAGCTGCGCGAATCGGGCGAGCCGTATGTGATTCACCCGTTATGTGTTGCAATTATTTTAGCGGAGCTGGAGCTGGACAGAGAGTCTATCATCGCCGGCATTCTGCATGATGTTATAGAAGATACGGATTATACGTATAACGACATATGCAATATGTTTAGCGAGGAAGTCGCGCAGATCGTAGACGGCGTTACGAAGCTTGAAAAGCTTCAGTTCACGTCGAAGGAGGAGGCGCAAGCCGAAAACTATCGCAAAATGTTTTTGGCTATGGCTAAGGATATTCGCGTTATATTGATAAAAGTGGCAGACAGACTGCATAACGTCCGTACGCTCAAATATCGCAAGGAAATTAAGCAGCGAGAAGTCGCACAGGAGACACTTGATATTTACGTGCCGCTTGCACATCGCCTCGGTATTTCAAAAATACGTTACGAACTTGAAGACGCGTGTTTCAAATATTTATATCCAGAACAATATTACGACCTCGCTGAAAAAATAACATATAAGTTATCGCAGCGGACGGAGTTCGTTAATACGATTGTAGAAGCGCTCGAAGCGCGGCTTGCCGAAGAAAAAATCGAAGCCGATGTCGAAGGGCGGCCGAAGCATTTTTTCAGCATTTACAAAAAAATGTACTCGCAAAATAAAACGCTCGACCAGATATATGATTTGATAGCCGTACGCGCTATCGTAAACAGTATACGGGACTGCTATGAGGTTTTGGGCGTTATACATGAAATGTATAAGCCGATTCCCGGGCGGTTTAAGGACTATATCGCCATGCCGAAGTCGAATCGCTATCAGTCATTGCATTCGACACTTATCGGCCCCGAAGGCGAGCCGTTCGAGATTCAAATACGCACATGGGATATGCACCGCACGTCCGAATACGGAATTGCGGCGCATTGGAAGTATAAAGAAGGCAAGGGCGGGCAGGTTGACCCGGACAGTGAGGAAGCGAAGCTGTCATGGTTGCGGCAGATTTTGGACTGGCAGCGCGAGCTGTCGGACAACAAAGAGTATCTGGACGCGTTGAGGGTTGACTTAAACGTATTCCGTGATCATGTCTACTGCTTTACGCCTAAGGGCGAGGTTATTGCGCTGCTAAACGGTGCTACGCCGATAGATTTTGCATATGCGATACACAGTGCCGTCGGCAACAAAACAATCGGCGCGCGCGTCGACAGTCGAATCGTGAATTTTGACTACGTACTAAAAACCGGCGAACGCGTTGAAATAATTACAAGCCAGAATTCGAGAGGACCGAGCCGCGACTGGCTCAAGTTCGTAAAGACAAGCTCGGCTCGCAGCAAAATAAATCAGTGGTTTAAAAAAGAAAACCGCGACGAAAACACCGTACGCGGCAGAGAGCTTCTTGAGAAGGAAGCGAAAAAGAAAAACGTTGTTTTATCGCAGCTTATTAATGATGAACACTTACAGACGGTGCTGAATAAGTTCGGCTACGGGGACTATGACTCGTTATGCGCCGCGATAGGGCACGGCGCGGTACGGGAAAGCTCAATTATCGGCAAGTTGATTGAGGAATCAGACAAGTTGCTGGACGAGTCCGGGCAGCTTACGCTTGATGAGACTGATATCACTACTAAGAACCGTAAGAAGCGCAGCGGCATAGCCGTCAAAGGCGTAGGCGACATAAATGTAAGATTTTCGAAATGTTGTAGCCCTGTACCGGGCGACGAAATAATAGGCTTTGTAACGCGCGGTAGGGGCGTAACCGTCCACCGCACGGATTGTATAAATGTCATCAACCTTGACGAAACCGAACGCAACCGTCTTATCCCCGCCGAATGGCAACTGCCCGAGAACGCAAGCGAAAGCGTGTTTTACCATGCAGAGCTGCGTATAGTCGGTAATGAAAATATGGGGCTTTTGATGGAGATATCACGCATATTCAACGACGAGAAGCTGCCGGTTAAATCTATAAACGCGCGAGTTGTCAATTTCGAATCGGTATTCGA
>CAZJLW010000018.1:21541-26252 GCA_964546895.1 uncultured Eubacteriales bacterium | reverse complement strand
AGCTGCCGGTTAAATCTATAAACGCGCGAGTTGTCAATTTCGAATCGGTATTCGACGTAGGCATAGAAATAAAGAGCCGTAATCAGCTGGATAAGATTATCGGCAAAATTAGAAAGATACAAGGCATTACGGATGTGAAGCGCCTGACCACATGATATATACGAAAATTCGCTTACAGTTTACAGTACTTAGTTAAATGCGAATTTTCGTGCACGAGGATGGTTGCGCGCGAAGCAGTGCAAACATGGATTGATAGGTAGGAAGTGTTTTTGTTGCAATGTTGTTTAGTCGGGCATGGCCACGAATATGAAATACAGACGATAACGCAGGTGTTTTATCCGAACGAAGGATTTAAGCTTTGCGAGTCGCCGCACAACACTGCCGGTGAGGTGGCTGTTAGCCGTTTTGACGGTGGTTGCGTAAGCGCAGCGCTGTATCATAACGGCAGCCTTGTCGCCGAGGATTCTATGGCCGTAGAGGTTCCGTGTGACATAACGATTATGAAACGCGCCTTAAAGCTTACGATGTATAACGTGTTGAATGAAGTGACGGGCTACAGGCCGCCGTGGGGATTAACAACCGGAATTAGGCCGTCGAAGCTTGCAATGAAGATGATGAACGAAGGTGCGACTGAGGACGAGATATACGCGCATTTGATGAATTTTTTCGTAATGCGCGCAGACAAGGCTCGGTTATGCATTGACGTAGCGCTTGCTGAGCGTGACATAATAAAGGATAACGATGTTAACGACGTGAGCATGTATGTTTCGATACCGTTCTGTCCGACGCGTTGCTTGTACTGCTCGTTTATTTCGTTCCCGCTCGAAAAAAACCGCGGACAGATAGACCCTTACCTCGATACGCTGAAGAAAGAGTTGGATTTTTTTAGCGGCTATGCAAAAAATAAAAATTTAGAAACGTTATATATTGGTGGCGGGACGCCGACATCGCTTAGCGATATGCAGCTAGAGAGCCTGCTTGACTATATTTGCGGCAGGTTTAACACGGCTGATTTGAAGGAATTTACAGTGGAAGCCGGACGCCCCGACACGATTACGGCGGAGAAGCTTCGCTTGCTGAAAAAATACAACGTCTCGCGGCTTTCGATTAACCCGCAGACGATGTGCGACAAAACGCTAAAAACAATCGGGCGGCTGCACAGTGCCGCCGACATAGTACAAGCCTTCGAACTTGCCCGCGAAGCGGGCTTTAATAATATTAACGCCGATTTGATTATCGGTCTGCCGGGCGAAGACTGCCGCGACCTGCAATACACGCTGGAGGAAATGGCGCGGCTCGACCCCGAAAACATTACGCTACACGCACTCAGCCTAAAACGCGCATCAGTTTTGCGTGAGCAATGGGAGGCGGAGCGGACAGAGGGCGCACCTCGCGGTCACGGACAAACAACAGAGATTGAGCGAATGATAAGCCTTGCAAATGATTTTTGCGGCTCTATTTTTTTGAAGCCGTATTATATGTACCGGCAAAAAAATACGCTCGGTAATTTTGAAAACGTCGGCTACGCGAAGCCGTCGAAGGAATGTATTTACAACGTGCAGATTATGGAGGAGCGCCAGACGATTTTGGCGGCGGGCGCGTCGGCTGTTACAAAAACTGTGGACGCAACCGGCGATAATATCGAACGGATTTTTAATGTAAAGAATATAGATGAATATATCTCGCGCATTGACGAAATGATCGCGAAGAAAAGGGAGAAATTATAATGCCAACTATTACGCCGCGAGGCACGAAGGATATATACGGCAAAGAAATGTATTTGTGGACGGACGTCGAAGCAGCAGTCAGGGGCATTTGCGGGCGATTCGGCTTTAATGAAATACGTACGCCCATTTTTGAATATACAGAGCTGTTCACGCGCAGCGCGGGCGAGACTTCCGACGTCGTGCAAAAGGAAATGTATACGTTTATGGATAAGGGGAACCGCAGTATTACCCTGCGTCCGGAGGGAACAGCCGGAGCCGTGCGCGCTTTCGTCGAGCATAAAATGTACGCCGACGCGCAACCGACAAAGCTGTTTTACATCGGCCCTAACTTTCGCTACGAGAAGCCCGCAGCCGGGCGTTGGCGGCAGCATCATCAGTTCGGCGTTGAGCTGTTCGGTGCGGCTACGGCGGCGGCCGACGCGGAGATTATTTCCGTAGGCGATGCCGTAATAAAAACGCTTGGCATAAAAAATGTAACGCTGAACATTAACAGTATCGGATGTCCGGAATGCCATGAGAAATATAATGACCTATTGAAAAGCTTCCTGTACGAAAATATTGACGGCATGTGCGGCACTTGTCGCGAACGGTTAGAGAAGAACCCAATGCGCGTGCTTGACTGTAAGGTTGATGGGTGTAAAAAAATTTTGGAAGCCGCGCCGCCTATTTCTGGTGTTCTTTGCGAAAGCTGCGTTAAACACTCGGACGAGTTAAAGGCACTGCTTACGGCGATGGGTATTAATTTTGTCGTTAACGAACGCATAGTGCGCGGGCTGGATTATTATACAAAAACCGTATTCGAGTTCATTTACACGGGCGACACCGGTGAAGAGGATACTGACGCCAAGCCGTCGGCGACGGAGCTTACCGTTATAGCCGGCGGCAGATACGACGGCCTTATAAGTGAGTGCGGCGGCCCTGAAATGGGAGCGGTCGGCTTCGGCATGGGGCTTGAACGCATCGTGCTTGTGCTTAAGGCGCAAAACGGCGACGCGCTGAGCAAAAAGCGGCAGGAAACCGTTTTTGTAGGCTATGCCGGGCAGAATGGATATGTGGCTTCACAATCCGCTGTATATAAACTGAGAGCGGCAGGAATCCATGCCGAAGGCGAGACGACAGGTCGTAGTGTCAAGGCTCAGATGAAATACGCCGACAAGCTCGGCGCGACGTACGCCGTCATTATCGGTGACGATGAGATAAACAGTGACAGTGTTAATATAAAAAACATGACCGACGGAAGTCAGACAATTGTAAGCTTGAGTGATATGGTTGGATACTTTTTAAAGAATAATTAACCACGGATTTTCACGGATTAACACGGATTAAACACGGATTTGTGCGAAAACGAAGGGAGCAAATAATATGGGCGAATCAATGATGGGCTTAAAAAGAAGCCATTATTGTTGCGATGTAAACGAGCAAATGCTCGGCAATGAAGTAACAGTTATGGGTTGGGTAAATAAACGGCGCGACTTAGGGCAATTGATTTTTATCGCGCTGCGCGATAGGACGGGTCTGCTACAAATAACATTCGACGAAAATAAGACGGCGCAGGAGATTTTTAAGAAAGCCGAGACAATACGCGGCGAGTATGTAATAGCTGCGAAGGGTATAGTAAGGGCGCGTACGCCGGAAAATATAAATGCGGCAATGAAAACCGGTAAAATTGAAATTGAGGTAACGGAGCTGCGCATTCTGTCGGAAGCGGACGTGCCGCCGTTTCAGGTTGCGGACGAGGGCGTCGGCAACGACTTGCGGCTAAAGTACCGCTATCTGGACTTGCGCCGTCCTGAGTTGCAAAACAATATGTTTATACGCCACAAGGCGGCACAACTTGTGCGCCGGTTTCTGTCGGATGAGGGCTTTATAGAGGTAGACACACCAATACTTACGAAAAGCTCGCCCGAGGGCGCGCGCGATTATCTCGTGCCGTCGCGAGTTTATCCGGGCAACTTTTATGCGCTGCCGCAATCGCCGCAGCTGTTTAAACAATTACTGATGGTTTCGGGATTTGATAAATATTTTCAGCTGGTTAAGTGCTTTCGCGACGAAGATTTGCGCGTTGACAGACAGCCGGAGTTTACGCAGATTGACTTGGAGCTGTCGTTCGTAGATGCAGATGATGTTATAGCGCTTAACGAGCGGCTTATAACTTTGCTTTTTAAGGAAATACTCGGAGTAGATATAAAGACGCCGTTTATGCGTATGCCTTATAAAGAAGCAATGGAACGGTTCGGTTCTGACAAGCCGGATTTGCGTTTTGGCATGGAGCTTGTAGACATTTCGGATTTGGTCGCGGGTAGCTCGTTCGGTGTTTTCCAGAACGCGCTGGATTTTGGCGGCAGTGTGCGCGGAATAAACGCTACCGGTTGCGCCGGATTTTCGAGAAAGCAAATTGACGCGTTGGTCGCATTCGTAAAGGACTACAAGGCGAAGGGTCTTGCATGGATTACGTATACAATTACTGGCGAAATAAAAACTTCACTCTCGAAGTTTTTCGATGAAGAGCAGATTAAGGTGATTCTGGAACGATTTGATGCGAAGCCTGGGGATTTAATATTCATCGCTTCGGACGAAAGCCAGATTGTTTTTGATTCTCTGGGAGCGCTTCGCTGCGAGATTGCGAAGATTCAAGGCTTAACAAAAAGCGACGACTATAAATTTTTATGGGTAACTGAATTCCCGTTGCTTGAATGGTCACCAGAGGAAAACAGATTTTTTGCGAAGCATCACCCGTTTACGTCACCTATGGAAGAGGATATTCAGTTTCTTGAATCCGATCCCGGTGCTGTCCGCGCGAAGGCTTATGATATGGTGCTTAACGGGACGGAGCTTGGCGGCGGTAGCATAAGAATATTCCAACGCGAACTACAGGAGCGTATGTTTAAGGTGCTTGGCTTTACGCAGGAAGATGCGGTTAAGGGATTCGGGTATTTGCTTGAAGCGTTTAAATACGGCGCGCCGCCGCATGGTGGGCTTGCGTT
>CAZJLW010000018.1:1814-21441 GCA_964546895.1 uncultured Eubacteriales bacterium | reverse complement strand
CCATCGGTACGTCGCCGGCTGTCATAGCAGAGGCTACGGGCATTACGCTTGAAGAAATAGAAAAGCTCTAAACATGGAGGGTATTGAATTTGAAATGAAGAGACCGCATATAGTATTGTTTTCCGGCAAGGCGCAAAATGGTAAGGATACGTCTGTCGCGATTTTTCATAACTACATGGAGAAAAGGGGGTATCGAACGCTTCGTATAGCGATGGCCGATTATTTAAAATTTATTGCAGGTATCGTTTACGGTTGGGATGGGCAGAAGGATGCTAAAGGGCGCAATCTTTTACAGACCATAGCTGAGGTTTACAGAAAGCGCGATATAAACTTCTGGGTAGACCAAGCGATTCACCTGACGAATATGGAAGCTGAGAACTACGATTTCATCCTCGTGTCGGACTTTCGTCACAAAAACGAGATAGCACGTTGGATTGCAGAGGGATTTAAAACTACGACGGTACGCGTATCGCGTCCGGGTTTCGATAACGGCCTTACGTTCGAACAGAAAAACCACATAAGCGAAGTTGACTTGGACGATTACGACTTTGATTTTTATTTCGAGGCGTCATCGGTCGATGAGCTGGACGAAAAAATTAAGGCGTGGACGCTGGATTATTTTACTTGATTTTATTTTTTCCAGCATGTAGAATACTAATGATGTGAAAAAAATAACATACTATTTCATTAAATTCGCGAAAGGGGTACTTTATGTTAAACAAAAAAACTGTTGAAGACTTAAAGGTTGCAGGCAAAAGGGTGCTTGTACGGTGTGATTTCAATGTCCCAATCCAAGAGGGTAGGATAACAGACGAAAATAGAATAGTCGCGGCTCTGCCGACGATTAAAAAGCTTATTGCTGACGGCGGCAAGGTAATACTTTGCTCGCATTTGGGCAAGCCCAAGGGACCCGACCCGAAGGAGACGCTCGCACCCGTTGCGAAAAGACTTGGCGAACTGCTTGGCAAGACTGTCCAATTCCCGGCTGACGATACAGTAGTTGGTGAGAACGCCAAGAAGGCCGTAGCCGCAATGAACAACGGCGACGTTATTTTGCTTGAGAATACTCGCTTCCGCAAAGAAGAAAGCAAGAATGAAGAATCGTTTTCGAAGGAACTGGCTAGCATCGCAGACATTTATGTTGACGACGCGTTCGGCTCGTCACACAGAGCGCACTGCTCGACGGTTGGCGTCGTAAGCTTCGTGTCAGAATCTGCTGTTGGCTACCTGATGGAAAAGGAAATCGAATTCCTTGGTAACGCGGTTAACAATCCGACACGCCCGTTCGTAGCTATTTTGGGCGGTGCTAAAGTTTCTGACAAAATCAACGTTATTAACAATCTGCTTGAAAAGGTTGATACGCTTATAATCGGCGGCGGCATGGCTTATACGTTCATGAAGGCGCAAGGTTACAGCGTTGGAAAATCGCTTCTTGAAGCTGACAAAGTTGACTACGCGAAGGAAATGATCGAAAAGGCTAAAGCCAAGGGCGTTAAGCTGTTACTGCCTATTGATACCGTGGTCGTAAAGGAATTCAAAAATGATACAGAGTTTAAGACTGTCGAAGTAAGTGGCAACGCGAAAGGTATTGACGACGAATGGCTCGGCGTAGACATCGGCGAAAAAACCCGCAAGCTGTTTGCAGACGCGCTTACAGACGCTAAGACTGTTGTTTGGAACGGACCTATGGGCGTATTCGAGTTCGAGAATTTTGCAAAGGGTACGATAGCTGTTGCTAAGGCTCTGTCCGAGATAAAGGGTACTACAATTATCGGTGGAGGAGACTCCGCGGCGGCTGTTAACCAGCTCGGCTTCGGCGACAAGATGACGCACATCTCGACTGGTGGCGGCGCTTCGCTTGAGTTCTTAGAAGGACAGGAGCTTCCGGGCGTAGTTGCAGTTCAGGATAAGTAGAAAGGACAATATACATGCGTAAAAAAATTATTGCGGGCAACTGGAAAATGAACAAAACCCCGAAGGAAGCAACGGAATTAGCTAACAGCCTTAAGGCTAAGGTTAATACGGACAAGTGTGACGTCGTTTTCTGTGTGCCGTTCGTTGATCTGTGGGATGTGCTCGAAGCTGTAAAAGGCACAAACATCGCAGTCGGCGCTCAGAATATGCATTTTGAAGACAGCGGCGCGTACACTGGGGAGACTTCGGCTTCCATGCTCAAAGAAATGGGCGTTAAATACGTAATCATCGGTCATTCCGAACGCCGCGAATATTTCGGCGAGACGAACGAGACTGTTAATAAAAAGGTTTTGAAGGCTATCGAAAGCAAGCTTATACCGATCGTATGCGTTGGCGAAACGCTGACACAGCGCGAGCAGGGTATTACGTTTGATTTAGTACGTCTCCAAACGAAGATTGCGCTTAAGGATGTAAAAGCGGCGGACGCTAAGGGAATCGTAATCGCTTACGAACCGATATGGGCTATCGGCACGGGCAAGACAGCTACTGTCGAGCAGGCGGAGGAAGTTTGCCTTGCGATACGTACCGTTCTCGGTGAAATGTATGGTGCAGAGGTTGCCGATGCTATCAGGATTCAGTACGGTGGCAGCGTAAACGGGCAAAATGCGTCTGCACTGTTCAAAATGCCGAACATCGACGGCGGTCTGGTTGGCGGCGCTAGCCTTAAGCCGGAATTCGAGCAGATAGTCAACTACTAATATCAAGGGGTCATAGAATGAGCTGTAATACTATAAACGACAAGCTTACGGTTTTAATGATTTTGGATGGTTACGGCTTAAGCGACGTTAAGAAAGGCAACGCTATTGCGAAGGCCAACACGCCTAATCTGGATAAGCTTATGGCGCAGTACCCATGCGAAGAAGGATTAGCCAGCGGTATGGACGTCGGTTTGCCTGACGGACAGATGGGTAACTCCGAGGTTGGCCACTTGAACATCGGCGCGGGCAGAATTGTTTACCAGGAACTGACGCGTATTACGAAATCGATAGCCGATGGCGATTTTTTTGAGAACAAGGAAATGCTGCGTGCGGTCGAAAACTGTAAGGCGAACGATTCGGCGCTGCATATGATGGGGCTGCTGTCGGACGGCGGCGTTCATAGCCATATACAACATTTATACGCGCTGCTTAAGCTCGCGAAGGATAATGGGCTGAAGAAGGTATATGTTCACGCATTTTTGGACGGGCGCGACACACCGCCAACGTCCGGTAAAGAATATTTGCATCAGCTTCAAAATAAAATGAATGAGCTTGGTATTGGGCAGATTGTTACCGTTTCCGGACGCTACTACGCTATGGATCGTGATAAGAACTGGGATCGTGTCAAGGTCGCATACGATGCGCTCGTTATGAATGTTGGCGAACGCGCGGCGACTGCCGCGGCTTGTATTGAACATAGCTACGCCGGTGGCGTTAATGACGAGTTCGTTAAGCCGACGCTAATCGGAACTGAAGCTGAGTCGCTTAAAACACGTATTAACGAAAATGATTCGATAATATTCTTCAACTTCAGACCAGACCGTGCCCGCGAAATATCTCGCGCGTTCTGTGTGCCGGATTTTGCTGAGTTTGAACGCGGCAAAGGCTTCATGAAGCTTTGCTACGTCTGCTTTAAGGAATACGACATCACGATTCCGAATAAGTTCGTGGCGTTCGAGCCTGATTCTCTTGAAAACACGCTCGGCGAATATCTCTCAAGTCAAGGCGTAAAGCAGCTTCGTCTTGCTGAAACTGAGAAGTACGCGCATGTTACGTTCTTCTTTAACGGCGGCGTGGAAAAGGAAAATCCAGGCGAAGAACGTATTCTTATACCGTCGCCGAAGGTTGCCACGTACGATTTAAAGCCGGAGATGAGTGCTAACGAGGTTACCGACACGCTGGTTGAAAAGATTCGCGCGAAGCAGCACAATTTGATTATTATTAACTACGCTAACTGCGACATGGTCGGGCATACCGGCGTATTCGACGCGGCTGTTAAAGCTGTCGAAGCCATCGATGTATGCATCGGGCGT
This sequence comes from uncultured Eubacteriales bacterium, assembly GCA_964546895.1. Lineage (GTDB taxonomy): Bacteria > Bacillota > Clostridia > Lachnospirales > CAZJLW01 > CAZJLW01. The sequence continues at coordinate 17,456 of CAZJLW010000018.1, read as the reverse complement.
GTTATGGAAGCGCTTATCGACGTAGACGGTCAGATGTTTATTTGCGCCGACCACGGAAATTCCGATAAAATGTACGATTTTGAAACAAACGAGCCGTTCACGGCTCATACGACGAACCCCGTGCCTTTCATACTCGTCAACTGCAAAAAGGCGACGGGCTTAATGAAGGACGGAAAGCTCTGTGACATCGCTCCGACGCTTCTTGATATGATGAACATTCCGAAGCCGCCGCAAATGACTGGTCACTCGCTTTTAATAAAATAAAACAGATACGAAAGGAGTTTTTGCATTGAAAGGTTTTGTAGAGATTTATGATGTTTATGCAAGAGAGATTTTGGATTCGAGGGGCAATCCCACTGTTGAGGTAGAGGTTTTGGCCGGTCTTGACGACGGTAGCCAGGTAATGGGACGCGCTGCTGTTCCGTCGGGCGCTTCTACAGGCGCGTTCGAGGCTGTTGAGCTTCGTGACGGCGACAAGGGCAGATATTTAGGTCTCGGCGTAGAAAAGGCCGTTGAGAACGTCAACGAGATCATCGCAGAGGAAATCGTCGGTATGAACGCACTCGATCAGGTCGCTATCGACATGAAGATGCTTGAACTTGACGGCACTCCGAACAAGGCTAAGCTTGGCGCTAACGCTATTCTTGGCGTTTCGATCGCCGTTGCTAAGGCTGCTGCTGAGGCTCTCAGTATGCCGCTGTATCAATACTTAGGCGGATTTACGGCCAGACAGCTGCCCGTTCCGATGATGAACATCTTAAACGGCGGCAAGCACGCTGATAACACCGTTGATTTGCAGGAATTCATGGTTATGCCGGTTGGCGCTACGAGCTTTAAAGAAGGCCTTCGTATGTGCGCCGAGGTTTACCATAACCTTAAAAAAGTTCTTAAAGCCAAAGGCTTATCGACTGCTGTAGGCGACGAGGGCGGCTTCGCTCCGGACTTGGCTACTGCTGAGGAAGTTATTGAGATTATTCTTGAGGCTGTTAAGAAGGCCGGTTACGAGCCTGGCAAGGACATTCGCGTAGCGATGGATCCGGCTGCTACTGAGCTGTTCGACGAAAAGGATAAGAAGTATCATTTCCCCGGCGAAAGCAAAATGGCCGGCAGAGAAATCGTACGTACGTCCGAAGAAATGGTTGATTACTATGAGAACCTTGTTAACAAGTTCCCGATCATATCGATCGAAGACGGACTTGCTGAAGAGGATTGGGACGGCTGGAAGCTTCTGAACGAGCGTCTCGGCGATAAGATTCAGCTCGTTGGTGACGACCTGTTCGTTACAAACACTGAGAGACTTCAAAAGGGTATCGACCTTGATGTTGCGAACTCTATCCTCATTAAAGTTAACCAGATCGGTACGCTTACCGAGACGTTTAACGCTATTGAGCTTGCTAAGAGAAACAACATGACTGCCGTAGTTTCGCATCGTTCGGGCGAGACTGAGGATTCTACGATTGCTGATATCGTCGTAGCTGTTAACGCAGGTCAAATCAAAACCGGTGCGCCCGCACGTTCCGACCGGGTCGCTAAGTACAACCAGCTTATTCGTATTGAGGAAGAGCTTGGCGACATCGCTGAGTATCCGGGACTTAAGGCTTGGTATAATCTGAAAAATAAATAAGCTATACAAATACACGAAAAGCGCATGGCCGTAAAGCCGTGCGCTTTTTTTGTATAAAAAATTACAAAACAACTAAAAATATGGACTATCAAAATAAAAATAATATGTGAGGCAAAAATGTTTCAAAAATCGGAAACATTTTCGTGTTTCACAAATTAAGGAAAATGTTCGGCATTAATCGAATAAAGATTTGGAATGTTTAATGCCGAACATATTATGAGGTAGTCTATGAAACTGTTTTCCTTGGCGCTTGCGCCGACGCTTATTATTTTGTTTTATATATTTATCCGCGATAAGTACGAGAGAGAACCTATACAGCTCCTTTTTACGGGCGTGTTGTACGGTGCGCTTATAACCGTACCGATTTCTAATACGGAGCATTTTGTGACGCGCTTTATTCCGCAGCATAGCGGTCTTGTTATGGAGGCTTTTTACTTGTCTTTTTTTGTGGCGTCCCTCGTCGAGGAAGCATATAAGTATATTATATTGTTCTTCCTCGTATGGCGTAACCGGAATTTTAACGAACGCTTTGACGGTATTGTGTACTCCGTTTTTATTTCGCTCGGCTTCGCCGGTATCGAAAATATTCTCTACGTGTTCAATCCTGCGCTCGGCGGGACGACGACCGCTATCGCCCGTGCTATTTTTTCCGTGCCGGGACATGCGCTGTTCGGCGTGGCGATGGGTTACTATTTCGCGCTCGCAAAATTCGAGAAGGAGCATAGCGCTAAGTTGATAGTTTATGCCTTTTGGGTGCCGTTTTTACTTCATGGGGTTTACGATTTTATTCTGATGGCGAAAAAACAATACTTAATGGCGTTGTTTCTGCCGTTCGTTGTCTATTTATGGACGACCGGGCTGCGTAAAATAAAACGTCATATTGAAAGCTCACCGTTTAAAACCGCATCGTAAATGAAAATTTTTATTAAAATTATTGAAAAATTATGGTAAAAGGTTTATACTTAATATGCGTGATAAATATAATAGCCGGTATTTTTCTGCACCGATCGGTTATTAATGGAGGAATTCATGTGATTGATGCAATAAGTTGCGGAGGTGTCGTAATCCATAAAGGTAAAATCCTTTTGCTATATAAAAATCAAAATGGCAGGTACATGGGCTGGGTAATGCCGAAAGGTACACTCGAACAGGGCGAAAGCTACAAACAGGCTGCGCTGCGTGAAGTTCGGGAGGAAACCGGCGTAGTCGCCCGGGTTGTAAAGTACATCGGCAAAACCGAATACAGCTTCAAAGGTACCGACGATCTCGTAAATAAAACTGTTTACTGGTATTTGATGACGACGGACTCTTATTACTGCAAGCCCCAGGCTGAGGAATTTTTCGCCGATGCCGGGTTTTATAAACAACATGAGGCTTATCATCTGCTTAAGTTTCATGACGAAAAACAAATCATGAGAAAGGCTTATGCCGAGTATAATGATATAAAGCGTAACAGCAGCTTTGAATTGAACAAAAATTTAATTTACAGAGCCTATCCGTAAAAGTTGAGGGGCGCGCGAGAGGAGTTAGTTATGAGAAGATTTGAAGAAATGGCAACGACTCAGGATTTGTTAAGGATGATCAAAAAACTGAAAAGAAAAAGTAATAACCAGTTTATAATTGTTTTGTGTATTGTTTTGGGCTTGGTTGCAGCCGCTATTGCCGTGCTTGTTATAGTTAAGGGTTATAAAAAGAAATCTAACTTAAGCAATTTCTGCTGCTGCTCGGACGAGGATTACGACATCCACGAAGAAGAAGACGATTACGACGACGATTTAGACGATGACGATTTCGACGAGCAAGACGAAAACGGTTGCTGCTTCACAGATGACGACGATTTTGAAAAATAATTAACGCCAATCTAACCCCCCTTTATCCTGTTCACACGGATTAGGGGGGTTTTGAATTGTCGGAAGAACTTGTAGAAATTTGCATAAATCTATGTTATTATTTTATCAGGGGTGGTTTGATGAGAAGGATAGCTTGTTTTTTACTGGCACTTATAATTTCCGTAAGCGGGGGAGCAGTAGTTTTCGGCGCAAAAGAAGCTAAGGATATGAACAAGGCGTACTGGCCGCTGCAAACGGCATACGAGGCCGCGCTTGCGAAAGGCGATAATAAAGCCATTATTGAGACGGGAACGAAGATTTACGAGCTGCTTAACGGCAAGCGCACGGCTGAGGAAGCCGCGAAGGCGTTCCTCGCGAACGGCGATACGATGGAGATCGCTATAATTTTTGGGACGGCGCAGAACGTCGCGCGTGCGGCGGAAGCCGTGTCGGATTTAGAAAAGGCGTCGGCATATTATAAAATTATTTTGGCATACTGTAATGCGTATAAGCATTTCAATATAAAAACACCGGAAGCTGAAAGCGATTTTAACTTCCTTATTACTGAACTTACAAATAAAATCAAGGCGTTTTCGCCGCGGTTGGAGGTTTTCGCGCGTGTTGCGGCGAGTGACCAGACGCAGGTGTTTCTTGGCGGGAAGTTCGAGCCGAAGTCCGGTGTGTACTACGGGCTGAGTGCCGGTTACGATCCCATGTCGAAAGCGTTTACGAACGCGCTTGACGCGCAGAACCCTAAGAAATCAAGCGGCGCGCTTATTTATGCGCATTTTTTGGATGAGCGAATGGCTTCGCTTGATTGGCTGTTTAAGGCGTACAAGGAGCGCACGTCTGTTATTGAAGTCGGATGGAATCTGACGGGCGAGGGCGCTATGCTTGACCGTGTGCTTAGCAGTAAGGCTTACATTATAGAGGAAGCGAAATATTTGCAGTCACTCGGCGCGAACATTTTGCTGCGCTTTGGCGCGGAGATGAACGTATGGAGTACACCGGCTGATCCCGGTAAATATATCGAGGCGTTTCGGCTTGTTTCATCTGTAATGAAAGAAAATGCGCCGAACGTTGCGATGGTGTTCGCACCGAACGATATATCGGCGGCGGGGCTTACCTACGAGATGTTTTATCCGGGTGACGAGTACGTGGACTGGGTCGGAATATCGTGCTATTCGCAGAAGTATTTCTTGGGCGACAAAAATTTGGATACGACGGGCAAGTCAATATATATGACGGATGAATTCGCCAATCCTGTCGAGCGGGCGCGGCCGATTGTCGAGGCGTTCGGGGCTCGGAAGCCTATACTTATCAGCGAGGGCGGAGTTGAGAACTTCTCTGTCAGTAATAACGAGGACGTGTCGGACTGGGCTGCTTTGAATTTGACACGGCATTACGCGTATTTACCGATGGTTTTCCCGCAGATAAAGGCTATGTTTTATTTTGATAAGATTTTCGACGGCGGCGTGGAGAAAAATATATTCGCGTTTTATAAAAACGCTCGGCTGAATGAGCTTTACAAGACACTGACGGATAACCCAGTGTTTCTGGCTAAGGGTGCGGCTTCCTCCGAGTTTGTTTACAAACCCGCGTCGGGTATCACATTGCCTGCAAACAGCGTGCCACTGTTCACATATTTCATAATGCCATACGAGGAACGAGCGGTTGTTGACTACAGACTGGACGGTAGCGTACTTAAGCGCGGCGAAGCCGTGCCGTATGAAGCGGTGCTGGATCTGTCGTCGCAGAAGGACGGCGAGCATATACTGGATATAGAAGCGCTGTCGCAAAACGGCAAGCTGCTTGCGAAAAAAACGGTTAAGATAATAAAAAACGGCGGCTCAGTTACGCTTAACGCGCAATAACCGCCGCATACTGAAAGAGGATGAACAATGATTTTTGACAATATACTGTTGGTGTCCGATGTAGACGGCACGCTGATAACGACTGCGCAGACTGCTTCCAAGCGAAACATTGAAGCCGTGGATTTTTTCACGGCGAACGGCGGGCATTTCGGGCTGGCTACCGGACGTACTCAGCACAACATTGCGCCGTTCGCGGATGGATATAATATTAACGCTCCGAGTATTATGTACAACGGGGCTGTCATTTGGGATTTTAAGCAGAACAAGCTGATTTCCTGCAAGGCGTTTGATAATGCCGCCGTGATTGACGCGCTGAACGCCGTCATAAAAAACCGTAAAACTACGTGCGTAATGGTTTTTACGGTGGACGACATGTACGTCGTGTCGCCTGATGCGCCCCTGGACTACTGGGTTGCGACAGAGGATAGACCGTATATTATGACGGATATCGCCGCGATATCGCATTTGCCTTGGGTTAAGATTATACTGAGTGACGAGAACAGCGTTATTTTACGCTACGCTGATTATCTCGCAGATTTTGTTAAGCCCGGTGCTTACAAGGGCGTAATATCGGCGGACTGCTACTTTGAGCTTATTCCGAACACGTCGAAGGGCGACGGGCTTACGTATCTGAAAAACACGTACGGGTACTATACTTACGCCGTCGGGGATTATCTGAACGATATCGACATGATTGAGGCCGCAGATGTTGGGATTGCTGTAGGCAACGCCCACGAAGTGCTTAAAGCCGCCGCCGATGTCGTTACCGTTACGAACAACGAGGATGCTATTTACGATATTATCCATAACATTATCAAGCGACGCGCCTAAAAGGAAATCTCGCGCGTTATGCTCGGGGGAAGCGCAATGTCTGACTTTAAAAAGAAGCTGCCTTCTGTATTAGGTGCGGCGGCAATTGCCGCTGTCGTTATCGTTCTGTTTTTGTCCGGGGCGTTATTTTCTATCGACGCGGAGCTGCGCGACTTGCTCTACAAAGACCCTCAGCAAAAAAATCCGCATATATTCGTCGTCGGGATAGACCAGCGCGCGCTGGCTGAGCTTGGGCCGTTCCAGTATTGGGGCGTGCAGAAAATAACGGACGCTCTTAATATTCTGAACGCCGACCCGGACTATAAACCGGCTGTTATCGGCATTAATGTTACGTTCCCGCGAAGCGGCGAGCCTGACGCCGATGCCGCGTTTGCCCAAGCTGTCGCAAACGGCGGTAACGTAGTGGTAGGAGCTACCAAATACGAGCTGCCTTTTCCGGAGCTTGCGGCTGTATGTGACTACGGATATAAGGACTTTACGCCCGATAGGGATAGTGTCGTGCGGTTTTCGAAAGCGGAGGACAGCTTTGCGGCCGCCGTGTTGCGGAAATACTCGGGCGATGTAAATATTCCGACGCGGAGCGACGGCTCATTTTACATAGCATATTCTTGCGATTTGCACGCGTACTACGGCTACGAGGGCATGGGCTTTTCGTTCGTTGATATTTTTAGCGAGGATTTTGACCCGGAGCAGTTCGCTGACGAGATAGTGCTTATCGGTCCGTACGCAAGCGGCTTGATGGACGCTTATTTCACACCTATGAACCAACAGGCGCCGATGCACGGCGTCGAGATTCACGCGAACATTATTCAGATGGCGCTGGATGGAAATTTTAAGACAGTAATACCGAAGTATTTGGAGCTGCTGATACTGTTTGTTTTGGCAGTGCTGTTTATCGCGTTGCTTAACGTTGCTGATATACGGCTGTCGTTCGCTGTGGTTGTGCTTTTCTGCGGTGCGTATGTTTTCGCCAACAGATTTTTGTACGACAACGGTTACATATTTAATACGTACTTGCTTGAACACGGTTATGTTTTGTTTTTGCTGTACTCGATTGTTTTAACGGCAGGGTTGTTTATTTATCAGGTCGCGTTTAATTTCGTAACGGAGCGCATAGAAAAGCAGCGAATTAAGTCGTCGTTTAAGAAATACGTAGACCCGAAGCTGGTCGATAAGCTTATCGAGACGGGCGAAGCCGACAGCGATGCGGTCGGCGCGAAGCGTGACATTGCGGTTCTGTTCGTGGACGTGCGCGGCTTTACTCCTATGTCCGAGCGCCTGAAAGACGAGCCGGAAACAATCGTTAAAATACTGAACAACTACCTCGAGCTGACGTCTTCGTCTGTGTTTAATAACGGCGGCAGCGTCGACAAATTTATCGGCGACGCGACTATGGCGCTGTTTAACGGCTTCGTGCCGATGGAAGACTACGTGTTCCGCGGAGTAAAAGCCGCGTGGGATATCGTGCAGGGCGCACAGGAGGTTAACCGCTCGATTTTGGAGAAGTACGGCGTTAACGTCGGCTTTGGAATCGGTGTCCACTGCGGCCCGGCGATCGTCGGCAACTGCGGCCCGTCGTTCCGTAAGGATTATACGGCTATCGGCGACACGGTTACGATATCCGAAAAGCTCGAAAGCGTCGCGAAGGCATCGCAGGTGCTGGTCAGTAAGGCGGTTGTCGATATTTGCGGAGACCGGATAACGGTCGAGTCGGTCGGCGAGGTGCAGAAGCCCGGCGAGGAACCTCTGGAGGGATTCGCGGTGACAGGGATAAAAGGGTAGGGTGAGACTGCTTGTTCATGGATACGCTAAAAAAACAGCTTAAGCTGATCGGCTATACGGTGCTTGCTGTCGTGCTGCTGGTCTGCTATCTTACCGATGCATTTTATCCGTTCGAGTCGGCTATGCGCGATGTGCTGTATAAAGATACGACCGAACGTCACCCTAACGTTTTCGTAATCGGCATAGATGATAAGGCGCTGTCGGAGATCGGGTCGTTCACGAAATGGACGCGCCGGACGATGGCCGACGCTATAAACCGGCTGAACGCCGACCCACAAAACAAACCGGCCGTTATCGGCGTCGACGTAGTTTACGCAAATGAGAGCAATGACAAGGCCGCCGATGCGGCTTTGGTGGAAGCTGTCAAAAACGGCGGGAACGTTGTAATGTCGGCGATGGTTATATTTGGCGAGGAGCTTGTCGGCGATGACGAGACAGGGTATTTTAATAAGAAGGCGATAGTTGCATATGATAAGCCGTTTGAGGAACTGCTTGCGGCCGGAGACATCGGGTTTATAAATTCTGTCATTGAGAAGGACGGATTTGTACGCTACGGCAACAAGTCGCTGAATTACGATAACGAAACTCTTTACAGCTTTTCGCATGAAATCGCGCGGAAGTTCTTAGGGGTTAAGGAGATTGAAATACCGCTTAACGATAGCGGGCTGTTCTATATAAATTATTCACGAGATGTGGGCGGTTATTATAATGTAGATAATGGTGAGCTGTCGTTTGCGGATATTTTTCGCGACGACTTCGATCCGTCGATGTTCGCTGGCTCGATTGTTTTTATTGGGCCGTTTAGCGAGGTGCTTAAGGACTCGTATTCCACGTCTGTTAATCGTGTTACGCAAATGAACGGCGTGGAGATTCATGCTAACATTGTCCAGATGATTCTTGATGGCAAGTATAAGATGCCGCTGCCGCGCACGAGCGAAACGGTTATTATGGTAGCGCTGCTGCTGTTGTTTACTGTGTTTTTTATTCGAGCGCGGACGGACATGCGTGTTGCGCTTGCCGGGTTTTTACTGTTTGCGGTGGGGTATACCGTGCTGAACCGTGTTATGTTTAACTTGGGCTGGATTATGTTGCTGACGTACCCTATTATTTCTGCCGGTGTGTTACTCACATTTCAGGCGGCTTATAATTTTATTCTCGACCGAATCGAGAAGCAGCGCATTAAGGATTCGTTTAAGAAATACGTCGACCCGCGTCTCGTCGATAAGCTGATAGCAACAGGCGAAGCGAACAGCGACGCCGTCGGCGCGAAAAAACATATCGCGGTAATGTTCGCGGAAGTCCGCGGTTTTCACCCTCTGGCTAAGGAGCTAAAGGACGAGCCGGAAGCTATCGTCGAAATGCTTAATAGCTACTTCGAGCTGACATCTGCTGCGGTGTTCGATAACGGCGGCAGTATTGATAAGTTTATAGGCGATGCTACTATGGCTCTGTTTAACGGCTTCGTGCCGACTGACGATTATGTCTACCGTGCGGCGAAGGCCGCTTGGGAAATCGTGACAAAAGCCGCGTCCGTCAATGCGAGCTTGCTCGAAAAATACGGAACGGAGCTGGGCTTCGGCGTCGGAATATGCTGCGGCGGATGTATCGTCGGTAATCTGGGGCCTTCGTTCCGTAAGGACTACACGGCGATTGGCGACACGGTCAACACTGCCGCGCGTCTTAAAAGTAACGCCGGTGTTTCGCAAATACTCGTAAGCAAAGAGGTAATAGACGCTTGCGGAGGGCGTGTCACTGCTGTTTCGCTCGGCGAGATTCAAATGAAGGGCAAAGGTCCTATGGAGATATTCTCCGTTACAAATGTAATATAACTATTGAAGGGAAAGAACACTATGTCAACCGTATGTCTGGGCGCTGATGTCGGCTTTAATTTCACCCCGGTTTCCAATATTTTTATTGATAATTATTTAAGCGGGACGAATCATACGTACTCGATCGTTTATATATACACACTGAGCTGCGCGCTGCGAAGGCTGGAAATAACTGCTAAGGATGTGGCAAGGCATCTTGAACTGCTGGAATCGGACGTTGTGAAGGCGTGGCGTTACTGGGCGAGCGAAGGGCTGTTGACGCTGTCGGAGGACGACGGCGTGTTTAATATACATTTCGCCGCTGTGGTTGATAAGACTACGCCGCCGCCAAAACAGGTTGCGGAGCTGACGTTAGTGCCGGATGTGATGGAAGAGGCAGAGCCGATTGTTGAAATGACATCGGAAAATTCGGCATCAGATGATATTGCAGTAGATGAAGTCTCTACGGAAGAAATCACGCCGGACGAAGTCCTGACGGAAGAAATCATATCAGAATCGACAGACAAAGCCAGCACCCCGGACAAGCGTAGAATTCAGTTCGAAAACCGGCCGATGTACAGCCCAGAGGAGCTGGAAATCTACCGAAGTCAGAGCGAGGACATCGAACGGCTGTTTACGATAGCCGAAAGCACGGTTGGGACGTTGTTAAAATATACTGACTTGAATATTTTATTCAGCCTATACGACTGGCTGCGGCTGCCGGTGCCTGTTATTGAGTTCATAATAATAATTTGCGCGGAAAACAACAACCGCAATCTGCGCTACATAGAAAAGGTAGCGATAGACTACGCCGAGAACGGTATAGATACCGTCGAGAAGGCCGAGGAATACGCTAAGCTGTACAATCGTGATTATAAGGAAATATTGAAGGCGTGCGGCAACGGCTACCGCGTCCCGACGCCTGCCGAAATACGATACATGAAAAAGTGGCTGACAGAATACGAAATGCCGCTTGAAGTAATACTTGAAGCATGTGACAAGACGATATTAACAGTCGGAAAGCCCGGCTTGAAATATACAGATAAGATTATTACAGAATGGTTCAAGAATGATGTAAAAACACTCGACGACGTAAAAAAAGCCGATGAGGCTTTCCACAAAGCGAAGGCTGTGGCAAGCGTCGAACGGTTCGACAAGCCGGAGACGGTGCGCGTCGAGGCGAAGCCTAAGAAAAACCGCTTCGTAAATTATAAGCAGCGCGAATTGGATTTCGAAGAACTGGAAAAGCTTGAAAGGGAATATTTGGAGGAAAAAGTACGCAATATGAATAAAGCGGCGTTGTAGCACAGAGTATCGATGGTTACGCGCCTGAACGTTTGGACGGGAGGTGAAAAATATGGGCTTCAAACAGGCTTACAATGATGTCATGCGCGAGTATGGGCGTGATATCGACCGGGCAAAAAGAACGATTGCCGAACGAAAAGAAGAAATGTACTCGAAGATTCCGAAGCTAAGCGACATCGACACAGCGCTACGGCTTAACGGTATAAATATTAGCCGCGCTGTTCTTAGCGGCGGGGGCGACTTGACCCGTTTGCGCGAGGAGAACGCCGCGCTGTCTGACGAAAAGCGGCAGCTTATCGCAGCCGGGGGCTACCCGGAGGATTATCTTGAGGAAGTGTTTAAGTGCAAGATGTGCCGCGACACAGGACATGTCGGTAACGAACGGTGCGCCTGTTTAAAGCAGCGCCTCATCGAAAAATACTACGACCTGTCCAATCTTAAAAGCATTCTGGCTGTTGAGAATTTTGACACGTTTGATATACGGCTGTATTCCGACGAGGTTGATCCGTCGGCCGGGCTGTCGCCCAAGGCCAATATGAAAAACATTTATCAGGTATGCATCGGCTTCACGGACGGTTTCGGCCGTGAATTTAATAATCTATTGTTTTACGGCAACACGGGGCTTGGCAAGACTTTTTTGTGCAACGCGATTGCTAAGGACGTACTCGACATGGGCAAGACGGTGTTGTACGTGACGGCCCCGAAGCTGTGCAAAATAATCGAAGCGAACCGCTTCAACCGCGACGAAACGGAGGAGCCGGACGACTATATCACGGACTCGACGGAGGTTGACTTGCTTATTATTGACGACCTCGGGACGGAGTTTCCGACTGTTGTCACAAGCTCGGAGCTGTTCAACATTCTGAATACGCGGTTGCTCGAAAAACGCCCGACGGTTATTTCTACTAACCTATCACCGGCGGATTTCGAACACCAATACTCCGAACGCATAATTTCGCGGTTTTTTGGCTATTATCAGATGTTAAAGTTTATCGGCGACGATATTCGGGTTAAGATGAAATATAGAAAAAAATATAATTGAGGAGAGAGTTACATGTTAGATGTAAGAGAACTCAGAACGAATTTCGACGAGGTTAAGCGCAAGCTTGCCAAACGTAATAAGGATTACGAGCTTGAGAAGTTTTTGGAGCTGGACAAGAAGCTGCGCGAGCTTTTAAAGGAAACGGAAGAAATGAAAAGCCGCCAGAACGCCGCGTCCAAGCAGATACCGGCGCTTAAGCGCGACGGGCAGGACACGACGGCGCTTATGAACGAAATGAAGGAGCTGTCAGACCGTATAAAGGAATACGAGCCGCGTGTTAAGGAGATGGAGGAAGCGATTGAGACGTTCTTACTAAACGTGCCGAACACCCCATACGACTTAGTACCCGAGGGCGCGGACTCCGAAAGCAACGTCGAAGTACGCCGCTTTATGGAGCCGACGCAGTTCGATTTCGAGCCGAAGGCACACTGGGATATCGGCGAAGCGCTCGACATCCTGGATTCCGGACGCGCCGCGAAAACTACAGGCGCGCGGTTTACGTTCTATAAAGGCTTCGGCGCGCGGCTTGAACGCTCCGTCATGAACTTCATGCTGGATACGCATGTCGACAAGCACGGGTATGTCGAGGTGTTTGCGCCGTTTCTCGTACATCGCCGCAGTATGTTAGGCACTGGACAGCTGCCGAAGTTCGAGGAAGATATGTTTAAGGTTCAGAACACTGAATACTACCTGATACCGACGGCTGAGGTTCCCGTTACGAATATGTACCGCGAGGAAATCCTCGACGGCGGCAACCTTACTATCAGCCACTGCGCATACACGGCTTGCTTCCGTGCTGAGGCAGGTTCAGCCGGACGCGACACGCGCGGTCTTATCAGGCAGCACCAGTTTAATAAGGTCGAGCTTGTAAAATTCGCTAAACCGGAGGATTCCTACGCCGAGCTTGAAAAACTTACGGCTGATGCCGAGGATATTTTGAAGCTGCTGGAGATTCCTTACCGCGTCGTGCGGTTGTGCGGCGGCGACTTGGGCTTTAGCTCTGCGATGACTTATGACATCGAGGTATGGATGCCAAGCTATAATAAATACGTAGAGATTTCCAGCTGTAGCAACTTCGAAGCGTATCAGGCGCGCCGCGCAAACATCCGTTACAAAGACGGCATGAAGGACAAGGCACAGTTCGTACACACGCTTAACGGCAGCGGTCTTGCAATCGGCAGAACGACCGCCGCTATTTTAGAAAACTATCAGCAAAAGGACGGCACGATAAAGATTCCGCGCGTCCTCGAGCGGTACATGAACGTGCAGTAGCGCTAAGCAGGGCGTGCCGAACCCGATCGGGATTTGGCACGCCCATTTATATTGGGAGCAGGGGGGATTTGTTGTGAAGTTGATTAAAAATTTGAGAATCCGTTACAAGTTGATTGTTGGCTTCGGACTCGTAATTGCCCTGGCCTGTTTGCTTACGACCTTTGGCATACAGACCATCGGTAGGATGGACGAGGAATATCGTTACTTAATATCTATACCCCAAAGGCGTCTGGAGCTCGTTAATAGTTTAGACGCTGATATGATGAACATACGTCAGCTTACGCTATCGATCGGATTAAACGCCGACACTCCGGAGAGGATAAAAAGCTTGTCGGATGAATTTGACAAGACCATGCAAGCGATGACGTCGGCGATAACCGAGTACACCAAGCTTGTAGACACAGACTACCGTATCGACGACGTAACGAAGCAGACGAATCGTGACAAAATAAAAAATATAGCCGTTGATATTCAGGCTTATAAAACAGAAGTGTTTGGTCAGGTCGTGACTTTGGCGGCGCAGAACAACATCGAAAAAATACAGGACATCATATTCGAGACAAAAGACGATTTATTCACAGACGTGAAGATGAACATAGACGAAATTGTTACACTCGCAAACTCGCAGAGCAAATATCGCGAGCAGAGGATTCATTTGCGGGCGGTTGCATCGAAATATTTCATGATGGGATTTTCGCTGTTTACGTTAATCATTGCAGCGGTTATCGCGTTGATTGTATCGCGAATGATTACGAGGCCGGTCATTGAACTGGTCAGCGTAGCGGAGAATGTCGCTAAGGGCAACTTAAATGTGAACATTCGTAATGACTCCAAGGACGAAATCGGCAAGCTGAGCCGAAGCTTCGGCGCGGTGGTTAGCAATGTTAATAATATTTTAAGCGACATCGATGACATGCACACTAAACATTCGAAAGGCGCGATGAGTACCATCATTGAACCGGAGCGCTACGAAGGCTCGTACCGAAGCGTCGCTGTCGGCATAAACGAAATGGTTGCGTCGTACGTTTACATGCTTAACGATATTTTCGCCGTGCTAAGAGGGCTGGCCGAGGGCGATTTCGGGGTGTCACTCAAAAAATATGAGGGCGAAAAGGCTGTCGCGAACGTGCAGATTGACGAGTTCAAGCGGATATTGCAAGATATAGTGAAGGAAATAGACATGGTTGCGCGTGAAGGGGCGAATGGTAATCTGTCCGTGCGTGGCGATGTCGGCAAGTTCAACGGCAACTGGAAGGAGATACTCGTTTCGTTAAACGCTGTGCTTAACGCAGTCATTGTACCTATTAACGAGATGCAGGCCGTTATGATTGACATGTCGAAGGGTAACTTCACATCAAAGGTGACGGGCGATTACAAGGGAGATTTCGCGCTTATTAAAAATGCGCTTAACAATACTGTTTCTGAAATTTCGGTGTATATTGACGAGATTACGGGCGTGTTGGCGCGTCTTTCGGAGGGCGATTTGCGGATTGCTATCAGCCGCGAATATATTGGGCAGTTCACCTCGATTAAGGACTCGATTAACTCTATAATCGATACGCTGAACACGACAATGACAGAAATCAGCAAGGCTTCAGAGCATGTTCTGGTCGGGGCGAAGTCTATTTCCACCAGTTCGATGATGTTGGCTGAGGGCGTCGGCGAGCAGGCGAGTTCTGTAGAGGAGCTTAACGCTTCCGTAGATACGTTAAACACCCAGACACAGGCGAACGCTACGAGTGCATTACAGGCGAATGAGCTGTCGCTTAAATCAACGGAAGACGCGAAGAACGGTAACGCTGAAATGAAAAAAATGCTCGAATCGATGGATGGCATAAAGGCTTCGTCGAACAATATCTCGAAAATTATAAAGACAATAGACGACATCGCGTTCCAGACGAATCTGCTTGCGCTTAACGCGGCTGTCGAAGCGGCGCGCGCCGGTGAACACGGCAAGGGCTTCGCCGTCGTTGCGGAAGAAGTTAGGAATTTGGCGGGTCGCAGTCAGGTTGCGGCAAAGGAAACTACTGCGCTAATTGAGGATTCCATAACAAAGGTAAATGGCGGCACAAAAATAGCGCTCGAGACGGCCGCATCGTTAGAAGCTATTGTGGACGGAGCTAACCGGGTTTCTGAAATCATTACGCGTATCGCATCGTCCTCAGGCGCTCAGGCGACGGCTATCGGTCAGTTTGGTATCGGGTTGAACCAGATTTCGCAGGTTGTGCAGGTCAATTCCTCCACATCTGAGGAAGCGGCTGCGGCTGCTGAGGAG
>CAZJLW010000018.1:0-1714 GCA_964546895.1 uncultured Eubacteriales bacterium | reverse complement strand
TGCGCTTCCAAAATTTCCCGCGCCTTTTCTTCTGTCATGCCTTCCTTAACCATGAACGGAATGCATGTCGCAATCATTTCCTCCATAGTTTCTTCCTTATTAAAGTGACCGTCGTTGAAGCAGTATTTGCAGTAGTCCGCGTTCTTACTTCCGTCGGCGTTAAGGCCGTACATCTCGTCCGTGTCTCCCATCGGCATTCCACAGCTTTGACAACATTTCATAGTTTCCATTTGCATTTTCATTTCCTCCTGAATTTTTATTAGCATTGCTATGTTTGTATTTTACTAAACATAAGCTGACAGCAGTATGTCATATTTGAAATGTTGTCTAAATTTTTACGGCAGCAATAGCGACCCGTCCATATACCGTGTCTGTGTCCATGTCGTCACGGAATCGTCGCACGGATATTTGGCGGCGAGTTTTTCATTAATATCGATGCCCAAGCCCGGCTTGTCGTTTAAGTAAACGTAGCCGTGTCTAAGCTCGGGGCTGCCTGGGAAAACCTCGGCAAGCTGCTCCGAAATAACCGTCCATTCTTGTATGCCGAAGTTAGGCGAACACATGTCCAGATGAACGTTGGCGGCGTGACCTACGGGCGATACGTCGCCCGGCCCGTGCCAAGCAGTCCGCACGCCGAACTGTTCACACAGAACGGCCAGTTTTTTGGCGGGTGTAATGCCTCCGATTTGGCTGATGTGTACTCTGATGAAATCTATGAGCCTGTTTGTAATGAGGTATTTCCACTCGGTCGGGTTGTTGAACAGCTCGCCCTGCGCAAGCGGCGTCGCGCACTGACTGCGCAGCGTCTTGTACCAGTCGCACATCTCCGGCGCGAACGCGTCCTCTAGGAAGTAGAGGTTAAACCGTTCAAGCTCCTTCGCCATGCCGACGGCTTCTATCGGCGCGATTCTTTCATGTATGTCGTGCAGCAGCTCCAAGTCGTAGCCCAGCTTCGAGCGTAGCAGCTCGAACATTTTTACTATCGTACGGACGTATTTGCGCGGGTCGTAGTATTCGTCATGTGCGAACCCGTTGGGAATCGTATTCGGCGGCGCGTCGCCGACCAGCTGCTTCGAGCCGTAGCCGCCGAGGTGACAACGTATGTGTGTCGTGCCTTCCTCCATCAGTGCGTGGATTTTTTCAAGCAGATGCTCGACCGTAGTCCCGTTTGCGTGGCGGTAAACCTTGACGGCCTCGCGGCATTTCCCGCCGAGCAGTTGATACACGGGCATACCGGCAAGCTTCCCGAGAATGTCCCACAACGCGATATCGACGCCTGATATGGCGTTGTTGGCTATCGGCCCGTTGCGCCAGTAGGCGTTTACATTCATGAGGCTCCACAAATCCTCAATACGCGTAACGTCGCGGCCTTCAAGCAGGGGGCTTAAGTATGAGTCGACATATTCCGCGACGGCTTTTCTTCTATAGGCGAACGTCGCGCAGCCGATACCCGTAAGCCCCGGCTCCGATGTCTCAACCTTCACTACGATTAAATTTTTGTTGGCCGGTGCCGTGCAAATGGCGCGCACCTTTCTGATTGTTACTGACATATAAATCTCCTCCCGAGGGTAAATTAAAAATCTTGTGCCGCTGTTGCTACACGTAAATTTATGATAGCAAAACGCTGATGTCAGTACAACGTTCTAAAGAAAAAAAGCGATATAGGCGGCATTAATGTTTACAAATCAAAACATTAACGCCCTCCTATAAACAG
>CAZJLW010000017.1:21248-35148 GCA_964546895.1 uncultured Eubacteriales bacterium | reverse complement strand
GTACGGAAACAAATCCTTTTCAATAAACTCCCTGCGCTCTATCATTTCGAATATCATTTGCTTCGTCGCCATCATAGCGTCGCAGGTTTCGTTCTCCTGATACGTAACATCTTCCAGACGCACGTCCTCGCGAAACAACCACACATCAACAAAATCCGACTGCCGCCGAAAACGCCTGTACAGCCTGCCGTTCTCGGGGTTAAGCCGAACACCCAGCTCCTCACGTACTTCCTTCAGCGCCGTAGTGAGACTGTCGTCGCCGCACACCGCCGAACCGCCCGTACATTCCCACATGTTCGGATGCGGTTTGTTCGGTGTACGCTTAGAAATCAGAAACGTACCGTCCGCATTCAAAATCCAAACGTTAACAATAAGGTGATACTCGCCCGGCTTCAACGGCGTACCGCGTTCTATTAACTTACCTGTTTTGTTTCCGTTCTCGTCCAAAGCATCCCATAACTCCACAGCACACACCTCACGCGTAATAGTTTATTAAGCAGCCCGCTATAATAATATCACGTTCGTCGTCAGTCATATCCGCGATTTTCATATTAAACGCACGGGCTTGCTCGCCGATTATGTAAGCCGTCACCGTTTCGCGCTTATTTTTAATGACGTTACGTATATCCGGGATAAAAATATAATCATCCATGCCAAACTCGGGCGTCTCTTCCAACAAAAACGGTATTATCCCCCAGTTAATAAGGTTGCTCCTATACCGCTTCGTAGCGTAGCCGCGGGCAATATTTGCCCAGCCGCCAAGCACCTTCTGGCACGAAGCCGCCTGCTCACGCGCCGAGCCGTCACCGGGCTTTACGGCATATATCACACTGCCGATACCCGTTTCTCGCGCGTCTACCTTTTCAAAGCCTTCTATTGCATTTATCTTATCGAAAACCCCCTGCATCGCCCCGTCGGCTTCCACAGGACATATTCCGTTCAGCCGCTTCTCTTCTATCAAGTGCATATGCTTCGCGCGTGCTACATACTTAGGTTCCTTGCGCGATAATGTAAACTCGGACAACCGTACGGGGTTTGAGCGATAGCTCGATGTCTCACCGGATGGTATCAACTCGTCTGTAGTCGTTACCGGGTCGTTAATAACGGCGGCAACCCGCAGCAGCAAATAATCCGGCAACGCCGACATTTTCGGCCAGTCAGTTATGTTGGGACCGAACTTCAACTCCTCGTTCGTCATCGGTTTACCGACGCCGTCGTAAACCCTATTCTTATATACCTCACTCTTAAAAGAGTAAGCCGACTTAAAATAATCCACATCAAGCGACGTAGCCGCCGTCAAGAACCCGCCGTTCGCGGCTGTTGCGGCAATCGAACGCGCGTCCATAAGCGCCACGGAAGCAATCTGACCGTCGCTTGGCTTACTGCCCTCGCGGTTCGGGAAATTACGTGTCGAATGGCGAATTGAAAATCCGTTATTAGCCGGGACATCACCCGCGCCGAAGCATGGCCCACAGAACGCAGAACGAAGCGTCGCACCGGCTGTCATCAAGTTAGCCACCGCACCGTTTTCGACAAGGCTTATGTACACAGGCTGACTCGACGGGTAAACACTAAGCGAAAACTCGTCGCTGCCGATTGACTTCCCGCCTAAAATCGTAGCTGTATCGACTATGTTATCAAACGTACCGCCCGCACAGCCCGCTATTACGCCCTGCGTAGCACGCAAACGTCCGCCTTCGATTTTATCAGTAAGCTTGAACGTAATGCGAGGGTTGTCAAGCTGCTCCGCACCAGTTTTTTCAACCTCGCGCAGAATATCCCCTAAGTTCGCGTTAAGCTCGTCGATCGTATAGACATTGCTCGGGTGAAACGGCATCGCAATCATCGGCTTAATTTTAGCAAGGTCTACAACAATCATGCCGTCGTAGTACGCAACGCCGCCGGGCGACAAAATCTTATAGTCCCCTGCCCTGCCATGAGTTTTGTAATAGTCCTCCGTCTGCCCGTCAGTTATCCATACGGAGCTAAGGCACGCTGTTTCCGTCGTCATTACATCTATGCCGTTACGGAAATCCATACTGAGCCCGGCAACGCCGTCTCCGACGAACTCCATAACCTTGTTTTTGCAAAATTCATTCTTAAATACCGCGCCTATAATAGCCAGCGCAACATCCATCGGCCCTACGCCTACAGCGGGCTTGCCCGTCAAATAAACGCCGACGACCTCCGGATACGCAACATCATATGTTTTGTTTAGCAGCTGCTTTGCCAACTCGCCGCCGCCCTCGCCTATCGCAAGCGTGCCGAGCGCGCCGTAGCGCGTGTGCGAATCTGAACCCAGAATCATCTTCCCGCAACCCGACATCATCTCGCGCATGTACTGGTGAATAACCGCAAAATGCGCCGGTACATAAACCCCGCCGTATTTCTTGGCTGCCGACAGGCCGAATACGTGGTCGTCCTCATTAATCGTTCCGCCTACGGCACAGAGGCTGTTGTGGCAGTTCGTAAGCACATACGGCAGCGGAAAGCTCTTCAGCCCGCTGGCTCGTGCCGTCTGAATAATACCGACGTACGTAATATCGTGCGACGCCATCGCATCAAACTTGATTTTCAGATTCTTCATGTCTCCCGAAACGTTATGCGCATTCAAGATACCGTATGCTATCGTTTGTTTTTTCGCTGCGTCTTTGTCGGCGGGTTTGCCCGTCATCGCTTCAAGCTGACTGCCCTCCTCGACTATCTGCGTTCCGTTTAATAAAAATGCACCGTTTTTTAAAAGATTAATCATCGTAATCACAATCCCCCAAAAAATATTTTATGTAAATCTAGCTTTTTACACGTTGAACATTATTGCATATGTAATCCGAAAAACATTCCAAATGAACATTGCCATCAGGATTATTACAAGAAAAATAAACTTCTCTGAACATTTTTAAATCGACAATACTCGTTAACCGCAGATTTTTTTGCTGATTCATAAACCATGTGTACTCCGGTATGAACGTCAAGGAGTTGGTTTTTGTAGAAAAACTCCTTACGGTAGCCGCATCATCCGACGTTAACGCTACGTTAAGATTTACGCCGCACTCATTCAGAAACTTATCAATGGTACATCGTAACGGATAGTACGCGGACGGTAAAATGAACTGATTGTTTAGCAAATCCGCCACATAAATTTCTTCCTTATCATACAACCTGTGATAAATAGGAATAGCCAGCTTTACGTCCTCCTTAAACAAGAGCAAACTGCTAAAACCGTTATCAACAAGCTCCTTGTCGGATATGACGACGTTATAGCCCTCTGTTTTTTCCGAGATGTCATGCTGTGTAAGGTTAAACTCAACCAATGGGTACTTTGATCTGAATGAAGCTATCAGCTCAATGATAAGAGGGGAAGCGCAGGACAGCTTCAAATTTATGATGCCGCGTAAATCATCGTTTACATTTTTAACCTCAAAGCAGGCCAGTTCCAACGCCGACAAAATTGGTTTAATACTCTCCAAGAAATAATTGCCGTTCGCATTAAGAATAATCCTCTTGCCCTTCCTGTCAAACAACGTCGTATTAAGCTCCGATTCCACGGTCTTTATTGCCTTGCTGAGTGCCGGCTGAGTTACGTTAACGACCTCGGCGGCTCTTGATAGATTCTGGATTTCGGCAACCGTTATGAAGTATTTAATATGCGATAATTCCAAAAGCAACACCTCCCGCTGTTATAACTTTTATTTATATGGCATATGAGAAATTGTATATTGATAAGCAATCGGTGTCAATATACAATTCCGGTGTAATGAAATATTCATATGGCTAATTCCAAAGTGTTCACACAACCGAAAGCGATAAATTATGGAGGTGATTAAATGTTAGCGGGACTTACATCAATGGGATTTGGAGAATCAATGCTGGTTTTTGTCGTCGGCATGAGCGTTGTTATGCTTGAGTTGCTGTTATTGGCTTTGTTTGTAAAGCTTTTGGCTAAGGCAGTGGGATTGCTCGAGGGAAGGACAAAAAATGCCGTAACAGATTCGCCCAGCGTATCCGTCCCTAACCCCGTTCAACACGCCGAAGTCCAGTCCGTATCCGTTGAGCAAAACCTTCCGGAAATGGCTGCGGCACTGGCGGCAAGTATGGCGGCTTGTGGCATAAGGCCTGAAGGCAATAAAACTTTGATTTTGAACGCTCAAAAAATAAAATGAAAGAGGGATATTAATATGAACTACCAAGTAGTAATAAACGGAATGATGTATAACGTAATCGTGCAAGAAGCCGGGCCATATACTCAGCCGATGATGCCCACGCCGATGATGCAGCCACAGCCCATGCCGATGCCAGCACCGATGATGCAACCACAGTCCACTCCGATGATGCAACCACAGCCTATGCCGACCGCCGCAGAGGAGAAAGTAACAAGTCCGATGCCCGGTAATATCTGGGAGGTCAAGGTTTCAGTGGGTGATACCGTCAGTGCCGGTCAGACCTTGGTGGTACTTGAGGCGATGAAGATGGAAAACGATATAGTCGCGCCACGAAATGGTGTTGTAAAGCAGATACTGGTGACAAAGGGAACGGCAGTTGAGGCTGGTCAAGCTCTTGTTGTGCTGAATTAGAGGTGGCTTATGAACTTACTTGAGTTGCTTCGACAATTGATAGAATCTTCTGGATTCGCTGCTATTACATGGCAGCAAGGCACGATGCTTTTGGTGTCGTTTGTTTTGTTCTACCTTGCGATAGTACGCAAGTTCGAGCCGCTTTTGCTGATTCCCATAGCTTTTGGAATCATGCTGGCAAATCTGCCGGAAACCGGGCTTATGTATGACGCGACGGCTGTAGCACAGGCAAACTTAAACACCGCAGCCATAAGCGGTTCACAGTCCGCTATTAATGAAGCTGTCGTTGCCTTCGCCAATACGCACTGGTACGATTCCGGAGTGCTTCGCATTATTTATTCCGGCGTAAAAAGCAGTGTCTTCCCTTGCTTAATCTTTTTGGGTATAGGTGCTATGACAGACTTCGGCCCGCTTCTCGCAAACCCAATGAGCCTTATTTTAGGTGCCGCCGCACAGCTTGGTATCTATGTCGCGTTTACTATTGCCAACCTTACCGGGCTGTTTTCTCCCGCACAAGCGGCTTCCATAGGCATCATAGGCGGAGCGGATGGACCCACCGCAATTTTTCTTGCAAGCAAGCTGGCGCCCGAATTACTTGGGCCTATAGCTGTCGCTGCGTATTCATACATGGCGTTGATTCCGATGATTCAGCCGCCGATTATGAAACTGCTTACCACCGAAAAAGAACGCAAGGTAAAGATGAATCAGCTAAGAACCATTTCCAAAACCGAAAAAATAATTTTTCCGATTGGTGTAACGGCGTTTTGCGTACTGATGTTGCCGTCTGTCGCGCCGCTTATCGGTATGCTTATGCTCGGCAATCTGTTTAAGGAATCCGGCGTGACCGAACGTCTCAGCGATACCGCACAAAACGCGCTTATTAATATTGTAACCATTCTGCTTGGTGTTACCGTAGGTGCTACGGCAGCCGGTGAACAGTTTTTACAGGTGCAGACGCTGGCTATTATCGCGCTTGGTCTTACAGCCTTTGCATTCTCAACCGCCGGCGGTGTTTTGATTGGCAAGGTAATGTATATAGTCACTAACGGTAAAGTCAATCCGCTGATCGGTTCTGCAGGTGTGTCTGCCGTACCTATGGCGGCTCGGGTTTCACAAACGGTCGGCAGCAAGTACGACAAAACAAATTTTCTTCTTATGCACGCGATGGGACCGAATGTGGCGGGTGTTATCGGTTCGGCGGTAGCCGCTGGTTTCTTACTGCTGTTGTTTCGAGGATAAAGGAGAAGTGAGAAAATGGCACAGAACGAACCTAACAACTGGAACAGCTTAAAACACGACCGAATACAAAGAATTGAAGCGGCCATCCCGTTAGTAAAGCTCGGCAAAGTAGTCGAAGCCAACAAAACGGTGGCGTTGCTTGAAACAATCATAAAACCCTTCGACATGGTAAATGTTGAGGGCGACAACCAAAAACAGGCGGATTTCTTATCGGAATGCCTTTGCAGTGTAAATCCCGGCAAAATACATGACCTACATATCGTGCAATCCTCTATCGCACTGAACAGCCATCTGGATATATTTGAAAAAGGCATCGCAAAAAAAATTGATTTCTCGTTTTCGGGACCGCAGGCGGATCGTCTTGCGCGGTTCATTCGAGACGGGAAAATTGAGCTTGGCAGTATTCATACATATTTGGAATTGTTCGCGCGCTACTTCATCGACCTGACGCCACGCGTGGCGTTGGTAGCGGCGTATCAAGCAGATAAAAACGGAAATCTTTATACAGGCTTTAACACCGAGGACACGCCGGTTATCGTCGAAGCGACAAAATTTAAGCAGGGTATCGTAATTGCGCAGGTTAACGAGATCGTCGATCGTCTTCCCCGAATAGACATACCGGGTGACTGGGTGGATTTCGTGATACAGTCGCCGCGCCCGTTTTATGTAGAGCCGCTGTTCACACGTGATCCGGCGTTGATTACCGACGCCCAGATACTTAGGGCAATGATAGCAATAAAAGGTATATACGCAGAATACGGTGTGCAACGTGTTAATCACGGCATCGGTTTTGACACGGCCGCCATAGAATTGTTACTCCCGACTTACGGCGAGGAGCTGGGGCTGAAAGGTAAAATTTGTACTCACTTTGCTCTTAACCCACACCCCACACTTATCCCGGCAATCGAGAGCGGCTGGGTGAAGTCCATTCATTGCTTCGGCGGGGAGTTAGGCATGGAGCAATATATCAAAAACCGTTCGGACGTTTTTTTTACGGGACCGGACGACTCGTTGCGTTCCAATCGCGCTTACGGACAGATGGCCGGGCATTACGCCCTCGATATGTTCATCGGCGGAACGTTGCAGATCGACAGATACGGCAACAGCAGTACCGCGACGGCGGATCGTGTTTCGGGTTTTGGCGGCGCTCCCAACATGGGTACAGACGCAGGCGGGCGCAGGCACGCCTCGCAAGCGTGGCTTAAATGCGGCGACGAATACGGCATGAAGCAGCTACTGACCGGCGATATGCCCAGAGGTAAAAAACTTGTGGTACAACTGCAGGAAACGTTTCGAGAAAAAATGGCACCGGGTTTCGTGGAAGAGTTGGACGCATGGGAACTGGCAAAGGCGGCCGGTCTGCCGTTACCGCCGGTTATGATTTATGGCAATGATTTGACGCATATCGTCACCGAGGAGGGCATTGCGTACTTGCATAAATGCTCCGACTTGGAAGAACGCACCTCCGCAATCCGCGCCGTCGCGGGATATACCGAGGTGGGGATGAAGGCGAACCCGGCGCAAACAGAAGCTCTGCGCGCGTCCGGCATAGTAAAGACCCCGGAGGATTTAGGCATTGATACCTGCAGAGCGAATCGTAATCTGCTCGCGGCTAAGAGCGTGCGTGAGCTGGTACGATGGTCGGGCGGGTTGTATAATCCGCCGGCGCGTTTTAGAAATTGGTAAAAAGGAGGTTTCACATGGCTTTACATGAAATCAAGTTCACTATTAAGCCCGAAGCTGAGTTTGAAAGATTGCCTATAGATTGGTCACACAACGGAGTCGTCGGTTCCGGCGACATGGAAGTGCTGATGCGTAAGCAAGACAACGGCGGTGACGTTTGCGTAAAAATTGTTACGCCCGTAAAAGGATACGATTCCGTTTGGGAAAAGGTACTGCAAAAATTTGTACGCGAATCGCGTTTGGGTGATGTTTTAATTGAAATCAACGACAATAATTCAACTCCCTATGTTGTGGCGACACGTTTGAAGCAGGGTTTACTCGTGGCGAAGGCAGGTGAACACGAATGATCGCTTGGAGCGAATTGCAGCGAATGAGTTTCTACGAGGCAAACGCGCGGCAGAGAGCGGTAGGACTTGTTGACGACGCTACGTTTCATGAGCTGATAGGTCCGAACGATGAAATTTGCAGCCCGCATTTGCCGATATTGGGAGGGGCCGTGTCGTTTGATGACGGCATCGTCACCGGCGTTGGAAAAATTTGCGAACGCCCCGTGTTCGTAATATCGCAGGAAGGCAGATTTATCGGCGGTGCCGTTGGCGAGGTCGGAGGCGCAAAAGCCGTCGGTGTATTTTCTCTTGCGCTGGAATTATATGACAAGATAAGACAAAAATATCCAAACGATTATGAAAAACGTACCCCTGCCATCGTTTATTCGTTTGAAACAGGCGGTGTGCGTCTGCACGAAGCGAACGCGGGGTTGCTCGCTCATGCCGAAATAATGGAGCTGATTCAAAAATGCCGCGGCAAAATACCGGTAATAGCTTTGGTGGGCAGCAAGGTTGGATGCTTTGGCGGAATGGGTTTTGTATGTGTTGCGTGTGATGTGGTGGTTATGAGCGAGCTTGGGCGCATCGGGCTTACCGGACCGGAGGTTATCGAGCAGGAGATGGGCAAAAAGGAATTTGATTCCGGGGATCGCGCTTTGGTTTACCGTACAACAGGCGGCAAACACAAAACAATCATGGGCGACTGCGCGTTTTTGGTTGCAGATCACATAGGCGCATTTTATGAGCGGGTAAGGGTCTTGCTGCAACTGCCGTATAAGGAATTGGAGCAATACCGCAACATAGGCAGCTGGGATTTGGTACGAGAGCAATTGGCACTTGTAGAACTGGCGGCTATCTTAAAACCAAAGGATTCTATAGATGTATGGGCGTTTTTTGGTAACACAAAGCCCGAGATGATTCCCGATATGGAGTTCGACGAATTCGTAGCGAATGTGAAAATTCGCAAAAAAGGAGGTGTGTAGTATGGCTGTTAAGTCACTGGTCGGTAAAGGTCGCGATGCTGTCGGCATGATATTAGATAGCGGCAGCTTTGTTGAAAATATCATCGGTCATACTAACATTGACGCGGAACTCGGTCCCGGTGCCGTCGTGGGTACCGGAAGCCTTCAAGGACGTACGGTAACAGTAATCGCTAACGACGCAAAAGTTTCGAATCCCAGATTCCCCGTGGTATATGCGGGCATAATAGGTATGGAAGAAGCGTATAAAATGGCCACGGCGGTGTACGCCTCCATAGAAGCCGACAAGGCTCTGCCGCCGTGCGAAAAGCGTCCGCTGGTGTTAATCGTCGATTCACCAGGCAACGGCCCGGGCAAAACGGAAGAAATTTTCGGCATGAACAAAGCTACCGGCTCTTACCAACTTGCACTTACCGAAGCAAGACAAAAGGGTCACCCCGTTATTGCCATGATTATTGGCAGAGCAATAAGCGGAGCATTTTTATGTCACGGGCTGCAAGCGGACAGGATTTTGAGCTTGCCAAAGGAATACGGCACTATGATTCATGTAATGCCCCTTTCGAGTATCGCCCGCATTATTAAGCGCGACATAGAAACGCTGACGGAATTGTCCAAGACAAACCCTGTATTCGCTTCCGGAGCGGATTATTTTTATAAACTGGGCGGCTTGGACGAAATAGTAGAAAACGCGGACGATATGGCGCAAGTTATTAACAAGCACATTTTGGACGTATACGCGCTGAACAACGAAGGTAAGTCCGAATTAAACGGTCCGCAGGGGCGTGGCTTACTGGGCGCACAGAGAGGCGGCCGGCAAAAAAGACAGCTCGTTTTGGAAAAAATGAGGCAGGATTTTGTAAAAATAGAGGACAAATATTTTTGAGAGCGGGTAGTCAATGGATTGGATAAACGAGCTTCGGGAATATGTGGCGCAATATAGCACGGCACCGGATTTTGATGCTATGCCGCGCCGCACTTTGAAGGATAAAGGAATCGACGGCCCTACCGGTGCTCACTGCATCGAGCAGCTGCACACTCCTCTTAATTTTGACTTTATTACGGTCACAACAGGCACCACGGCATTTCAAAATATTGTAGGTGTGACTGCGGCGGAGATTGAAGACCGGATAGCGGCTTCGACAAAAGCTTTGCGGATGTGCGGGTTAAATTCCGGTGACGAAATGCTCGTTACTTATCCGCCGCTTATAAACGTATTTCCCAAAAAAGCTTTGGATGTTTGCGGAATAAAGTGGTCGTTTCTTGAAGTTTCAAGCCGCGACGCATTGCTTTTGGCTATGCTTGAACGCCGTCCTCACGCTGTTCTCGGTGAGTCGTCGTTTTTGCGTGCCGCACTTAAAACCGCGAAGGAGTTGGGAATGCTTAGCGAACTGCCGCGCGGCATGATTTTTATCGCCGCGGGAACTCCGCTGGATTTAGAATTGCTTCTCTGCGCACAAGACATCGGTGCGTCTGTGCATGATATATACGGATGTCAAGAGTTTGGCTGGATTGCACTGGACGGTGTCGCGCTCAGAAAAGATGTGCGCCTTATTCCGTCAAACGCAGATGGATTGTTTGATCTGGTGGTCGGTGGGTTGTCTACCGGCGATCGCTTCCCGGTTTTGGATTCGGGGCATATTTGCAACCATGACGGAAAAATTATTACTTACGCCCGTGAACGCACTGCGCCCGATATGGAAACCACGATAAGGCAAACCACGGCTCATAGCCTTGACACCGTGGAGCGGCTAGCCCGGACAATACTGCGTATTAAGGCAAAAATCGTACGCACGCCGAAGGATTGTATTGTGGGAGCGGAGCATACAGTATTATCTGTGTCGGCTTACGGCGGCAGCCAAGCAGAAATCATCACAGGACCGGATGAAACCAGGCTGTTTGATACACTGCTTGATGCACAGATAAAGTACCAGTCCATGTTAAAAAACGACCCAACTTGGCATAAGGAGCGTTGAAATGATACGAGACGAGGATATTTTTAAAAGGCATAACTTAATATTTTTTTCAAGGCGCAACATAAATACCATCGTAGACAACTCCCGAGCTGTTTTACCCGACGCGCCGAAGGAATATTGGTCAGAGCTGTTTGAGCTTATCGGTACTCGTATTCCGGGTATTGTTCGCCGACAAGAAAGCAAGAGAGACGGATACGTTGAAGTCGGATTTTCATCGCCCCGGTACTTCGACGGAGTGCGCTACAGGGTAAGTGCTTCCGTTCCTATTGCCGATATCAACGAAGTCGTTACGCCCTTTGAGGTTATGAAAACGGCTATTAGCGGTAATAAAATTCCAAACAAAAATATAATTTCGCGACTTTACAGCTTGGCGTGTGACAACGAAATCTCTGTAGGATTGCTGGGCTCTTACGCACTGCAAGCCGTTACCGAATTAGACTATACTAACGCGACCTCTGATATTGACTTGATTGTTCAAGGAAATTCAGAGGCTTTTTCTATTTACGCAACCCACATAAGAGAGGTTGAGAAGCATTTTTGCTTGAAAACAGATACGGAGGCTCGAATTCCTGTTGCAGTTGATTGCGGAACTTCCGTTCATTATGATGTGAAGCTGTATGAGCTGCTTACCGAGAGTAAATATATTATGGGTAAGGGAATTTCTGATGTGGCATTGCTTCAGTGCACAGCGGCGGGGTTTAATAAAATTGTTGAAAAAACATTAAATTATTGCTAAAATATGATTCGAAAAAATTTTATCCCGGAGGAATAAAAAATGTCTTATGTTGAAAGAGTAATTGAGAACACCATCGCCAAAACGCCCGGTGAAAAAGAGTTTCACCAGACCGTTACTGAGGTTTTGTCGTCACTCAAAGCCGTAATCGACAAAAACCCTCAGTTCGAGCAGGCATCGCTGCTTGAGCGCCTCGTTGTGCCGGAGCGCGTAGTATCGTTTCGCGTACCGTGGATCGACGACAGCGGCAAAGTTCAGGTAAACATCGGCTACAGAGTTCAGTTCAACAGCGCTATCGGGCCTTACAAGGGCGGCCTGCGTTTCCATCCTTCCGTTAACGCCGGTATTTTGAAGTTCTTAGGCTTCGAGCAGACGTTCAAGAACTCGCTGACTACTCTGCCTATAGGCGGCGGTAAAGGCGGCGCGGATTTCGACCCGAAGGGCAAGTCCGACAACGAAGTTATGAAGTTCTGCCAGAGCTTTATGACGGAGCTGTATAAATACGTTGGCAAAGACATCGACGTACCGGCCGGTGATATCGGCGTAGGCGCGCGCGAGGTAGGCTTTATGTACGGACAGTTCAAGCGCATCACCGGTTCGTATGAGAGCGTACTTACGGGTAAGGGGCTTACATACGGCGGTTCGCTCGCTCGTACGGAAGCTACAGGCTACGGTTTACTGTACCTGCTCGACGAAATGCTCAAGAAATCCGGCAAGTCTATCGAAGGCAAAAAGGTTTCCATCTCCGGTTCGGGCAATGTTGCTATTTTCGCTTGCCAAAAGACAACCGAGCTTGGCGGTCTTGTTATAACCATGTCCGATTCTAACGGATACATTTACGACAAGGACGGAATCGATCTCGACGCCGTTAAAGAAATCAAGCTTGAAAAACGCGGCAGAATCAAAGATTATCTCAACTATCGTCCGTCTGCCGAGTACAAAGAAGGCAGAGGTATCTGGAATGTACCGTGCGACATCGCGCTTCCTTGCGCAACGCAAAACGAGCTGGACTTAAGCGACGCTAAGACACTTATTAAAAACGGCTGCATCGCAGTTGCCGAGGGCGCTAACATGCCGTCGTCTAACGAAGCTGTTGAAGAATTTTTACAGGCCGGTGTACTGTTTGCGCCCGCAAAGGCCGCTAACGCCGGTGGCGTTGCAACTTCCGCACTCGAAATGTCCCAGAACAGTATGCGTTTGAGCTGGACGTTCGACGAGGTTGACGCGCGTCTTAAAAACATTATGGTAGGTATTTACAATCAGATGGCCGACAATGCCGAAGCATACGGCATGAAAGGCAATTTCGTGGCCGGAGCCAATATCGCGGGCTTCCTCAAGGTCGCCAACGCAATGATGGCTCAAGGTATCGTATAAGGAGCAATCGTATGAAATTCGGATTCTTTCGTGTATCGGCGGCTACGCCGTCTATAAAAGTGGCCGACTGCGTCCATAACGCGACCACCATTATTAACACTATCCACTCAGCTGCGGCCAGACACGCCGGTCTTGTCGTGTTTCCGGAGCTGGCCGTTACGGGCGCTACGTGCGGCGATTTATTCTTCCAGAGCGCGCTGATAAACGAGGCCGAGCGCCAGCTTTTGCGCATCGCCTCCGAAACGAGAGACTTGAACATAGCTGCGGTTGTAGGCTTACCCCTTAAAATAAGGGGTAAGCTTTTTAACTGCGCCGCGATTATAAACGCCGGGCGCGTAGCCGCTGTAATACCGAAGGTAACCGCCGACGGCGACAGATATTTTGCGCGTCCGGACAGCGCTAACGTGTTTGCGCCCGCCTGCGGCGTGGAACTGCCGTTTGGCCCTAATATGCTTGTTCAGTTTCCCTCTTTCATGCTCGGCGTGGAGTTCGGCTGTGATTTGTTCGCGGCTGTTCCGCAGTCGTCGCGGCTCGCGCAAAGCGGCGCGTCCGTCATAGCGTGCTTGTCCGCCGATAACGAGGAACCCGGTAAAAGCGCCGTGCGGCGCGACTACGTCAGGCTGCAAAGCAGCCGTGCAAAATGCGCTTACATCTACGCGAACGCCGGTGACGGCGAGTCTACGACAGATTTAGTTTTTTCCGGGCATAATATTATCAGCGAAAACGGAGAGGTGTTAGCAGAAGCGGCGCGGTTCAAGAACGAAACCGTGTACGCTGATGTTGACTTGGAGCTTTTGGATTTTGAGCAGAGGAAGCTAGCGAATGTACCCCGCGACTGTTTATTCGCGGTGGCGCAGGTGCGCGATGCGGACTTCGACGTTGAACGCGTTTTCCCCCGCAATCCGTTTGTGCCGACGGGTGAAGCCGCGCAGCGGGAGTCGTTCGAGGACGCGCTTACTCTGCAAGCGATGGGTTTGAAGAAGAGACTGGAATATTTGCGGTTAAAAAATGTTGTGCTTGG
>CAZJLW010000017.1:0-21148 GCA_964546895.1 uncultured Eubacteriales bacterium | reverse complement strand
CAAGCGCGTGAGCGCACGCAGGTGCTGATGGATTTCGCGTCACGCGTGAACGGGCTGATGCTCGGCACGGGCGATTTGTCGGAGCTTGCGCTTGGTTTTGCGACTTACAACGGCGATCATATGTCCATGTACTCTCTGGATGCGTCCATTCCGAAAACGTTAATCCGGCATTTGATAAAGCACTATGCCGATAATTCTTCGAATGAAAAGCTGAAGGCCGTATTGTATGATATATTGAACACGCCCGTATCGCCGGAGTTATTGCCTCCGGAATTGGGTGATATCTCACAGATTACCGAGAATATCGTCGGGCCGTATGAGCTGCACGATTTCTTCCTATATTATATGCTGCGTTACGGCTTCGAGCCAGATAAGATTCTTTTCATGGCAAGGAAGGCGTTTCTCGGGGTATATGACGACGAAACCGTGTTGCGCTGGCTGACTGTTTATTACGATAGGTTTTTTGGTGCGCAGTATAAGCGTTCATGCTCGCCGGATGGGCCGAAGGCCGGTGTGCTTTCGTTCTCACCGCGCGGCGGGTTTATAATGCCCAGCGACGCTGTTAAGAATGTTTGGGTTGAGAATTTGAAATAAAATAATAAGACGAGACAGAAAAATGGGGCAGTGTCAGCGATTACGCATGACACTGCCCCATTTTACTACAGATGGGTTGTTTATATAAATCGCCCTGCAATTCCAATAAGTGTGCCCAAAACAATCGACATCACAACTATCGGCGGCACTGATCTTTTATCTTCTTTGGAAACAAGGATTATAACAGGCATGGCAAGCACAAGTGTAATCACGCCCCCCTTTAACCACCATACCATACCGAACAAATCAATGTTAAAGATGATAAATGGCATAGCTAAATAAAATATAAATGCAGATGAAATTGAATATTTATCAAGTTTCATTTTTAACATTGGTAAAATGTCAATTACACCCACGACAAGTCCAATAAGTAAAGTTAATAAAAATTCTCTCATGCTGTTTTACCCTCCGTATACTTCATATTGTTTTATTGCAGCTCTCGCAGTAAACCCAGCCGCCATATCCGCTTGCAAGTCTTGTGTTATCCAACTCTTTGATTTTAGGTACTCTCGACATATGCTTCCCCCTACTCTTCCGATTTTATAATGCTCATGTTTTTGGATTCCAGTAGCTTTTCAAGAAAACCCCTGACAGCTTTAGGAGAGCGATAGTTGGGCAGATTGGAGAATACAAGTGACAGCTCGTCCATTTCCTCCATTGCCTTTGTAAAGCCGAGTGTAACTTCGGTGTCGAGCTTTTCTAAGCCGATGTATTCTAAGTTTTGTGGGTTCAAGCGATGGCTTTTTATTGCGTAACCTACGCGCTTTTTGCAATCGCAGCGTCCTGTTTGGGTCAAGCCGCAGTATTCGCCCAAAAACTCTCCGACTTTTTTGCGTATGCGTGAAAGCCGCTGACGATATGCCTCAGGCGTGATGTCGAGTATTTCTCCGCATAGCTTGCTGTCTGCTTTAAACATAGTCCCCAGAACGTAAATGCAACGGCTTTCTGGGTCAAGACACTGTAGCATTACGTTCGTGCAGGATAGCTTAAGTTCCTCGGCTAGAATGTTCTCGTCAACCCTTTGCAGCAAGTCATCGGTGTTAGGAATATACCCTGCTTTAATATCCTCACCATAAAATTCAAAGTTAAGCGGACGCTGTGCAAACATAGACTTTTTGCAGTTGATTAAGTAGTTGGTTGCAATGCGATACACCCAAGTCGAAAAGGCGCTCTCCTTGCGAAACGTAGATAGCTGCGTAATGATTTTGATAATGATTTCCTGCGTGCCGTCCTCTGCGTCGTGAGGACTTCCCAACATACGCAGGGAAAGGTTGTAAATCATGTCCTCCACGCTTACGATAAGCTCTTGAAGCGCCAGCCTGTCACCACTTACGGCTTTGTCCACTAATTCAAAGTTTTTGTTGTTCATAGACTCTCTCCTTTGCCTTTACTTTATTTCACATTATTAGACAGCATCGCAGACTATGTTGTGACAAAAATATAATCCGTGTCGGCACGTAAAAAGGCGTAACATAACGCTACGCCCTTCTACTATATATCTTTTCTACTCCACGCTCGGAAGCGTATCAAAACCTTTCTGCAAATCCGCATCCGTCGGAACATAGTCATTCATATTCCCCGAAGTATAGCTCTGGTAAGCAGTCAAATCGAAGTACCCCGTTCCCGTCAGCCCAAAAACTATAACCTTATCTTCTCCCGTTTCCTTGCACTTAAGCGCCTCGTCAATAGCGCACTTAATAGCGTGCGAGCTTTCCGGCGCGGGGAGCGTGCCTTCGCAGCGCGCGAACATTACGGCCGCGTCGAATACTTCCGTTTGCGTGTACGAACGCGCCGTCATATGACCCTCGTCGTACAGCTTCGACACTATCGGGCTCATGCCGTGGTAACGCAGACCTCCCGCGTGGTTCGGCGACGGAATGAAGCCGCTGCCCAGCGTGTACATTTTTATAAGCGGCGTCATTTTTCCGGTGTCGCCGAAATCAAGCGCGTATTTGCCGCGCGTAAGACTCGGGCAGCTCGCCGGTTCGACCGCGATGAATTCCGTGTTCGTCTTGCCACGCAACTTATCGGCCATAAACGGCGAGATAAGCCCGCCCAGATTCGAGCCGCCGCCCGCGCAACCGATTACGATATCCGGCGTTACGCCGTATTTATCAAGCGCCGCCTTCGCTTCCAGCCCGATTATCGACTGGTGCAGCAGCACGTGATTCAGCACACTGCCAAGCACATAGCGGCAGTTGTCCGTCTTTACGGCCGTCTCAATCGCTTCCGATATGGCGCAGCCCAAGCTGCCGCCGGTGGTCGGGTTCTCACTCAGAATTTTTTTGCCTATTTCAGTCGTGTTGGACGGCGACGGTATTACCTTCGCGCCGTATGTTTCCATTAATATTTTTCTGTACGGCTTCTGCTCGCTCGACACCTTTACCATATAAACCTTCAGCTCGACGCCGAAATAAGCACACGCCATCGACAACGCACTGCCCCACTGCCCCGCGCCCGTCTCAGTCGTAAGACTGGTTACGCCCTGCTGCTTCGCGTAGTAAACCTGCGCCGCTGCCGAATTCAGCTTGTGCGAGCCGGATGTGTTGTTGCCCTCGAATTTATAAAATATTTTTGCCGGTGTTTTGAGTTCCTGTTCCAAGCAGTACGCGCGTACAAGCGGCGACGGGCGATACATTTTATAGAAGCTGCGTATTTCCTCCGGTATGGCAATATATTCGTCCGTCACGTTAAACTCCTGGTCGACCAGCTCGCCGCAAAACAACGGCAGCAGCGCTTCCTTCGGACAAGGCTGTCCGTTCGCCGGATTAATAAAGCCCTCGGGTTTGTTGGGCATGACGGCACGGATGTTGTGCCATGCCTTCGGCAGCTCGTTTTCGCTTAAATAGATTTTGTACGGGATTGAGTTCATGATAATACATCCTTTCTTATAAATTAAATTTTGTATTCTGGAGCGATGGTATTTACCAAGACTAAAGATTTTTAACCACGGATTAACACGGATTTGCACGGATTAAAACCTTAGCACTTAAAAATCCGTGATAATCCGTGTTAATCCGTGGTTCATTAATATTATGCTAATAGGCAAATGCCATCGTTCAAGAAAAAATAAAAAACGCCTGTGGCTCCATTCAGAACCACAGGCGTTATCTACACTCTAATACCCCGGTAAGATACACCGAAGGCAGCCGCTAACACACCGACCGGACAAGTCCGCGCCGTAGCGATAACGGTTCAAAGTATGCGCTGTTGTTACTGCATGACAAAACGAGCCTATTAACAAAGTTAATAAAGCCACGCCAAAGCCATGCGGAAAAGTTAGCAACGATAAGACGCATAATAGTACCCCTCAAAATTAATTGTAATTTATATCGTATTTATACCACAGTTTTTTCAACTTGTAAATAACTTTTTCAAGGTTCTTTCAACAAAAAAACTGTGCAACCAAAAATGATTGCACAGTCTTTAAGAGGAAGCTTACTGAATTAACAGCTGATAAATAATCGAGGCCATTTGCGCCCTTGTCGAAATGGCGTTCGGCTGTATCAAGCCGTCAAGCCCGTTGGCGATATCAGCAAGCGCAAAATATTCCATAGCTTTTGAGGAGTAAGGCTTAACATCAGAAGCGTCCTTGTATACTGTAAGGCTCTTTCCCCTGCTGTTTTGCTTCGGCAAACGGTTAAGCTTTTCCAGCATATTGTACATCATCGTAAACAAATCCTGACGACTAATATAGCTGTTGGGGTCAAACTTATTATCGCCTACCCCGTTTGTAATGCCCATAGCCTTAGCTTTTGCCAAGTATCCCGTGTAGTAAGTATTTCCGGCATCGGCAAAGTTCTGTTCCGGCTTCGGCGCCTCTTCCGGGTCAATTCCGTAAGCATTCATTAACATAACCAGCGCCTGAACTCTCGTAAGCTTACCGTTCGGCTCGAATTTGCCTCCACCTATTCCGGAGGAAATACCCCTGGCCGCAATAAACTCGACCGGATACGCAAACCAATCCTTACTCGTTACATCGCTGAAGCTTACTTCGTTATAACCTATGGCGTACCTTGAGAAGTGGGTCGACGTGCACGTAACGTACCCGTCCTCGTAGCGTCCCTGCATGGTTTTAACCTTCCCGTCGGCCGCCAAATAATAGACTACAATCGAATGCTCCTTCTCATTATTTTTCGCGGTGTACGGTATCCCAATCGTTACGAGGCCTCCGTTGCCGCTGTCAAAATCTCTTACGACTGTACCCCCGGCATTAAGACTGAACTCAAACACCGGCCTGTCGCCTATCTTTTGCTGCATACCTTCATCAAGTGTCGATACGTCCACCACCGATATTGATATTTTAACTTCGCTGGTCTTCGCAACGTTGTCTATAACCGAAAGTGCAGAATTATTAAACGTCAGCGATACAAACGGCGTTTCTGCTTTTATATCGGCGCTCGTACTTGCGACAACACTTGAAACCGCACCCGCAGGTAATACGAATGTTACCGCCTTTGTAGAAGGTTCGGCTATGTCGGCCTTTAGAACAATTTCACTTGCGGCGCCCTTGCTTTCGCTGACTTTTGCCGCTTCAATAAGCTGTGCTAAGTTTTCGGTCTTCATCTCTGCCGTAACCGAACCGTTGGCAGCCGCCGTTACAGCTACCGGAGCGATAAATGCAACCTGTTCCTGCGCCGCATTACTGACAGTCTGAACAACCGGTGAGGTACCGGTCGCAGCCGATCCGCTCGTACCCGACCCGCTTGATGCCGGAGCCGAGGAAGACGGAGCCGACGGTGCTTGATATGTCGGCGGTACGTACTGGTTCGGCGTCGAGTCCGACGAATCGGAGGAGCTGCCAGACGGAGCCGGTGTCGGCGTCGGAACCGGAGGTGTTTCGACTCCCGCTCGTGTTATGACTATATTGTAAGCCGATGTTGTTACCGTATCCTCGGCTGTTATAACAACTGTAACCGTGTTTGCACCTACCGTAAGCGTTATCGGTTTGCCCGTAAAATCAGCCGTTCCGACTAAGACCTTAACGCTTCTGGCTTTGCTGCTGTTGGCAACAGCGCCGACATTTACGGATTGAACCGCATTCGCTACGGCTGCGGTATAACTCTTAGTTCCGGGAACGAATGCCGGAGCAAGCGCTACTGCGTTACCCGTGCCGTCTGTAACGGTAATACTCTTCGCGGTCGAATCCGTATCCATAACCTTTGTTAAGACAATTTTGGGCCAAGAGCCTTGAGCCGTAGATTCCAGTGAAACAGCCTTAGCGCCGCTTGCCGTATCAGTTGTGGTAAACGGTACTATTCTGAAGCTGATATCAGCAGCTCCTGCCGCTACCTTGGAATTGACATATTCAGTTATGTCAAACGCCCAGATATTTCCTTTGTTAGCTCTTTCGTCAGTGAGCTTCGTAACAAAACCCATCTCAGCAACGCCATCCTTCAAATCACCGAACTGTTGCCCCGTACCCCTAGTTTTATCGGAGCCCGAACCGTCAATCCATATAGAAGGCTGTGTATTCCACGTTATGGTGTCTTCCCAGCCGTTGGCTAAATCGAACAACCCTGCCGTAGTAGTGATTATGTTGGAGCCGCTGTTGGCGTCAAGCTCAATGTTCAAAACCGCTCTTGCCACAGCATACGCAGGCGTTGCAAACCTATAATACATCGCACGGTTTGTGGAGTTACCCGACGCCAGCTTGTATTGAAGCGGATTGGCCGCCACAAAGTTAGCATTAGCCTGCCCGCCGTCTTCTACATAAGTGTCGGACGTGGCAAACAACCAGCTTACGCCGACGTTTAAGCGCGTTACGGTTATTTGATACGTCGTCGAAATATCAAAGTCCTCTGCCGTAACTTTTACCTTAATAACCGTGTCGCCGTCCGAAAGCGGAATCGCATCCTTTTCGGCGTCGGTTAATTCTCTGTCGCCCAAATAATATTTTGTGCTGAGCGCCTTCGAGCTATTAGGCTCGGCGAGTATACCTACAGTCGACACCTCATTTGTAACAGTCGCCGCGTAGTTTAGTACGTTGTCGGCAAAAGCAGGGCTTATCGTAAGCGGGTTGCCGTTGCCATCCCTTAGCGCTATGCTTTTTGCCGCCGAATCCGTGTCCAGACTGATAGCCGACGTCGTTAAAACAACCATAGGCTTAACCGCACCCTGTGCCGAGCTGTTTACCGACGTGATTTTTGCGTACGGCGTCGTCGTTGTCGTTGCGGCAAGTCTGAAAGTAAATGTTTTCTGTCCCGCCGCTAACTTCGCTTTTACGTAGTTCGTAATATCAATGCTAGTCGTCGCCGGGTACGTCGTCATATTCACGTCCGTCTTGGCAATAAACGCCGGATTGGTTGCATCGGCTGTATTGTTTACCGTCCCCTGACTGTTCCATGTTACAACCTGCGGGTTCCATGTCGCCGGGTCCTGAGTCATGTCAAGATCAAACAACGCCACAGTCGCCTTGAAAGTTGTGTTATCGTTGGAGCTTTCCGTTGCAAACTGGAAGCTTGCGGAAGTAAAATCCGCGCTTACATCGTTAGGCAGCGTTACCGTAAAATAACCGTACCTGTTTCCGGAGGTAGCGCCCGATTTCAAATATACCTGCTGTGCTGTTGAATAGTTGTTAGAGGCGTTTGTCCCCTGCTCCGTATATGATGAAGCCGTAGCGATATATTTGTCTTCTACAGCCGCCGGAGGAACAACCGTAACAGTACGTCGCATAGTCGTTGTTTTACCGTTGTCGGTTACGTTATACACAAAGTAGTAAAGCCCAAGGCTCTGCGTATTGACAACGCCCGTGACATTCCCCTGGGTAAGCGGTATTACAGTACCCGAAGCGTTTCTAGCCGTAACATCGCTTAAAGGATTGAACCCGGCAGAAAACCTTTCAACCTTTGTAACAGCCGGGAAGTCAAGCGTCGGGAAGCCCTGCATATCCGAAGCTCTGTAATCAATCGCACCAAGGCTCGGAGCGGACGTGTTTACGCTACCCCCAAAAATATCGGTGACAGTAGCCGGAACCGACATACCGTAGCCGATAGCCGGAGAAGACGCGCGCAGCATATAACCTCTGAGCGACGTTTTCCAATCCGCACCGATAACCGTCGAGCCCGACGTACCCGAGCCTGGATAGAATACAAGCGGGTCGGTATCGAATTTATTTTCTGTCGCAAATTCTCCGCCGCCGGTAACTGTCGGCTTAGCCGTGCCGTTGCCGTAGAAAATATTATTGCTGATAAAACGCTTAACAAGCGGTGATGAACTCGCATTTCTCTTTCCGTCTACGGAAAGCGCAAATCTTACGTTACTGTTTTCGCTGTAAACTATGTTGTTGTAATATTTGTACTCAAGCCTGTCGGTGTAGTCGCCTCCGCTTTTCGAGAACGTCTCCCAAATCAGCGAGATACCATCAAGCGGGTGAGTAGGTACTACATCTTTTCCTATATAGAAGAAGTTGTTATAAATCTCCGCGTTAAAGAAATTGTAGTTCAAGTTCAAAATACGACCGCGTTCGTTTTGGCTGATGTTGTAACGCACGATAACGTTGTCGTCGGTAGGCTTCGTACAGAACGTAATCAAGCCGTAGTTGTTATCGTGAGAGTAGTTGTACTGCCAAATCGTCGCCGGGCTGTAATAGTCCGCGTCAAACGCACAGCCGTCCTGATCCTTTGATTCAAGGTTGCGATATACCTCGTTGCGTTGGAAAACCGTACCGTAAACCGTTCGGCTCATTACGGAGTTACCCGCTCCTTCGCGCAGCGATATATCATAGACGATGTTGTTTTCAATAACGCCTGTTTCGTCGGTCATACGTATAATCATAGCGTTTTTACCCGTGTCGTTAATAAGGTTGTTGGCTATTAACACGTTAGACCATTTCATTTCGTTCCATGTACGCTTTGAGGTTTGAGGCAAGCCCGCAAGCATCATCGGAACATCGGCGCTGTCACCCGTCCTAAACGGCCGGAAATTATTATCGCCCATGTAACTCTGCGTCGCATAAATAGGAAGCGGCGCCGAGCGCTTGGGGTTGGCGTTTTCGTCCCAATTCATAAAAGCGTCGAGGAATATACCAGTGCTGTTTACGCGCGAAATCGTACAGTTCTGTACGGTAATATCGCTAAACTTAGAAGCCGGGCTGCCGTCGGTAATGCCAGATACGATAAAGCCGATACCGCCCGTCGCCTTACTTAAGGCGTTTGAAGCCAAAAAGCCCGTAACATCGTGCACCTTTATACCG
The DNA here is from genome assembly GCA_964546895.1 of uncultured Eubacteriales bacterium. GTDB lineage: Bacteria > Bacillota > Clostridia > Lachnospirales > CAZJLW01 > CAZJLW01. Next base: position 12,360 of record CAZJLW010000017.1, on the reverse strand, counting down.
TCAAGGGTGATGCCCGACAACAAACCGCTGCCGTTATTTTCGACGATAACCCCTGCTAAATAGTTGCCGCTGCCGCCCTGCGATCCTGTAACCTGCAAGCCGGGCGTTACGTTTGTTACCTCGATATTCTTGACGATAATGTTTGAGGAATTGTAAACATGTATTGCCGCGTTAGGCATGGGGTTTTTGCCTGCGTCCGCGACTATTGACGAACCGACAACCGTTATACCCGCAGGGTTGAGTCCCGTACCGTTAATAACCGGCATAGCTCCCGTACCGTACGGCTCAACAGTAATCGGCGAAACATGCGAGCCCTTGCCCGATACATACAGCGTCCCTGCAAAAATCGAGCCGCGTTCAAGCAGAACCTTGTCGCCCGCGCCGAGTGTAAGCCCTTTTATTTTGCTTAACGACTTCCAGGCAGTCGCCGCCGAGCGTCCGTCCTTAGAATCGTCGCCCCTTGAGGATAAGTAGTAAACGCTCCCTGCCACCGGCGTTTCCCAAGTGGCGTATAGAGTAGTATTGTCGGTAACAACAAGGCTGTCACCGGCTTTGTAATACGTTCCGCTTCCGTCCTGAGCCGTATTCCAACCGGCAAAAAGCTTACCGGTCGGCGCGGTCAAGCCTGTAGCCTCCGCAACATGCACGCTTGCGCCTTCCATAACAGTTTGCGAAGCCGGAACCGTTCCTGTTGCGCCGTTTGCGTTGTAGTCGACCGTATACTTCGCCGCACCCTGAATCGTAAAGTCATATTCGGATTTTGCAATGCCGTCCTCGGCTGTCATAACAACCTTTATCGTCATTGTCCCGTCGGTTATAGCAATGTTGTTAATGTTCTGCTCCGGCGTTGTACTGCCGTTTACGAACACTTGATAAGTCGCCGCCTCGTGGGATGGCGATATAGTCACGGCTAGCTTTGTCGCGCCACCGGTTATATTGCCGGTGTAGCTGTACGTCGTCGCCCAGAAATCCCCCGTTATCCTTGCGCCAACAAAGGATATACCTTCGGCAGTGGATATCGTTGACTTAGGCTTGATGTACTTCGCCATGAGACGCGGACGATAAGCCTGATTAGCCTCGTCATGCGAGAAAATCTTGTAAAGCGAAGAAGTGTTTGCCGTAGAAGTTACTGCAAGCCTGACCGATAAATTCGGGTCGGCCCAATTTGTAGCTGCACGCGCCGCAACCTCCTGCTTTATAAAAGCCGTAATGTCGGCAGTATAATCCGTGCCTACCGCGTCGGCGGTTAACGCTGTAAAGCCGCCTTTATAAGTTGGTGCGTCCTTAAAAAGCATACCGTATTTCTGATCGGCACCCGTAGGATTATCACCCAGGCTCGGCTGGTTACTCCATGTAAGCCCAGTTTCCGTCCACGTGCTGTCCACGGAGAATATGCTCGTTTCAAAGCTCACGCCTCCGCTGCCGCCGTTACCGGACTTAGTTGTTCCGAGTACGATTTTTTCAATCTTGCTCATATCTACATTTTTGAACTGCGATAAATCGAATTTGATATACGCAATCCTGTCGTTCGCCGTGATAGATGTACTCGCTTTTTTAAGCTCCAAGGCTTTTGCTGTAAGCTTTGTGGAGTATTGAGCAGTCGTTTGCATGTCATTTTGAACATATGTATCTTCCTTGGCAAGTATAGCTATATCATAGTCGCCAAAGCTCGGTGCGTCCGTCTGCGGTCCGGAATAAACCGGGCCGTTCTTGAAGCCGTATTGGGCTATCATCTTTTTCATATTCTCGGTAAAAAGCGTATCCAAGCCGGGCACTATCCAAGTAGTGTAACGGTCAGAAACGTTCGACAGAGAATGCACCCCGCCCGGAACTTCTTTATAATCAAGCATTGACTGTGCAGGGTTGCCGCCTATCGCCGTCTTTAAGTTGTCATAAAGTCTTCTTGCGTTTTCAACGGGTATTGTCGGGTCGGCATCGCCATGAACAATAAACGTCGGCATATAGTTTTTGACAATGTAGTTTACTTCGAACTCATGCTCCGGGCTTCCCCACAGCACGCCTGTGCCTATAAGCCCGTTGTAGTTGAAGTTTCTAACCGCCGGGTCCGCAAAGGTATAGCCAACCACTGTAATACCTCCGGCTGAACCACCGGCAAGCCCGATGTAGTTGGGATTGTAGCCGTAATACGCCGCATTCTCTTCTTTGCGTAAAAAAGTCATGAGCGTGTTAATATCTTCAGCCGCATCCCACTGGGCAGGCGCTCTTGCGGTCAAATCCGGCATATCGGCGGAATTTCTTACCCTATAGTCCGGAGCAATCGCAACATAACCCTTGCGTGCAAAAATTTTGCACAGGTCGACTACATAAGACTGTGATTTGGTCTGGTCGTTCGTTCTGAATCCGCCGCCGTGTACAAAAATCACAACCGGCCTGTTTCCGTCCGATGTTCCGATCGGACGATAAATATCAAGCTTGTAGTCCGTCGACGTTCCCTGATAATTGCTTTGAGTTACGTATGTGATATCTCTGGCAATCGAAACGCCTACGTTCTTCTCGATTTTAAAATCATCAGGATTAAACGGCCCTGCGGGCGGTATCGGTATCCAGATGGCATATAGGCTAAGATTACTTTCGCCCATATTAATCGCTTGTGCCGCGGCGTACGAAGTTCCCGAGCCGTCAGCCGATGTGTTCCAGTTGCTAAACTTCATACCGGTTGGGGCGGTTAAGCCCGAAGGTTGAGAAATTGTAACGGGATCATTCTTTTTGTAAGAAGCAGAATCAACCGGTGCGCTTCCTGTGCCTCCGTTTGCTAAGTATGTAACCGTATAGGTTGGAGCTGTCGTCCACACTGCATACAGCGTCAGACCGCCTTGCACCATTGTAAATTGGTCGCCCGGGTTTTTACGCTTGGCGTCGCCTGTGGGTGTGCTGCCGCCGTCCGTTTGCTCCGTACTCCAATAAGCAAACGATTTTCCGGTCGGGGCAACCATACTGCCGGGTGCGGCTACAACAACTTGCGCCCCTACCGCTACACTACTGCTTGCCGCCGGTGGATTTGTACCGCCGTTGGCATCGTAGGTTATCTTGAACGCGTTGGGATTGTTCGATTCCCATATTGCATAAAGCTTCGTTTCTGCCGAAATACCGGCCGACACCGTTGCACCTGCCGTATACGGCGTGCCGGTTCCGTCCGCTTTTGTGTTCCACTCTTTAAAAGCCATGCCGCTCGGAGCGGTTATACCCGTCGAACCGGCTATCGTAAACTGAGTGTTTTTCACAACGTTCTGCATAGCCGGTGCCGTACCCGTGCCGGTGTTTATGTCGTAGGCTACTCTGTAGCGCGGCGGGTATTGCATATTGTCGTCGGCTATCGTGAATGCGCCGGGCGCGGTTGCATGGCCGAATTTTACGTTTGAAAATTCTGCTTTTGCGGCTACTGAGTTAAAACCTCCCGCAAAAAGCCGAAAACTAAGCAAATCATTTGCTGAGCCTGAGCCTATAGTAGTAACTGATGAGCTAGTCAGTGCGCCAAGATTTGAACTAGCATTATACTTCCAACTAGAGCTTGCATTATCGTAATATACACTTATAGAGAGAGTATATTTTGTGCTTCCAATATCAGTTGAGTTAACCACTCTAGTTGTTCCATTTGTAGCCAAGCTTAAACCTGATGTACCCGATGTTACGGAAGCTGCTCTATTGCTTGAGATTATTTGCAAAGGATTGTTTGTACTGTTTCCGCGAATCAGAGCAGTTGCGGATTGAGCCAATGCAATATCAATACCACTATCAGACAAATTCCTTACCATTATTCCAACTTGAGTATTGGTGGCTGCCTCCTTTAGTGCCAGAGGTTTTACATCAGCCGTAAATACATAACCATTGGATGCATGTGATTCGCTTGCTTTTAATGTAAATACATTAGCTCCCACATATGTATCTGCACTGTTGCTACCACTAGTAAATTGGTACGAGGTTGTATCTTGTGCCGATTCTAATGTTAGAACAGGGGGTTGGACAGAAGTATAAACACTATAAGAACCACCCTTGATTCCACCAACAACCGGTACGAACCCAAAATTGCCGAACAGTTCATTAGCATTACCTGTCACATTAGTTGGACTAATCAAATCTGCCCACAGAGCTGTCAGCGTAACATTATTACTAACGCTTTGTATTATCCCGCCGGGATTATATGTAACCCCGTCGCTTCCCAGCCAGCCGGTAAAATATTTACCCGCATAGGTAAAACCGTTAGTCGCTATGTTGTAGCTTGTTCCGACGTCAACCGTCTCACCGAACATTTCTCCCGTAGCCCCGCCGCCGTTATATGTAATCGTAGCGGTTACGGCAGCTTTAACCTTATAAGCCGAAACCTGAAACATTCCAAAAACCATAAAGAAAACTAGCGCTAAAGCAAGTCTTCGCTGTATTTGCCGCATCGTATTCAACCTCCTTTTATTTTTTATTTCACTTCAAGCTTTTTAAACGCCGCTTCATTTATTTGTGCCGTTATTTTTTCTGTTTCTTCATTAATAATATTCTGAAACAGCACTTCACATTCCGGCGCGGACTTTCCTTTGAAATCCCGAGAGGACATATAGTTCAAAAGCTCCAGCGACAGTTTTGAAACGTAATAGTCGTAGTATTGTTCGAAATCAAATTTGTTCATGCCATAATTGCTGCCTTGGCTTCTTGTTTTGTTTTCCTCCGCAAAACTCTTTTGCAAGTTTTTAAAGGATTGTTTTTTCGATATCCCCGCTTTTTGAGCCATAAGCTGTATGGATTTAATCCGGCGCAGCTCGTTAACAGCCTGTTCGGCAATGTATTGCTTAGGCGTGATACCGTCGACCTCCGCATCCCAAAAGCCTTCTCCAAATTCCAGCTTTCCTCTAAAGTGTATAACCGCTTCCGAACGATGCTTTGATATAAAAAACAAAAGCTCTTCACTACCGATTCTTTCGCCGTTAATTGTTACAACGGCACTTGATACACGACCTACGTAGGCATACCACGCGGCTAGAAGCAAAAGCGTTGCCATCAATGCCATGCCACATATTGTTGCTGTTTTTACATTACTAAATTTTATCCTAGCACCTCCTTTTTTCTTTATTTAATACTGGAATAATTCTTAAAGTTTGTAAATATATGGTTTTATAAATCATATCAAAAAATTAATTTTGCACGGAAAACACATATATTAAATTTTTAATACCATATTAAATTTTTATTAAGGGGTTACTCTGCTTAAGAGTATCCCTTTTTATTTGATAAAACGGTTTTTAATATTTTTTCATTGTGATATAATACTCAAAAATTTCAAACTATTTTAACAAGCAATGTTTTGAAGGGAGAATATTTGATGAACGATAAGCTGTCGGAAATAAAAAGAATAGCGGAGAGCGGTTTAAAATCCGCGATGAACATGGCCGATTTGGAGGAGCTACGGCTTAAGCTGCTCGGCAAAAAGGGCGAGCTAACACAGGTTTTAAAATCCATGTCGCAGGTTCCACCCGAGGAACGCCCGACCGTAGGCCAAATGATTAACGAGGTGCGCGTTTTCGTTGAAGAAAAACTCGACGCCGCGAAGCAAACATTTATCGAGCTGGAAAACGAAAGAAAGCTCGCAACCGAAACTATCGACGTAACGATGCCGGGCAAAAGACAGCAAATGGGAAGCCTGCATCCGATGACGAAGGTCACTAACGAGATAATAAAAATATTCGTCGGCATGGGCTACGAAGTAGCCGACGGTCCGGAGGTTGAGTCGGACTACTACAACTTCGAGGCGCTCAACATCCCCGCCAACCACCCCGCGAAGGACGAGCAGGATACGTTTTACGTAGACGGCGGCTTCGTCTTGCGTACGCAAACATCAAGCGTACAGGTTCGCATGATGGAGCAGGGCAAGCTGCCGATAAAGGTAATCGCACCCGGACGCGTTTATCGCTCCGACGATATCGACCCGACGCATTCGCCGGTTTTTACTCAGCTCGAAGCGCTCGTCATCGATAAGGGCATTACGATGGGCGATTTGAAAGGCTCACTGGAGCTGTTCGCGAAAGAAATTTTCGGCGCGGATACTAAGGTTCGCTTCCGTCCGCACCATTTCCCATTCACGGAGCCGAGCGCCGAAATGGACGCCACTTGCTTCGTGTGTAAAGGAAAAGGTTGCCGCGTTTGTAAGGACAGCGGTTTTATAGAAATACTGGGCTGCGGCATGGTTCACCCGAGGGTGCTACAGATGTCCGGCATTGACCCGACTGTTTATACGGGCTTCGCGTTCGGCATGGGGCTTGAACGCGTTGCAATGCAACGCTACGGCATTACGGATTTGCGGCTGCTGTTCGAGAACGACGTAAAATTTCTGAGACAGTTCTAATTCCATATAGTTCTAAGGAGGAATCAATAATGAATGTACCAATAAGCTGGTTAAAGCAATATGTTGACATAGACTGCGACACCCACATGTTCGTGGACAAAATGACGATGTCCGGTTCGAAGGTCGAGGCCGTCGAGCAGCTCGGACACGACATTACTAATGTCGTCGTCGGCAAAATATTAAAAATCGAGCGTCACCCGGACGCCGATAGGCTGGTTGTAACGCAGATAGACATCGGCGGCGGCAAGACGGTTCAGATCGTAACGGCCGCTACGAACGTTTTCGAAGGTGCGGTAGTACCCGTATCGCTCGACGGCGCGAACCTCGCGGGCGGCCTGAAAATTAAAAAGAGTAAAATACGCGGCTTCGCTTCCGAGGGCATGATGTGTTCGATTACGGAACTTGGCTATACGAAACAGGACTACCCGGAAGCGCCTGAAGACGGCATATACATTTTCCAAAACGAACCGCCGCTCGGCTCGGACGCGCGCGTCGCGCTCGAGATACTTGACGAGGTTGTAGAGTTCGAAATTACGTCGAACCGCCCGGACTGCTATTCGGTACTCGGCATAGCGCGCGAAGCCGCCGCCACGTTCGACAAGCCGTTTCAGTATCCTGAAATTTCCGTTAAAGAAGAAGCCCCCGGCAATATTAACGAGCTGATCGCGGTCGAAATAAGAAATCCGCAGCTCTGCCCGCGTTATGTCGCGCGCGTTATTAAGAACGTGAAAATCGAGCCGTCGCCGCAATGGCTGCGTCACAGGCTTATAGCCTCCGGCGTGCGTCCGATTAACAACATCGTCGACATAACGAACTACGTCATGCTCGAAATGGGACAGCCGATGCACGCCTTCGACATCGACAATATAACCGGACGCAAAATAATCGTACGCAACGCAAACGACGGCGAGACGTTCATGACGCTTGATGGAACGGAGCGTAAGCTCGACGCGTCGATGCTCGTCATAAGTGACTGCGAAAAGGCCGTCGCCATCGCCGGTATTATGGGCGGCGAAAATTCCAAGGTAACGGGAACGGCTTCGGCAATACTGTTCGAATCTGCCACCTTCGACGGCACGAATATCCGTCTGTCGTCCAAAAAACTTGGACTGAGAACGGACTCGTCCGGCAAATTCGAAAAAGGACTCGACCCGAACCTCGCGCTGACTGCCGTAAACAGAGCGGCGCAGCTCGTCGAGCTGCTTAACTGCGGCGAGGTCGTAAAAGGCTTGGTTGATTGTTATCCCGGCGTACGCAACGAGCGCAGCGTAACATTCCGCCCGGACAATATTAACGCCCTGCTCGGTACGGAAATACCGCTTGACGAAATGGAGCGCTACCTGGCGCGTGTCGAAATAAAAACAACAGAAGGCACGGAGCCGGGCAGCCGCAACGCGATAATACCGACGTTCCGCCCCGATATCGAAATCGAAGCCGACATCGCCGAGGAAGTCGCAAGACTTTACGGCTACGACAACATCAAAGCGACGATATCGGCAAAGACACCCACAGTTGGAAGAATAGGATTAAAACAGGAATTAGAGGATATAATAAAAGCCACGATGGTAGCCCAAGGTTATCACGAGGCGCTCACGTATTCGTTTGAAAGCCCGAAGGTATTCGACAAGCTGTCGATAGCGGCGGACGATCCCGTGAGAAACACAGTAAAGATTACGAATCCGCTGGGCGAAGATTTCAGCATAATGCGTACGCTTACAATTAACGGTATGCTACAGAGCTTGTCTACGAACTACAGCAGACGTAACCCTAGCGCGCATCTGTTCGAGCTGGCGAAGGTGTATTTACCAAAGTCACTGCCGCTTACAGAGCTACCCATTGAGCAGAGAACACTGACAATCGGTATGTGCGGCAACAGAGATTTTTACGACATCAAAGGGACGCTTGAGGATTTGTTCGACGAGCTTGGCGTTAAAGGCGTCGTGTTCTCTCCGAAGAAAGACATCGCATACATGCATCCCGGACGCACCGCCGAAATCACGCTTAAAGGTGAAGCAACCCCGATAGGCTACGTTGGCGAAGTCAACCCGAAAATCTGCACCGCGTATGAAATCGGTACGAAAGCCTACATTGCCGTACTGAACTGCGACTTGCTTTATCCGCGTGCCACGCTGATTTCACCGTACAAACCGCTGCCGAAGTTCCCGCCGATTGAGCGCGATATCGCTATGCTCGTAAAGGACGAGGTGTTAATCAGAGACATCGAGGACGCCATACGCGAACGCGGCGGAAAGCTGCTCGAAGAAATAGCGCTGTTCGATGTTTACCGCGGCAAGCAGATAGCGGACGGTTGTAAATCTGTTGCATATAAGCTGACCTTCCGAGCCGCCGACAGAACGCTCGTGGATGACGAGGTTGCGTCGGCCGTCAAAAAAATACTGGATAACCTCGAGAAAAAACTGGGCGCCGTTTTAAGAGACAAATAATCTTAAAGAGGTGTTCTAATGCCGGGACTGATTACACACTACATTTGCGGCGATATTTGCATTAACAAAATCGAAGACGACAACATCAGACGTATACTGAAAAAACACAGGCAGATTTACAACATCGGGACGCAGGGGCCTGATATGTTTTTCTATTATCTGCCATGTCTTGTCAGGAAGAATTGGCTGGAATTGGGGAACCGGCTTCACAAAACTAACGTACGCGCGTACATGGACGCCATGATAAGTGCCATGTACGCACTTGATAAAGAAAAACGAGAATCGGTCGCGAGCTATTTGGCCGGTTACTTGACGCATTACGCATTGGACTGCCACACGCACCCATATATTTATTATAAGGCCGGATTTAAAACAGAGGGCGACAGAACGCACCGTTTGAAATACAGCGTCAACCACCGCAATTTCGAAACCGGTATTGACGTGCTTATGCTCAAGCTAATAAGCTCCGAAAAGCCGTCGGACAAACGCCTGTGGGAGTTGCTGCACGTCACGTCCGGCGAGGTGCGCGACACGGCAGAAGTAATCAGCCGCGCACTAAAAGACGTTTACGACGTAAACATGAGCCGCAAACACGTGTACAACGCTATGTTCTATATGTTTACGACGAACCGCATACTACAGTCGCGCGGCGGCAAAAGAAAACGGCTCATGGAATTCATCGAAAGCTTTACGTTTAAGGAACACGTCGTGTCGAGCCTTATTCACAAGCAGCTCGTCGACGACGGCGTAGATTATTTGAATATAAAAAAATCACCGTGGCACTACCCGTGGGACAACAAAAACCCGCAAACTCATTCCTTCACCGAAATGTTTGAGAAATCCGTAGAAGAGTCGCTATCGCTCATAACTGCCGAGTTCGCATTTCTAAACGGCGAGCTGTCGAAGGATGAGCTGATGGACATGATCGGCAACCGCTCGCTCGCTTCGGGGCAGGACGCCGACTCGGATTTCGGCTTCAAGTATTTCGAAAACAAAGTGGCTGTATAAAAATTTATATAACACTAACTGTAGTTTGATGCCGAAAGAGAGTGATTTCATGAGCGCTAATTATTACGAAAATCCTATTTTAAGAGGCTTCAACCCCGACCCGTCCGTTTTACGGGTCGGGGTTGACTATTATATGGTCAACTCCACGTTTCAATATTTCCCGGGTGTTATAATCCGGCACTCGCGGGATTTGGTGCATTGGGAAATAATCGGTCACGCCTTTACCGAAAACGATAACCTCCCGCTTAACCACATTGCAGATTCGCACGGTATATGGGCGCCCGATATTTCTTATCACAACGGATTGTATTACATATTCGCGCCGTTTCGCCTGAACAACCCGCCCGAAAATAAAACAGGACGGTTGCGTCAGCAGCTTGTCGTCACCTCTGAGAAACCCGAAGGACCTTACAGCAAGCCGTTCGTGGTCGACGTCGACAGCATAGACCCATCGCATTTCGTAGACGATGACGGTACGCATTATATGATACACGCGCCGGGGATAACGATAACGAAGCTCACGGACGACTGCTCCGACAGAGTCGGCGATTCGGTTCAAGTATGGCCTGGCACGGGACTTCGCGCAGCCGAGGGGCCGCATATCTTGAAAAAGGACGGGTATTATTACGCGATACTTGCGGAGGGCGGCACAGGTTACGGACATCAGATAAGTGTCGGTCGGTCGAAAAATCTACACGGCCCGTATGAAAGCAGTCCGTACAATCCGGTCATGAAGCAAACGGATCCGACTGCGAAGCTACAGCGTTCCGGACACGGCAAGCTTGTCCAGACGCAGGACGGCGACTGGTGGGCTGTTTATCTTTGCGCGCGGCCGAACGACGGTAAGTACACGTCGATTGGGCGCGAGACTGCCCTTGATCCTGTCCGCTGGACGGACGACGGCTGGTTTGTTATTAATGAGCTGAAAGGCCCCAGCGAGCGGCAGATGTGTCCCGACCTGCCGCAACAACAATACCCGGACAATCTATTCGATGATTTTGACGGCGACAATCTGGGACTGCATTGGCAGTTTGTTAGGAATCCGAAGAATGAACATTGGAGTTTGGCGAAGAAGAAGGGATTTCTGGCGATCACGCCTTGCGAATATGATCTTTGCGAGTTGAGTAGTTATAACACGCTTGTAAGGCGCGAGGAGGAGCTTCGTTATACAGCGACGACTAAGGTTCTGTTCTCGCCGTCGAAGGGCGAGGAAGCCGGATTGACCTGCTATTACGGAGTTCATAACTATATTAAGCTGTGCTTGACGTATGACGAGGGGTTACGCGTCGCGTTGGTGGAATACAGAAATGACACGCAGACTGTGATAAATACAGCGCGTGTGGAGCAAGAGGAAGTATATCTGCGTGTAGTGACTGATGGGCTGACGCGCAGCTTTTATTACAGCCTTGATAATGAATGTTGGAACGAGATCGGAATAATCGGCGACTGCTCGTTCTTAAGCGACGAGGGTGGTACCGTCGGCAAGCACCACACCGGTACGATGGTTGGTGTGTACGCCTATAATGGTGGCGGCGGCGTTCGGCAGAAGGATGCTTATTTTGATTGGTTCGAAGTGACGTTTAGTGTACATAGCGGAGGGCATTTATGAGTAAACCGTACTATTTAGCGTATGAGGAGCGTTATAAAAAGGTTTTCGCGGCAGGGGTGGAGCATTGGGGACATTCGCCTGAAGATGAAACGCTGGCCGGAACGCTTGAAAATTGGGTTAAGGATAATAATCTTGTGGGTAAAAAGATTATTGAGTTCGCCTGTGGCGAGGGCGCTTGCGGGGTTGTTTTGTCTAGGCTTGGCTGTCTGTATCACGGTGTTGACATATCCCCGTCAGCCATAGAAAAAGCTTCGGCGGCTTTGGCTGGATACCCGGATGCACGTGTCAGTCTGTTGGATATGGTAAAGGAAACCACCGGCGAGATATATGACGCGGCTCTGGATTGCATGGGCTTTCACATGCTCGTGACCGACCACGAACGAAGGGCTTATCTTCTTAATGCATACGGCTCAATCAAGGATGGCGCCCCGATGTTATTTTTCCGTGAATCGCACAAAGAGGGTGCGTATGACGGAGTTGTTGAAACGTACGAGCAATGGAAGGAAATATCAGGAAACGATTATGAAACGCCTAGTTTGCGTTGTACAAAAAATGGCGAGGGTAAAGAGGTTGAGGTGTTGATTCCTCTTGTACCGGGACGGGCGCGGAGTAGAGACGGGTATTGTAAGGAGTTGCAGTCGGTTGGGTTTGTTGTCGAGGATTTTGTGGTAATGGAGATTAATAGCGAGAATCCTTATTCGGCTAGTATTTTCGTTAAAAAGCCGTAAACGTAAAAAAAGGGAGTCATCAAGTATGAGACACATTACAGCAAACACGGCACAAAAAGACTTTGATAGTGTTCTTAACAACGTAACACAATACAACGAACCTTTTACCATTGTTTCAGACGATAATAAGGTAGCAGTAATACTAAGCATGGAAGAATGGCTCGGCATACAGGAAACATTATACCTACACTCAATTCCGGGCATGGTTGCTTCAATAAAAGCCGC
>CAZJLW010000016.1:33635-35524 GCA_964546895.1 uncultured Eubacteriales bacterium | reverse complement strand
ATTTGCTCATATCTTCTCACATTGCTATGTACAACGAGGACGTAACCGGTTTTATCGAAACCCCGTTCCAGCTATCGCCCATTCCGACTTCCTGAGGCGTTACGTTTTCATAGTGTCCATTCATACCATCGATTTTCACATTGGCAGCCTCGTCAACCGAAACTACAATATGAAGCGGCTCCTTATACAATATTAGATTCTTCAAATGCGGGTATTTCTGGTGAACCTCGTCGCCGTAATTATAAGTTTCTCTTAAACTTTGCCAAATATAAGCGGCAGAATTAAGTGAGTAGTAATATATCCCGTTAATCAACCTTATTCCATCGCCGTGGTCATTCCCGTTCATGCAAAACAGAACCCTTCTACCTCTCCCATTTCTCCGTTCCAGAATCACCCGAACCTCATCCGCATTAACTACACCCCTCGGGCGGTTGCGTACAACAAAATCATTTGCCAAACTCTGATGCGAACAAATAACGTAGTAATAACTGTCGTCAAAAATTTCGCTTTTCAGCCACTCTATCTGTTCAGGCGGTATATAAGGAAATTGATCCGTTTCATCCTTAATATTTTGCCGACATTCGGGCAAAAACCCATGCCGCGTCTTAACATAGTTCGCATCTAAGAAAATAAACTTAATATTGCCTTGAACCACGCTGTAATAACCCTTATCCAACCCGAAGAATTCCAATACGACATCAGGCGTACAAAAGTCAGTGTTGTGATTGCCAATGCTGTAGTAGCAGGGTATGCCGGAGTCTTTGAAAGAGTCAAGTATTTTTCGATTCTCATCTATAGGATTACACAAGTCACCCAAATCAATGACAAAGTCAACCTGCTTCTCTTTGAAGTCCTGTATTAACTCATAAATGCGTCTGTCACCATCAGGAATAGCGTCATAGTGCAGGTCAGTAAAAACACCGAATTTCATTATCTCCCCACCTCGCATTTATTTAATCCTACAGGTTTTCCAGCAACGCTTTAACCTCATTAATTAGCTGCTCTTTGTCAGGAATGTAGTAGACATACCTAGAGGCAAACACCTGATTGCTAATACTTCCCAAAGCATACTCAGCTACAATATCATTGCTGGTTTTACATAGTATAATACCAATAGGCTCGTTATCTATAGGCTCATTAATCTCAGTCTTATAATAGTTAAGATACATATTCATTTGGCCAGCATACTCGGCCTTGAACTCGTCCATTTTTAAATCAATCAGTACATAAGCTTTCAAAGCCTTGTTGTAAAACACCATATCCACATAATAATGTTGATTGCCCAGTGTCACACGCTGTTGACTGCCAACATACATAAACCCTCGACCGAGCTCTAATATAAAATCCTCTATGTGCCTTATAAGCTTATATTCCAATTCCCTTTCTAGCATTGGCTTTTCTTCACGAACACCCAAAAATTCAAAGACATAAGGGTCTTTCAAAATATCTTGTGGCTTTTCTAACGCAATACCTTCTCGTGCAAGTGCAATTACGGCTTCTTTATTAGCTCTACCATCAGACAATAATAAACGTTCAAAAAGTGATGTGGCTATTTGACGTTTTAGTTCTCTCACAGACCATTTTGAATTGTACGCTTCTTTTTCATAAAAAGCACGAGAATCTGCGTCTTTTACACTCAAAAGCTCACAGTAATGTGTCCAAGTCAATTGTCCAGTCACTGACTGGACAATTGGATACGTCAGATAAAACAGTCTCATATTCGCTAGATTCGAACGCGAAAACCCACGTCCCAATTCACGTGTGAGTTCTTTTGCCAACTCTACAAGCAGCCTTGCTCCATACTGTGCTTTTATACTTCCATCCTGTTCGTATTCAACGATAATACGCCCAATTTCCCAATATGTTTTCAAAAGCTGTCCGTTAATTTC
>CAZJLW010000016.1:27548-33535 GCA_964546895.1 uncultured Eubacteriales bacterium | reverse complement strand
TTTCTTACTTCTTCGCCTCCCAAAACATAAATATCGGCACCTTCTGCAACCAAGCAATCCCCACATCCACCGCCGCCTGTTCCTCCGTAGGAACCGGCTCATGCAAATCAGTAATAGTCAGCCCGCACTTAATAAACATCTTGACATAGTCCTCAATCGTCCGATGCCTCCAAACAACCTTAACATTCCCGGACGACAGCGGTGCTTCCCATTCCTTCGGGTGGTAATAATTCGATACGACAACCTTCCTATCAATACCCTTATCCATCCGACCGATACCGCCGCTCGTATGAAAGCACGGGTGACAAACGCTTGCAAACAACCGCCCGGACGGCTTCAACACCCGTACTATCTCCCTTATCGTCCCTTCAAAATCCTCGCAATCCATCAGCATCATCGAAGCCAACACGATATCGAACCCGTTATCGGCAATATCAGCCAAATCATTGCTGTTGCGTACATGATAAGTAATCTCAAGCTGATCCTCCGCAGCCTTATCCCTGCAATACCCAATAGCGCTCTCCGCACAATCAACCCCAGTAACAACAGCACCCCGCCGCACCAACTCCCGCGAGTACCCGCCTTCGCCGCAGCCCAAATCCAAAATAACCTTCCCGGCGACATCGCCGAGCTGCTCAAGCGTAAACGGCATAATAAACTTCATTCGATGAGGATTAGTTGGCGCAAGCCGAATCCATTCCTCGGTCATTTCAATTTTACCCCATGATTCTGTCGAGCTGTCCTTCTTCATAAACTAATCCATCCTCCTGTTTTTTTGTCACCAAAGTCTACCGTAAATTTCACACAAATACAACACTCCCCATAAATAAAAACCGTCTAATAAATTCCGCCAACCTTTTGAAATTTTTATTGAACTGTTCAAAATGATATGTTATAATCCAACGTATTGCGTTATAATGGGACGCCAAATTACGCCCTAATTTTTATAAAAGAGGTGAGACGCATGAAAAAGGACATACATCCGGAGTATTTTCAGGCTAAGGTTAGATGCAACTGCGGTAACGAGTTTATCGCCGGTTCGACTAAGAAGGAAATCCGCGTTGAGGTCTGCTCCAAGTGCCATCCGTTTTACACGGGCAGCCAGAAGCTGCTTTTGGAAGCCGGCGGCCGCGTAGAGAAGTTCAAGAAAAAGTACGGCATGTAAACCCTGTAAGACAAATAAGAAACTGTTGCGAAATGTCCGCGTGCCATTTTGCGGCGGTTTCTTTAATTTTAAGGAGGTTTTTATGAAAGCTTTTTTCACCCTCACAACCATCAAACGCACCACAGCAGTCGCTGTCATAGCAACACTGCTCGCAACCAACAACAGCTTCATCAACACAACATACGCAGCATCCACCGCAGCAGCCACTTCAACCACCACCGCAACCACCACCACCGCGACCCCCTACACCCTAATCGACGAAAACGACATCGCCACCCTAGACGCACATGTCTCCGTTTATGAACACGACAAAACCGGCGCAAAGGTTATGTTCGTCAAGAACGACGACGACAACCGCGCCTTCAACATTAGCTTCTTGACGCCGGCGTTCGTCGGCAAAGGCACTAACCATATTCTTGAACACATCACGCTCACAAGCTCGAAGAAATACCCGTCGGACGACCTGTTTTTCAGCATGGCCGGCGGCACGTACAACTCGTACCTCAACGCATTCACGCGCGACATGAACACGCTGTATCCCGTTGCGTCGCCGTCCGAGAAGCAGTTTAAGCAGCTGGTCGATGCGTACATGTCGGTTGCGCTCGAAACGGACATGCAGGAGTATTACTTTAAAAAGGAAGGCTGGCGCTACGAGCTGGAAAGCCCCGAAGCGCCGCTTACCGTGACGGGCATAGTCTTTAACGAGATGGCGGCGTACATGAACATGCCGTTCTGGTACAACAGCATAAAGCTCAACCAGAATCTCTACCCGGATTCCGTAATGTCGAACGATCCGTTCGGCACGCCCGAAATTATTCCGAACCTTACGTACGAGGAGCTCTCCGGCTACTACGACACGTTTTACCACCCGTCGAACGCCGTTATTTTGTTCTACGGCAACCTCGACGCCGACGAGTACCTGAGCTACCTCGACAGCGAATGGCTCTCGCGCTTCGACCGCCGCACGGACATACCCACGGCGCAGCTGCAAAAGCCGTTCGACGAGCCGCGCCGCGTGACCGTAGATTTCCCGGCCGGGAAGGACGCCAAAACTGTTAACGCGTCGATCGTTTCCGTTACATGGGCGGTAGTTCCGGAGGAATCTCGCGATCTCGTCGCGATACAGGCACTTGCCGATGTCCTGAACAACGAAAGCGGCCCCCTGCGCGAACGCTTTCTCAAAGCGGGCTTGCCGGGCGATTATTATGTCCAGGTTCGCGACACGTTTGTTCAGCCTTATATAATGTTCGCGCTGAACAACACAAGCCCGGCCGCCGCCGAGCAGTTCGAACGAATCGTAACCGAGGCACTCGCCGAAGTAAGTAAAAACGGTGTGGACGAGGGCATCTTAGGCGACCAAAAAATCCAGCGCAAGAACGCCAGCTTCCTGACGCGCGAGAAAAGCAACGCCGGAGTTAATGCACTATCTGAAATGACGACGGCGGAGCTGATCCGCGGAGACAGATACTACTACACCAACCTGAACGAGACGTATACGACACTGACGCAGGACGAAATAAAAGCTACCGCCGACAAATATTTTCTGAACAACAACCATCGCCTGACGATGACATTAACCCCGAAGGCGGGGCTGCTTGAGGAAAACGCAGCGGCATCGGTGAAGCGCCTGGCCGAAAAAAAGGCCGCGATGTCGGCCGACGAAATAACAAAGCTCGTAGCCGACACAAAGGCTCTGCGCGAGCGCCTGTCAGCACCGCAGACCGAGCGCACGGCCGAAGCCCTTAAGAGAATCGCCGTACTGACGAAGGACGATTTGCCGAACGAACCCGACACGCATACTATTACAGAGACGAAGCACAACGGCGCGACGTACCT
Source organism: uncultured Eubacteriales bacterium (assembly GCA_964546895.1). Classification (GTDB taxonomy): domain Bacteria; phylum Bacillota; class Clostridia; order Lachnospirales; family CAZJLW01; genus CAZJLW01. The sequence continues at coordinate 30,534 of CAZJLW010000016.1, read as the reverse complement.
GACGACACCCATCGCCGGACCCGTCAGCAAAACGACGATGTACATCGACTTATCGCACCTGAAACCCGAGGAGCTTCACTACGCTCATTTGTTTCTGTCGCTCGTCGGCGATTTCGCCACGAATAAGCACACGTACGCCGAGTTGGATTCCATGCAGCGCAACTACCTTGTCAGCATGAACGGCAGTATCACTGCGATGAGCGAATTCGGTGATTCGAACGTGGCATACCCGGTTCTTTCATTAAACTGGATAAGCGAGAACACTAAAGCCAAACAAGCCGCCGAATTAATCGGCGAAGCCCTGTCCGAAACCGTATGGGATTACGACAAAATGAAACGTCTCATAGGCAACATAAGCAATAACTTAAAAAATACCGACGGTTTAAGTATAGCGGCAGGCCGTGCAGTCGCGGCGTTTTCACCTGTTGTGGCGCTGCAGAACTACATCGGCTCGGTGGAGTATGCACATTTCATTCAGCAGACGTACAAGGACGTTTCCGTAAATCCGGAAGCCGTGGCGCGCAAGCTTGACGCCGTAAAAGAAAAATTCCTTGTAAAATCAAACGTAACCGTAACCGTAGCCGGGGAAGCCAACTTGGCCGACATTTACCCGCTGGTCGACAACCTACCCGAGCAGCGCGAAAAGACCACGAAATACTACACGGGCTTCCCGATGCCGAAGAAAACGGAAGCCGTAGTAAGCGATTCCGACGTAAACTACGTAGTCTACGCCAACCCCGTGAGCATCACCGATCGCGGCGCGGTCATAGCGGGTTACTCGACGCTTGAGAACGCGTACATCAACCCGAAGGTCCGTTTTGAAGGCGGTGCGTACGGCGGATTCTCGATAATAACAGAAACAGCGGCGGGTGCCGCTTCGTATCGCGACCCGAATCTCGCGAAAACAATCGACGTATTCAACCGCATGGGCGAAGCCGCAAACAGCCTGACGCAAGCCGACTTGGACTCGTCCATAATGAGTGTGTACATCAAGTACAACGCGCCGGTGGGCAAGTTTTCGCACTCTGACGTGGATTTCGGCTACTACATGGTCGGCAAGGGCTTGTCATATCAGAACACCGTCAACGATAAAATAAAAAATGTGACAGTCGAGGACGTAAAGGCGCTGTTCAAAGACGAGCGCCCGTACAGCCTAGTAGTCAGTGCAAACCAAAGCGCAATCAAAGCATCGGGCATCGAATTCGAAGCGGTCACGCCGCTTATTCAAAAGCATGAGCTGACACGCGGCGAGTTCCTCTCGATACTCATGAACAATCCGGACGCGGCGCAAGCAGCAGAAGCCGCCCGCAGCGCCGGAATCGCCGCCGGTAACGAAAAAGGCGACCTAATGCTCAGCAAGCCGTTAACAAAGAAAGAATTCGCGACGTTCGTTTACAAGGCAATGGGCGAAGCCGTGAAGGCATCGGGAGCGCCAGCCGTAGTCGAAATACAACCGGACATGGCGAGCATTCTTGACGGTATCAGCGAGTGGGCGCGCGATGCGTACCGCTTCTGCATACAGTACGGCATCATAGCATTCGATGACAACGCCGTAACCGGTAACGAACCGATGTACTTCGAGGACATCGGCTCGCTTAAGTAAATCACGCAATAAAAACAATCACCACAGGAGGGCTGAATATGGATACAAGGGACATTCAAAGCAAATGCCGCGCCATACGGGACAACATCGAGCGCGTCATAATCGGTAAAACCGGCGAGATAGACCTGACACTGACGGCTATGCTGGCGCGGGGACACGTACTGTTGGAGGACGTACCCGGCACCGGCAAGACAATGCTGGCCAAGGCACTGGCAAAGTCGTTCGGCTGCGAGTTCGCGCGTATACAATTCACGCCCGACCTGTTGCCGTCGGATTTGACGGGTATAAATTTCTACAGCCCGAAGACGGGCGAGTTCTCGTTTCGTAAGGGCAGCCTGTTCACGAATATTTTGCTGGCGGACGAAATAAACCGCGCGACGCCGCGCACACAGTCGGGGCTTCTTGAAAGCATGGAGGAAAAACAAATCACCGTCGACACGGAAACGTACACGCTCGACGCCCCGTACTTTGTTATCGCGACACAGAATCCGATCGAAACCCAAGGCACGTTCCCGCTGCCGGAGGCGCAGCTCGATCGCTTCCTAATCGAGCTGACGATAGGCTACCCCGAGAAATCCGACAGCGTGAACATCATCAAGCGCTTCATACAAAAAGAAGACCCGCTGGCGTCGCTCGCTCCCGTCTGCACGCGCGACGAGCTGTTGCAAATGCAGAACGCCGTCAGCTCCGTATATATCCACGACGATATATGCGGCTACATAACGGACATAATCGAGCAGACCCGCCAAAACGACGCCGTCGCGCTAGGCGTAAGCACACGCGGCGCAATATCGCTTGCGAAAATGTGTCAGGCGTACGCGGCCGTCAACGGGCGCGATTTCGTAACACCGGACGACGTGAAGCATCTCGTGCCGTACGTGTTTGTTCACCGGATTGTACTGCGCAGCGGCGCGAAGGGTAAGAACCAGCGCGTGAAGGGAATACTCGACGACATACTAAAAGCGGTGGCGGCCCCGACGGAGGAATGGAGCCGGAAGTAGCGCAACGAGGGACCAAAGGCGAGGGGGATTGTCATTTGCCTGCTTTAGTTATAGCGGTCGTTTTTATTATTTTGATATGGCTGGAAAACATGATCTACATGCGTTACTGGCGGCGCGGGCTGAGCGTGAGCATTTCGCTGTCGGACAAAACCGCCTTCGAAGGCGACGAGCTTACGCTTACAGAAGTCCTCACGAACCGTAAGCTGCTACCTATTCCGTACGTGGCCGTGAAATTTCAGGTATCGCGCAATCTTGTATTTACGGATCGCGCGAACAGCGGCGTGTCGGATGATTATTACCGCAACGACTTGTTCAGCGTGCTAATGTTTCAGCGTATAACGCGCCAGCTTCCGTTCATCTGCTCGAAGCGCGGCTACTACAC
>CAZJLW010000016.1:0-27448 GCA_964546895.1 uncultured Eubacteriales bacterium | reverse complement strand
TTTAAGGCGTCGGCCAAAACCGGACGCCTTATGGTCAACACGAACGACTTCACCATTTCTCAGGAAATATGTCTTATTCTGAACCTACAGAGGTACAATAACTGGTCAAGCCCGTATTTATTCGAGCAGTCCATACGGTTCTGCGCGACGCTTGCCAGCTACTATATTAATGAAGGAATCCCCCTGTCGTTTCTGTCGAACGGGCGCGATATCGGTGACGGCAAGCCCGTGTCTGTAGGCAGCGGCAGCGGCGGCAGCCATCTCATTAATGTATACGAATCGCTAGCGCGTATCGACCTCGAAAAACCTTGCGACGCGATAGCTCCGGCGATTTACGACAAAGCCGCGACGAGCGAACGTGAGCCGATTTACATACTTGTCTCAACGTATCACGAGCAGCCGCTACGCGACGCGTTCGCGGAGCTGCAAGACAGCGGCGCCGAAGCTCTATGGATTATCCCGGCCTTTACGGATTTGCCCGTAACCATGCCGCTTTCTGACCAAGTTGTCATTTGGGAGGTGAAGCCCGATGTACAAAAATAGAATGACGCTAAATGATATTCTTTACGACCTCGTTGTGTTTATAGTTTTTTACAGCGCGGCGGTGTTTTCAGATTTTATCTTTTACAAGGACATAACCGTCGTTTATAAATTCGCGCTGCTTATCGTACCGTTTTACGCCGCGTTCTGGCTGCGCCGTGTCACCAAAAAGCTGTTTGTTTTTCTGGGTGCGATAATCGCTCTCGCCGTTGCTTGTGTTTTTATTCAACAGGGCTTTTCTTTACGGCTGTGGGTAGGTGGGGTTATGGCCGCTACTGCGCTTTACACCGTAATTAAACGCGTTAGCGGATCGGACTCGGATTTTACAAATGCGTTTGCGTTTACAGTGTCGTCTTTGATGATCGTGCTGTCGTTTGCGTCTGTTATTCTTAAGCATTATGCTATAGTGCCTGTTTTTTCGGTTAATGTCGTTGTTGTGCTGATTTCGAAGCTGCTTTGGACGCAGATTTATAATATGGACAGCTCGCTGGAGCTTATTACAAGAAACACTGTACAGCCTGTTAAGAATATTGTGTCGTTTAATAACAAAATAATTTTTGTGTTTATCGTGGCGGCTGTTGTTATTATGGTGTTGTCGCGGTATTACAGAATTGATGCGGCGATTACTTTCTTGGGCGTGTCGTTTTTGAATTTTCTGCGGTATCTTGCGAGCTTGAGTAAAGATGAGCCGCCGGTTGCAACACCGCAGCCGCAGAACGCGTCGCGCGGGGGAGGGCAGCCGGATCTCGCGGCGATATTCGGCCCCGGTAAGACGTCCGCGTTTTTTGCCGTGCTTGAACAGGCGCTTATGTTTTTGACGATGGTCGGGCTGGTTGTAGGTGTGTTCGCGCTGATTTGGTATGTGTGCTTTTCGATTTACCGCGGATTTTATGCGAATCGGAAGGACGACGCTGATTATAAGGAGTTGTTCATGCCCGATATTTTTATTGGGAAGACGAAGATTAGCTTACGAGATTTTTTTACTAATTACCCGACGAACCGTATCAGGCGTATGTTTTATAAGAAGGTCAAAAAAAATATTTCCAAAGGAGTGCCGATAGAAGTTAGCGACACTGCTATGGAAATATCTGAGAAGATTCAGAGTGAGAATATACGTGGGTTGGCGGCTGAGTATGAACGGGCGCGGTATGGGCGGGTGTAGAACCGCTCATGTCGCCCGGCTCATCAGCATATTGGCCGCCATCATAAACTTAGCCCGATCAGCCTCAGGAATACTCTCCGCGACAACCGAGACAATAACCTCGCGTTCCTCTTTAGTCAGCGGATTACCCTTCGGGATTGATTTACTGAAGCTCATAAACGCCGAGACTATTTCAGTATTACTTTTCCCTTGTACACTGTTTGCAAATTCTTTAAACGCTTGAAGCCGTTCGGCGTCGATTACGCCGAACGCTTTGTTTTGCAGCAGCTCGTCAAAATTCATAATCCCATCTCCGTCATAGTTTTTATCAAATCCTTCATTTCCATTAGCTTTAAAACGTTTTCGAGCATTGCCTTTTTTTCGTCCTCCAAATGCGGGGCGATGGCGCGCAGCATGTCGAGCTTCCAGTTTGGGCTTTTGGGCGCGTCGTCTGTGGCGCACGCATCTATAAGCCTACGCATTTCCATTAGCTTAAAAAAAATAATTATGTTCTTCCTGTATTTCACGTCAACGTACGGAATCGCGCTTTCGAATGCTTTTATGGCGGGATCCATTGTATCACCTCGCGTTTTCGTGGCGTTTAGAGCTTTTGTAATCCATTTTATGATTACACCGCAGCTTTAATGCAAACATTAAGTGAAAAAATCATAGAGAAATACTCTATGAAAATGTCAAACGTTTGACATGCTTTAATTCCATACAGCTCGCTGAAGATTCCGCCTGAAAATTTTTGTATTATTTTTCGGTCGCGAGGATAAAGTACATAATATTGTTCTATACCTAAGTTTCAGCTTTTCGTAAAATAAAAACAGAATCGTCAGAGTAGGTGATTCGGATTAACGACATATTAAACCAATGCTGCACGGCGGCCAAGCATATTGCCGCGCTGTCGGGCGCTGAATATTTCGCCGTGGACGGTCAGTCTCGGCATATTATTAATGTAGACACGCACACGTTCTGCGGCAGTTGCACCCGCACAGGCTGCGACAAAACGCTGACACACCTATACGGCAGCAGCGAGGCTTACCGTTGGAACGGTAAATATATTTATTACTGCCCGCTTGGACTTGTGTTCACGGCGGCGGCTGTCTCTGACGAAACAGGTTGCTTCGCGGGCGGTATCGTTATCGGCCCCGTCATCATGGGCGAGCCATCGGACACGCTCGACGCAGTCTCCGACGATAGCCTTAAACAGCGCACGCGCCTCCTACCGGTATTTTCCACGGAGAACGTCACGCATCTTTCCGAATCGCTCGCGATAGTCACGGCGTACTGCGCCGGACTGCCGCACAGCAAAGCAGGCGCGTTCATATACGAGCAGGACAAACTTCTAAAAATCGTAGCAAGCCTACACGTCGACCACACGTATCCCCTTGCTTACGAAAAAAGACTACGCAAACACATAATCGAACATGACCGCAACGGCGCGTTGGACTTACTGAACGAGCTGCTCGGGCATCTTTATTTCTCATATGAATATAATCTCGACGCCGTAAAAACCCGTACGCTTGAGCTGGTAGTAGTCCTCTCCCGCGCGAGCATCGACGCCGGTGCCGACGCGAACGAAATTTTTCTGCTGAGCGAAGGCTACATAAAAGCACTCGAACAATTCCGCGATGTCGAGGAACTCAGCGTGTGGCTTACCGGTATTCTGTACCGCTTCACGGACTGCGTATTTAACTTCAAATCCGTCAAGCGTCTCGACCTCGTGCAAAAAATCAAAGCCTACGTCCGCGCGAACTGCGAACACAAGCTAACACTGGACGACATCGGACGACACGTTTTCCTGAGTCGCTCGTATTTGAGCAGTATGTTCAAGGAACAGACCGGACAAAGCCTAGTCGGATTCATCAACGAAGCCCGCGTAGAAAAATGCAAGCAACTGCTGACCGGCAGCGACCTTTGTCTCACGGAAGTCGCCGGGCGCTGCGGCTTCGACGACCAGAGCTATTTTACGAAGGTTTTCAAGAAATACACGGGCGTGTCACCGTACGCCTACAAAAAAACCGGGAATCGCAAAGCGGGGAGGTAACTAACATGGTTTGGAATAGAGAGCAATACATGGCACACAGCCGTTTTGAATTTACGGGACAGGAGATGTTCACGGAGCTGTTCGGGCTGCTTATCGGGCTGGACAGCGAATGGCGGCAGCAGGGCGCTACCGAGGATGAGATTGACCTATCGGCCTTCGGATGGGACTACGTACTGAAAACGCCGCTGGGCGTAAACTGCAACGCGATAACCGGTATCGAGCCGCATATTATAGAAGACACCGCCACCGTCACCGTCTCAATCGACCAAATGGGACGCCGTACCGAACTGCACAAGCAAAGCGCGACCATTCCGCTTCCTTCAGATTATCCTGTAAAAAACTTCGACGACTGGCTGAAAGTGAAGTGCTGGTACGAATTTAAGGAAGAACGCATCAACAAAGAGCAACTGCTCAAAGCGAAGGCGTTGAAAGAGAAGGGGTATTTAGTAACGGCGAGCATTCCGGGGGCTTTCGATCAGCCCCGTCAGCTCATGGGCGAGGAAGAGCTATGCATAGCCTGCTACGAACAGCCGGAGCTGCTGAAAGATATTCTGGACACGATTGGCGACACTTGCATAAAAACATTCGAACGCGCCGTCGAAATCGTAACGCCCGATTTATTAACCGTACACGAGGACATGGCCGGCAAGTCCGGACCGCTATTCGGCCCTTCGCAGGTTATCGAGTTTATGAAGCCGTACTACCGTAAGTCGTGGGACTTCCTCCGTCCACTCGGCTGCGAAATCTTCTCACAGGACAGCGACGGTAACATCAACGCCATCATCGACAGCCTCATAGAATGCGGGCTGACGACTTTATACCCGAACGAACCGTTCGCCGGAATGGACATCGTCCAAATCAGTAAAAAATACGGCAAAAAGCTTTCCCTAAAAGGCGGCATCGACAAACACGCACTACGCGGAACTAAAGAAGATATACGCAAGGAACTGGAATATAAAATCTGCGACCTGACAAAAGGCGGCGGCACGTTTTTCGCACTCGACCACCGTATTCCGAACGGCGTACCGATCGAGAACTACCGCTACTACGTCAAACTCGGGCGCGAAATGCTCGGACTGCCGCCGGTTAGCGGCAAGAGTAACTTTGAGCGCATGGCGTTTTAATAAGAAAGGAAGTGCTCCTGATGTATACCAAGGAAATGGCGCTGGACATTATGGCGCGAGTAGAGGATTTGCTAGACGCAGACGAAGAAACGCAACTGCGCAGTGCTTGGCTTGATTTTTGCCATAAGCAACCGAATGAACCGTACTTTAACCCACGCAGAAAAACGCGCGACGTCGGCGAAATACCGAAGGTGCTTATTAACGAAGCGCTGTTCGACAAAAACGCGATGATTGTGCAGCAGTTCGGAAAAGTCATGGTCGATCTGAAAAACGGCTCCGGCAATCTGCCCGCCGTACGCTGCAATTACGGTTCGAGTATCGCGATGTCGTTGTTTGACGTTGAGATGTACTACATGGATGAGGAGTTCGACACGCTCCCGACATCTTATCCAACAAAAGGCGGCTTGGACGATGTGAAGCGGTTTATGGACGCGGGGATACCCGACCTGAACAAAAGCCTCAGCGGCAAAGCGTTCGAGATGGCCGAATATTTTTTGGAACTGCTCGAAGGCTTCCCCAAGCTTAAAGAATTTGTGTACCTGTACCACCCGGACTACCAAGGTCCGCTCGATATTTGCGAGGTGCTGCTCGGCAGCGATATGTTCTACTATGTCGTAGACGAGCCGGAACTGATGGTTTCGTTTCTCGGCTATATCACGGACGTTTACGAAGCGCTCATGGACAAATGGCTGACGTACGTGCCTTATGACGGCAAGATGTCGTGCCACTGGGGCTTCGGGCTGAAAGGCGCAATCGCCCTACGCGACGACTCCGCTATGAACCTCTCACCCGCGATGTTCGCGAAATTCGTAGCGCCGTTCGACGGAAGACTGCTCGACAAATACGGCGGGACGATTCATTTCTGCGGCAAGGGCGACCATTACATAGAACAAATGTCACGCGTTTCTGATAAGCTGTTCGGTATTAACTTATCACAGCCGCACCTGAACGATATGAGCGTCATAATAAACAGCACGACGCCTAAAGGAGTACGAATTTTACGGACACACCAGACATGGGTAGAGGAATGGATTAAAAAGGGCTACCCGTTGAACGGTTTGGTTCATGTGTCTGCTGATGCATGACACGAAAATTCACTTACAGTTTGCAAAACTGAATCAAAAGTGAATTTTCGCACATTAGGATGGTTGCGCGCGAAGCGGTGCAACCGTGGATTGTAACAAGGGGGAGATGTAATGAATTCAAGAGAACGTGTCATGGCGGCACTTAGTCACAAAGAGGCCGACCGGGTGCCGGTTTATCCGATACTGAGCGGTGTAACACGCCATCTCGTCGGCGCTACATACGAGCAGTGGTCTAAGGACGCCGATATATACGCCGACGCGCTGGTTAAAGCCGCCGACGAGTTCGAGCTGGATTGCGTTGTATCACTCGTGGATTTATCCGTCGAGTGCGACGCGTGGGGACAGCCGATTATTTATCCCGAGAACGAAGCCGCACATCCGGATTACTCGCGTTGCGTGATTTCGTCAATCGAGGACTATAAAAATATTGGAAAGGTCGACTACAGGACGTCGTCGCGTATGATGTTCCACATAGACGCGTGCCGGAAGATAGTCAGCCGTATCGGGAATGAAAAACCGATCGTCGCGTTCGTGTTCGGCCCGCTGGGCGTGCTGTCGATGCTTCGCAACCAGCAGGATATGTACATGGACTTATACGACGACTTGGACGCGGTGAAACACGCTATGCGCTGCGTAACCGAAACGCTTAAGGATTACGTGAACGCCATCATCGACACGGGCGTTGACGCGGTTATGCTCGACACGCTGTACGCGTCCGGCTCGATTATGTCGAAGGCAATGTGGGAAGATGCCGAGGGGCCTTTCGTAAAAGAGCTTGCCGATATATGCCACGAGCGCGGTGTCGCCGTTATGATTCACAACTGCGGCGAGCGGATTTACTTCGACGCGCAGATAAAATATATGAACCCGATCGCGATTTCGTTCTTATATCCGCCGGACGATTGCAAGGACTACCGCGAGTGCAAGGAAAAATACGGCAGTCAGATAACGCTTATCGGTTGCGTTACGCCGTCGCTTGCGATAACCTCAACCGACGAGGAATGGGACGACGCCTGCCGCAAACAGATAGACATTTTCAAAAAGGGCGGTGGTTTTATTCTCGGGACGGGTTGCGAATATCCGGCCAACGCGCCGCTCGGCAAAGCGCACCGCATGGTCGAGCTGGCCAAAACCTACGGCCGCTATTGACGTACGTTCGGTAAAAGTATAAAATACCGGAAAACTATATATTCGGCACTAAACATTGTAATATTCCAATCGGTTTAGTGCCGAATATTTTCCGATGTTTATAGGGGGGCGTTAATGTTTCGTTTTGTGAAACATTAATGCCGCCTATATGGTATCTATAAAATCCAACAATTAAGGAGTGGGGTAGAATGGAACTTTTGAATCAGATCAGTGAGCTTTTGCAAGCCGGACGCGCGCCCAAGGTTAAAGAGTTGGTCGAGCAAGCCATTAACGAAGGCGTACCGGCCAAGGATATTTTGGAGCAGGGGCTTCTTAGCGGTATGAGCATAATAGGCGAGAAGTTCAAGAACAACGAGGTATTCGTACCTGAGGTACTTATCGCCGCACGTGCGATGAACGCCGGTGTGGCCGTACTCAAGCCGCACTTAGCCGCCGCCGACGTAAAGGCAAAAGGCACCGCCGTAATCGGCACCGTCAAGGGCGACTTGCACGATATCGGCAAGAATCTCGTAAAAATGATGCTCGAGGGCAAGGGGCTTTCAGTAGTAGATTTAGGTGTAAACGTAACGGCCGATCAGTTCCTCGATGCCGCAATCGAAAACAACGCCAACATAATCTGCTGCTCGGCGCTTCTCACGACTACAATGAGCGAAATGAAAGCCGTAGTCGACCTGGCCAACGAGCGCGGCGTACGCGAAAAATTCAAAATCATGGTAGGCGGCGCTCCCATTACTCAGAAATTTTGTGATTCGATCGGCGCGGACTGCTACATGCCGGACGCGGCTTCGGCTTCGGATGCGGCGCTTGGGTTCTGTGGTTGATGTATACGGCTATATAAAAAGGCTATATCGTGTTAAGACCTTGGGGGAAGGAAACTTTTTTGAAAAAAAGTTTCCTTCCCCCGTTGGTTTTACGTGATATAGCCTTTTTTTAGCCCAATCCAAATAAATTGGAAAGGAAATAACATTTTTAATGGTGTGTGGAAAGATAAAAATCATTAGACACGGATTTAACGGATTCTCACGGATTTTCACAGATTTAATTAATTATACAATGATTCTGTAAAAGTTTGCTTCTTTTCTAAAGTAGTAATGTAATCGTCGTCGGTTTTACAAAATCCGTGAAAATCCGTGTAAATCCTTTAAATCCGTGTCTAATTATTCTATTACCGTTTCGAAAAATATGAACAGCATTTAAAAACAACAGTTATTATGTACTCTGTTCTGTAAGCATTGACGTGCAGTTAGGGCAGCGGGTTGCGGCCGGTTTGATTTCGGTGAAGCAGAAAGGACAGGGCTTGGTTTTTGGTGGGGCGGGCGACTTGGCTGAAAGTGAGCTTTCTAGAGCGCGCATCACTTTTACTAGCATGAATACTATCATGGCCATTATTAGGAAGTTTATGACGGCCGTGATGAACGCACCGTATTTTATGTCCGTGCCGTTGATTGTTAGTACGTAGCCGCTGAAATCGATTCCGCCGAACATTCCGATTATCGGTGAGATGATATTCTGGGTGAGGGACGTTACCAGCCCCGAGAACGCACCGCCGATTAGTATACCCACCGCTAAGTCCATGACGTTCCCGCGCAGGGCGAAGGCTTTGAACTCTGTTAGAAGTTTTTTGATGTGAATCGCTCCTTTCGTGTCGGACGCTGCTCGTCCTATATATTCGGCACTAAACATTTCCAAATTTCAATCGGTTTAGTGCCGAATATTTTCCTCTGTTTATAGGAGGGCGTTAATGTTTTGTTTTGTGAAACATTAATGCTGCCTATATAGCAGATTAATTTTAGCCACGAAACGCCGCCGCTGTCAAGCCGCGGCGTTTGTTTTTCGGCGATGCGCAATCGTTATTGTAATAATGAAACGCTTGGTATATAATTACTGAAAATATTAATAATTTCTGCAGAGCAGCTACGGAGGGATATGTATGATTGAAATTTCAAGATTCACCGACAAAACGTTCGGCAACTGCGTTAAAATGTCCAACGGCACTATCGAACTGCATGTAACGATTGATTTCGGACCGCGTGTAATACATTTCGCGAGGGTCGGCATGGAGAACATGTTCTTCAACGATACCGACAAAACCACACTCGGCGAGCCGCAAGAGGTCTACGGCGGCGACTGCCTGAAGCTGTACGGCGGCCACAGAATTTGGATTGCACCGGAAATCCTGCCGCGCTGCTACTATCCGGACAGCGCCGCAGTTGAGTATCACGAAATCGAAAACGGCGTATCTTTCGTAGCGCCCGTCGAACGCGTCAATAACATCCAAAAAATTATGAACATCCAGCTCATGGAGGACGCTCCGGTCGTTAAGCTTTCGCACGTTATCAAAAACTGCGGTGTATGGGATATCGAGCTTGCGCCGTGGTGTATTACGATGATGGCCGCCGGTGGCAAGGAAGTAGTGCCGATGCCGTCGCGTCAAACGGGTCTGCTTTTAAACCGCAGCATTTCGCTGTGGGATTATTCCAACATGGCCGATACACGCGTCCGCTGGGGCAAGAAGTACATCACGCTCACGCAGCGCTCGGATATGGCCGAGCCGTTCAAGTTCGGTATTAATAATGAAAATGGCTATGCGGCTTATTTCAATAAAGGTCAGGTTTTCTTTAAGTTCTTCGAGCCGGAGGATTCGGGCTTCTATCCGGACAACGGCTGCTCGTACGAGACTTACACAAACGGTAAAATGCTGGAAATGGAAACGCTTGGCGAAATGACACTGCTCGAACCCGGTCAAGCCGTAACGCACGAGGAGGAATGGGAGCTGTACGAAGCAGCGACTGTCCCGTCCGACGACGAGGCCGATATCGAAAAGAGTCTTTCAGCGTTTGTATAAAATTAGCGAGGTGATTTGATGTTGAGTTTTCTTAGCCGGACGATACGCGCCAGGGTGCGGTTCGCGTTTTTCGTTTTCGGTGTTATCACGGTCATGGCGCTGTTGTATAGCGCTATGCGGTTTGCTGTTATTGACAAATCATATTCCGACGTAATCACCGCCAACTCCGCCAAGTTGTCCGCCGCCGTGTCGACACTGACGGCCGCCAAAGCCGACCCCGCTACGATAAGCGCGCTGTCGCAGGTCGCGACCGACTTGAAGGACAGCTCCGGTAAGGTTTCAAAATCGGTTAACGGTTCGATTATTTACTTGCTCGTTATGACGGTGCTGTGTTCTCTTATTGGGTTCGTGAAGGCGACGTCGCTTGCGATGGATTTTGAGATTCCGGTAAGACAGCTTACGGAGTACCTGCGCGGGCTGGCCGACGGCAAGCTGACGCGTATGGAATCTACTAACCGCTTGGACGAAGTAGGCGAGCTGACGCGGGTTATCGCGCTTGCCACTGACAAGACGGTCGATTTTACGGGCGAGCTGGGCGCTGTGTGCGACGAGTATATTTCGAAGGGCAACGCGAGTGCTACGCTACGCGCGGACGCTTATAAAAACGACATGGGTGCGCTTGCTAAAAAGTTTAACGCCGCCTATGGCAAAATCGCGGGTGACTTGGCTTTTGTAACCGACAGCGTTGCGAAGCTATCCGACGGGCGTTTTGATTTTAAGGCGTCAGCGGAGCAGAGTGATGCTGTTAAGCAGCCTGTCGAGAAGCTTAAGAATGAGCTTTCGGCGTTGGTTAGCGATATCGCGGCTATTGACGATGCGCTCACAAACGGTAAGTTCGCTACGCGTGTCGACTTGACTAGATACAGTGCGGGCTTCGCCGTACATGCCGCTAAGTTTAATCACTTCTTCGACGAGCTGATGACTAATTTTTCCGAGTCGCTGGGATTTCTTGACGGCGTTTCTAAGGGGAATCTTAGCGCTCGTATTACCCGGGAATTTAAAGGCGATTACAACGGATTAAAATCCTGCGCTAACGGGCTTGCCGATACGATTGGCAGTTATATTAAGGAGATTTCGTTTATTCTGAGTGAGATGTCGAATAGCAACTTTGACTTGGAAGTCAAGAATGCATACGTCGGTGATTTCGCGCCGATAAAAACTGCGCTTAATGCCATTATCGAAATGCTGAACGGGACGCTCGACGATATTAATGCTTCGGCTCTTACGGTAGCAGACGGCGCGTCGTTTATGTCCGACTCAAGCCAAACACTTGCGAACGGTGCGTCCGAGCAAGCTACGTACGTTTCGGAGTTGCTCAATACGCTCGAGACGATATCGGCTCAAACCCGTAGTAATTCCGAAACCGTAAACAGCGCTAACGTCAAGGTCGTAGCATCGAAGGAAAACGCAGCGCTAAGCTCGCAGGAAATGAGCAACATGCTTACGGCGATGGACGAAATAAACGCCGCGTCTTCTAATATTTCGAAGATTATCAAGGTTATACAGGATATATCGTTCCAGACGAACCTGCTGGCGCTTAACGCAGCAGTCGAAGCGGCGCGCGCCGGGGCAGCAGGTAAAGGCTTCGCCGTCGTAGCCGAGGAGGTGCGTATGCTGGCCGATAGGAGCAAGCAGGCCGCCGACGAAACGACTAAGCTTATTCAGGGCAGCATGTCTAAGGTAGACGACGGTATTAAAATCGCAACGAAGACGTCACATACTCTTGGGCAGATGGTTTCGGTTATCGATGAAATATCTGTCATAATGGTTGGCGTAACGGAGTCGTCAAGCAAGCAGGACGAAGCGATTAAGCAAATGACGACGGGTGTAATGCGTATATCGGACTTGGCGCGGGCTAATACGTCCACGTCGGAGCAACAGGCCTCGTCGGCCGAGGAGCTGCACAGTCAGTCCGAGCTGTTTAAGAATATGGTCTCGAAGTTTAGGCTGAGGAAGGCTGGCGGGGTTAGGTCGGGAAGCATGTCGTCGGCGGGAGGTTCAGCAGTGGCAGGGCGTTCGTTATCTGCTTACTCAGCGTCGGGCGGTTCACGCAAGCCGACATATGATAGCTCGGGAACGCGCAATTATTCCTCGGAAAATAAAGCGCCAGCGGCGGTAATTTATTCTTATTCGGACGAGTCAACTGTTGGCAAGCCTACAGTGGGAAGCCCGTCGGAAGTTAAACCGGTTGCTGTTAAGCCTGTTGCTGTTAAACCGATTGGTGTTAAGCCTGTTACGGCTAAACCGTCGGTTACGATGACGTCGAAAGCGGCGCCTTCCGTAAAACCGACAGGGATAACGTCGGCCACGCCGTCAGCAGTGAAGTCGGTAAGCGCTGTATCGGCAGCTAAACCGTCTTCCGCTAAACCCGCTACGGCAAATGCCACGACGAACAAACCTGACTTTGTAAGACCGGCAGTAACTAAGCCATCGGCTTACGACAGCAGTTCTCCGACTCCTGTTCATCTCAAAGCGTCGGTGAAAGCAAAAATACCGTCAGGCGCGGCTGATTATAACAAATCGGATTTCGGGAAGTATTAAATTTAGTATTAAATACAAACCTCCGCATGGAGCAGATACCGGAACCTACTAAAGAACGGCGCATACGCGCCGTTCTTTATAAATTTCTTCGATTACGATTATGGAGGGTAATTTTTATGGGACAGCGTTGGATACGCGGAGCTTTACCGGCGGTTATGATACACATCTGTATCGGTTCGGTTTATGCGTGGTCGGTCGTGACAAAGCCGATTATGCAAACAATGGGGGTAAGCCTTACAGCGGTACAATGGACGTTTAGTATTGCGATTTTTATTTTGGGAATGTCGGCGGCGTTGCTCGGTTCGTTTGCAGAAAAGAAGGGGCCAAAAACTGCGGCACGGATTTCGGCGGGCTGCTTTGGTGTTGGGCTGCTTGGTACGGGGCTTGCTATACGATTGGGAAGCGTGCCGCTGCTTTATTTTTTCTATGGGGTAGTCGGCGGGGTTGGGCTTGGCGTCGGGTACATCGCGCCGGTCAAGACGCTCGTCAAGTGGTTTTACGACCGCAAAGGTGTAGCGACGGGTATTTCGGTAATGGGCTTCGGCTTCGCCGGGACTATCGCCGGGCCGTTGTTTAATTATCTGTTCGGCATCATCGGCGTTTCGAAAACGTTTTTTGTAATGGGCATCGTGTACATGGCGGTAATGTTCGCCGCGTCACAGCTCATACAACCGCCGCCGGAAAGCTACGGCGCACAAGCGGCGTCAGGCGCACAGCCGCGGCAGTTCACCGTCGGGCAAGCGGTTCGCACGAAGGAATTTTATCTGCTGTGGGCTATGCTGTTCATTAATATAACCGCGGGTATCTCGCTGATATCGGTGACGTCGCCGTTTTTACAGGATGAGGTCGCGTTGCTTCCGGCGGCCGCCGCTGCCGTTGTCGGATTAATGGCGCTGTTCAACGGGGTGGGCAGAATATTTTGGGCGTCGCTCTCGGATTACTTGGGAAGACCGCTTGTGTACACCGGATTCTTCTTGTTGCAAATTTTTTGCTTCGTCTGCATGTATTTCAGTCGCAGCGCTATTGTTCTGGAAGTGCTGCTCTGCGTAATCGTAACCTGCTACGGCGGCGGTTTTTCGTGCATACCGGCTTATCTCAGCGACGTGTTCGGAAATCTGAACATCAGTGCGATTCTCGGACGTGTGCTGACCGCTTGGGCTGTCGCCGGTCTCGCTGGGCCCGCGTTCACGGCTTTTACGTACGGGGCTACCGGTAGCTATAACGGTGTGCTGCTCGTGCTTGCCGGGTTGCTGACGGTGGGGGTTGTGCCGGCATGGGTAATGATGGGGTTAATGAAAAAAAGATGAGTGCGTCAATACAAAAAGGGGAGCGAAAACTCGGATTGAGTTTTGTCGCTCCCCTTTTTTTTCAAAAAATCGGTCTGAATATTTGGAATTTGCGCTTGCCTATTAGTTGTTTTTCTAGGCTTTGGAAGTGTTCGGATTTGAATTTTTGTGACTTGTCCGAGCATATTGCGACTATGGATTTCTCGTTTAATACCGGTAATAGATTATCGAGCAAATTGAAATCAACGCTTTCACGCTGCCACGAAACCAGATTTCCGTACGGGACATCAACGAAAACGATGTCGGCTTTGAAATTTTTGTCGCGCAGCGGGTTATCGGACAAAATATCGGCGTTAAACGCCTCGCATTTTATTTCGTGCGGGGCTTCTTTTATTATAGACAGCAATCTCCCTGCGCTGTCTACCGCTTCTAAATGCGAAGCTTTGTTATGCTGCGAAAATAGGCTGCTCAACTGTTGTATTCTCCGTTCAAGTCCGGGAATATTAAGTAGTGACAAATTCTCACGCGCGACCAGTAAAGCATCGTCGTTAATATCGGATGCTACTATTGTTTTTATCACGCTGGTGTTTAAAAATCCAAGCACGGTTAGCAGATACCCGCCGCCGCAGCACGGGTCGTAAATGCAACCATCATCCGGGCAGCCCAAATAGTCCATGCATCTGTTAAAAATTTCATGCGCGAGCCTTACCGGGAAGTTCGGAAAGCCAGTTCTGTGAATAATCACTCTGCCACAAGCCAAGTCCTCAAAATTTCTATTTTCGCAATGCCTATACTCCATTAAAACCACTCCGTTTTAATCCTATAAGCCATTAATATACAACCATACCGCAACAAACACAACTCTGCCGAGAATATTTTTTGCGTTTTGCAGAAAAATAAACATACATTTATATAAGGAAGCGATGCAAATACGCGCTTCCCTAAATGTAAAGAAGGAGGGTAACAATGGTTAAACTGGGAATAATCGGACTTGGCATGGCATGGGAGCGTCTGCACTACGACGCGCTTATGCGGCTTAAGGGTAAAATAAATATAATCGCCGTGTGCGACGTCGATATGCAAAAGGCTCAAAAAGCCGCAGAGATGGCACAGCTTCAACCTAACAAGATATATACAGACTACAATAAAATGATAACGACGGAGACGCTCGACGCGGTGCTTATTATGGTACCGATCGAGGAAAATTACAACGTGGCGAAGGCCGCGCTTGAAAAAGGGCTGTCGATAATCGCCGAGAAGCCATTCGCGGCGACGGAAAAGGGCGCGCAGGAGCTTATAAAGCTGTCGAAGCGCAAGAAGGTACTCGTGGCGGAGAACATGCGCTACGACGAAGGCACGGCAATCATTAAAAAGTTGATCGACGAACGCAAAATCGGCAACGTCGTATATTTCATAGACAACAACGTGTGCGAGTTCCAGCTTGATATGCATAAAGACTCGTTTGCGGCTAAGGAATGGCGGCAGCATCCGGATTTCCGCGGCGGGATTTTCTTGGATTCGGGCGTTCACAACATCGCCAGAATGCGGCATTTGTTTGGGGAAGTTGAGCAGGTCTTTGCGGCTGGGCGACCGACCGAGGCCGACTTCTGCCCGTATTCGTGTATTAATACGTTGCTGATGTTTAGCGGCGGCGTAACGGGGCATTACAGCTACTTCAATATCGCAAAGGAAACCCAGCGCCCGCTTGTCGGGTTTAGAATTTTCGGTACTGAGGGCGAAATCTATCTTGAGGAAAAGGATTGCGGCTTCGTGAACCTTTCGCTCAAAGACGGAACGCATAGCGTGCTGTCGTATACGCCCGGGCAGGGGTATTATAATGAGCTGATGAACTTCTATAATGCTATTGAGAATAATGAAGAGATTACTTCCACACCGGAAAATGAATTGGGCGATATTGTAGTTATAAATGATATATTGGATTCGATTGAGTCTATTGCAAAAACTACACCCGCTCCGCGCCGTCGGAAGCGCAGCTGCTAAGAAGCTTTTTGAGATACGCTTTTCGCGAAATATTGACATGAAAAAAGTTTGAATATGAATCCTTCAGGCGCGGATATTCTTGGATGGCCGGTTTTTTATGGCAGAGCGGGTTTGTTCGTACCTAGAGTTTACCCGTGCCGGAAGGTTTCTGCTGCGCAAACGCAATACATAAATACATTATATTTTTATAGTAATATATTAAAAATTTGTAGTTGCAAACTAAAAAAGCTGTAATATGATTGTCATATAAGTATGGAGGTTGGAGGTGGCTAGTTGAATAAGAAAAATGATTTTATTAAACGTTTTAACGATACAAAATCATTGTATCTCTTTATTATTCCAGGCATTATTTATTATGTCGTCTTTAAATACTATCCAATATATGGGTCTCAGATTGCGTTTCGTGACTTTTCACCTTTTTTGGGTTTTTGGAAAAGCCCGTGGGTAGGGCTTGAAAACTTTAGACGTTTTGTGTCGTCACCGATGTTTTATACGCTTATTCGCAACACGTTATCAATAAATCTTCTAAACCTTGCTATCGGGTTTCCTTTTCCTATTTTACTTGCGGTACTACTCAATCAGCTAACAAGCAAAAGGTTTAAACGAGTTATACAAACTATTACATACGCTCCTCATTTTGTATCTACAGTAGTTCTTATCGGTATTATGTATACTATGCTCTCGCCATACAGCGGAGTGATAAACATAGTTATAAAGTCTATGGGCATGGAACCTATTTTCTTTATGGCAGAAAAAAAGATGTATGTTTGGGTTTACGTGTTATCAGGAATATGGCAAAACTGCGGCTGGTCAGCTGTCATATATATCGCCGCACTGTCGGCTGTAAGCCCCGAGCTACATGAAGCAGCAATAGTAGACGGAGCCAATCGTGTTGACAGAATCTTATACGTTGATTTGCCATGCATCATTCCAACGATAATGACTATGCTTATTCTCTCAGCAGGACAGTTACTCAGTATCGGCTTTGATAAATCTTACCTCATGCAAAACTCAATAAATCTTGATGTGTCAGAGGTAATAGCAACGTATACATACAAACGCGGACTTATCGACGGTGATTTTAGCTTTGCCGCTGCGATTGAATTTTTTCAGGCATCTATCAATTTCGTTATACTTATTTTAGTAAATAAACTAAGCAAGAAAATGAGTGAGGTGTCTTTATGGTAGCTAAAATGTTCAAACGCAAGTCTCGTTTTGACTTTTGGTTTGACATAATAAATGTGACTTTTTTTATAATTTGTACTTTTATTATAGTTTATCCACTGTATTTCTGCGTTATTGCTTCAATCAGTGACCCTATGGCAATATATAACGGTCGAGTTATTTTTTGGCCTGCGGATATTACTTTTAAAGGATACGAAAAGATTTTTAAGGACGCTGTTATATGGAAGTCCTATTATAACTCTGTTCTCTACACCGTAGTGGGCACGTCACTTAATCTGATATTTACTGTACCGCTAGCGTTTGCATTTTCGAGGCGTGAGCTGCCGTTTTGCGGTGCGTACATGAAGCTTGCTACGTTTACCATGTATTTTTACGGCGGTATAATACCTATGTACTTTGTGGTAAAAGGATTAGGAATGATGAATACTATGTGGTCTTTGATTGTACCTACAGTTATTGCTACGTATAATCTCATCATTGCACGGTCATTTTTTATTGGCAGTATACCCGAGGAACTCAAAGAAGCGTCTTTCTTGGACGGATGCGGTTACATACGTTTCTTTTTCTACGTAGCATTGCCTTTATCAAAGTCTTTGCTTGCAGTTATGGCACTGTTTTATGGAGTGAGACATTGGAACAGTTACTTTGAAGCGTTAATATACATAAACGATAAAACGAAGTTTCCCATACAGTTGGTGCTGCGTACTATTCTTGTAGAGAGTCAAGCGTTAGCGGCTACTGCCGACGATGCAACTACGGTAGCCGACAAGCAGCAGCTGGTAGATTTACTAAAATATGGTTGTGTAATAATCTCAAGCGTACCCATGCTTATGTTTTACCCGTTTGTACAGAGATACTTTGTGAGCGGAGTAATGATAGGGGCAGTCAAAGGTTGATATTTTGTTTGGGAAGCTTGAGTTTAAAAAATTGAAAGGGATGAAAAGTATGAAAAAGAGCAGAATAACAGCATTATTTATGGCAGCGGCATTGGCAATATCAGCAAACCCCTCTATGAAAGCAATAGCAAGCTCCACCCCAAAAGCAACGACAGCACCGAAGGCTAAGACAAAATTTACTGTAACATTTCTCAAAAATGACTGGCATGGAAACCCAAACAATATGGACGTTTTCAAGAAAATGAATGAAAAAGCAAATGTTGAGATTGAGTGGCAAATATACGATAACGCTACATGGCCAGACAAGAAAAACTTGGTTATTGCCAGCGGTGACTTACCGAACGTTTTTTACATGAATGCTCTTAACGCAACTGATGTGGCAAAGTACGCCTCTCAAGGTATGCTTGTTGACTTGACGGACCTTATACCAAAATATGCGCCAAGACTTAACGATGTATTTAAAGAAATGCCCAACTATAAAAGTATATGTGTAGACCCTGATACAGGAAAGATTTTTAGCATAGGGCGCGCTGCAGAACGACCGGTTCAATATACACAGGCTTTGCAGTACATAAACAAAAAATGGCTTGACAAGCTGGGACTTGATGTGCCAAAAACAACGGACGATTTATACAAAGTGTTGAAAGCGTTTAAAGAAAAAGACCCTAACGGTAACGGCAAAGCAGATGAGATTCCATACTCATTTAGCACAAAAGATGATTTCAGCTACACTGATTTGTTCGGTTCGTTTGGTTACACCGATACTGTCAATCATTTCATCAAAGATGAAAAAGGTAAAATCGTATACGTTGCGAATAAGCCCGAATACCGTGATGCAATTAAGTTTTTCTCAAAATTTGTTCAAGAGGGATTATGGGATAAGGAAGGCTTTACAACTGCCGATACAAAGATGCTAACAGCAAAAGGTAACAATCCGGATAATATTTTGGGTGCATTTGCCGCATTTGATTCTTCATTTGTTTTGCCGAAAGAAAAGCTTGATGATTATGTGATTTTACCTCCGCTTGCAGGGCCAAACGGCAAAATAGTTGCGAGGTATCATGGAGCAAGCAACGGTAATATCAACGGTACACAGTTTGTCGTGTCCCAAAGTGCAAAAGGTAAGGAAGCGGCTATTATGGGTTGGCTGAATGAGCATTTTGACCCTACTACATCTGTCGAGTTATTCTTAGGTGCTGTTGATGTATGCCTTACAAAAACTTCAAGCGGTATGCTTGACTACATTCCTACACCACAAGGCAAATCTTATAGCGAATTTAGATATGCCAACTCGCCTGTCCATGTTCCGTGTTTAATAAGAAGCTCTGACTGGGGCAAGGTAGTAGCGGTTATGGACGAAGACAAAAACAAAATGCAAATAGCTAAGCAGTATTACGAACAATATCAAACACAATCTTCATTGTTCTTACGTCCGAATGCCAGTGAAAGTAAGTTTATCCTTAGCACCGGTAAAGATATTGACGATTATGTAACTAAAGTTAAGGTAAAGTGGCTTACTGAGGGTGGCATAGATGCCGAGTGGGATAACTATGTCAAGGAGCTTGATAAGTTAGGGCTTGCAAAATATCAAGAGACTATCGAAAATATCGTTACACGCATGGCAAAATAAAGATTCTAAAAAGGGGGCTGTTGTAAAAAACAGCCCCCTTTTTGGAATACTATAATGATTAGTGCCGAATATATAAAAGGAGATGCTATATGGGTTCTCTAAAAAGAAAAGATAGTTTTACAAGGTTTTTTATTGGTTTACTCATTACATCACTTCTACCCATAACTATTCTGACACTGCTCGTGTACTTTAGCTCTATCGAAATAATAAAAACAAAGGAAAAAGAGTTCGTTACCGCAAAAATTGATATTATAAATCAACAGCTTGACCAGAGTATATCGCAGATGGAAAATGTTTTGTTGCTAACTATGTCTAACAAAACGATAATATCTCATCTGCAAAACCCTCAACCGCCGGTATCTTTCGAATGGTACAGGCAAATTCAAGAGGTTGAGAATATACTCACGTCTATTACACCCATAGAAAATCTGCAAAAAAAATATTCCATAATTGTAATAGGCAATAATAACCACGTATATCAAAACAGCACGTACGCAAGCATCATACAAGATATGTACAGCGACTACGTACAAAAAATAATAAAATCAGATCAATCAATAGTTTTTTTTGACCGCAGTCTTAGTTCAAGCTCAGAGAACTATGTAGGTATGGGTAAAAAAATAATCGTTGATAATAAGTTTTTGGGTGTGGTTATTGTTGAAATAAATAATAAGGCCCTAAACCGTCAGCTATTAATATCCGACAATGAAAACTATCATATATTTGCCTATAAAAAGCCAAGTGAGTTGGTTTACACAAACACAACGAGCAAAACATTGACCGAGTCGGTACTTGATAGGTTGCGCTTGGATACAGCTTTTTCAGACAAACTGCGTTCGGACGGCGAAAGCTATATATGCATATCAGATGAAAAAACTAACAACAACGTAAATATTTTGGCTTTGCTCCCGGAGAGATATACATATCAAAGCTCAGATAAATTTTTGGAGCAAAACATGATTTTTATATCGGTTGTTGTTGTTCTTTCAGTAGCATTTACCGCTGTTATAACACGAAAAAAACTGCGAATGGACGATGAAAAAAGGAGGCATTTGGAATTTATAGCACTTCAAACACAGATAAACCCTCATATGATTTTTAACACCATGAAAACCATAACATACCTCGCACGTCTGCAAGGGACTCAAAATATCGAAAATGTATCTACTTCCTTTTCAAACCTACTGAGAATCATTTGCAAAACAGACGGAGAATTTATCACTATCGAACAGGAACTCGAATATGTAACAGGCTATGTAAATATAAAACGATATAGTATACTATGTGACATAAACCTGAACATCAGTGTAGAAGAAAAGCTAAAACAGCATAGCATACTAAAACTGATTTTACAGCCTTTGGTAGAAAACAGTATTAAGCATGGTTTCACGGATCAAACTGCTTTAGATATATCTGTCGATGTACGTTCGGTTGATGATAAACAGATATTTATTACTGTTACCGACAACGGTTGCGGTATATCGGACGATGATTTAGCAAAGATAAATAACAATGTCACAATAAACAATGACCACTATTTGAGTATCGGCATACAGAACATCAAAGGCAGGTTGGAGTTGCAATACGGCAAGAAAGCGTATCTCACCATAGCAAATCAGCCAAAAGGCAGCACTGTAGTAACTATTGTTTATCCTCTATGAAATCATGGATTGACAGGAGAGTGGACATGCTAAAAATATTACTTGCAGACGATGACATGCTTGTACTAGACGAGCTAAATGACATTATATCCTCTATTGATGATGTAATGATAGTAGGGCAAGCGCTTAACGGAAAGACAGCCATAGAGCTTACAAGCGAGCTGTCTCCACATCTTGTCATTCTTGATATAGATATGCCCGTCCTAAACGGTGTACAAGTGGCGGAGCATCTAAGTGTGAACAGTCCAAATATCAAGATATTAGCGCTTAGTAACTACGATAATTTTCAGTTTGTAAAACCCATAATGAAATTTGGTGCTATTGACTATATTTTGAAGCACGAATTAAACCGTGATTTAATCGAAAACAAGCTACATGAAGTGCGTTCGATGATTACACGTCAGAAAGACAATCAAGCAATAATACGCCAATACGAAACGATGACAAAGGCAAAGCAAATAGAGCTACTCATAACAGAAACAAACCAAGACAAGCTAATAACCAAATCTGAGCAAGGCAGTATGATACTAAAAAATCATGCTTTGGTCGTTATGCAGATTTTAGGGTTTATTCGTGTTACCCAAAACGGGCAACCCGAGCGACGTGACCAGTTGATAAAATCGGTTATGAATATATGCCATAACATATTTAACACGGTATCAAACGGACTTGTCATTTACACACAAAACGGGGAGTTTGTTATAGTTTTTGATTTTAGCCACATTGCAGATAGTATGCAAACAAAAGCGCTCGCAGAAAAGTATCTAACGCTTATTAGCTCTAATATACAAAAGATATTGGAGATAAAGACTGTATATAACTGCTGTATATTTAGCGATGAACTATCTAATATCCTCTTTTATTATAGGAAGGCACAGAATGAACTTGTGATAATAAACCTCTCTGATAATGCATATATCGGTAGCATAGGTGTTCATGAGGAATACCCTGTTATTATTAAGCAGGTTTTGGAGTATATATATCAAAACTATATGCATGATATATCACTGACTGACATATCAACCATTACTTCATTATCGGAGCCGTATATATCAAAGCTTTTTAAAGCCGTCATAAACACGTCTTTTACAGAATACTTATGCAACCTTCGCATATCGAAATCCAAAACGCTTTTGGATAATACCGACTTGTCTTTAAAAGAAATAGCAAAGCTATCAGGTTTTAGAAACTATAACTATTTTATAAGTGTTTTTAAAAACAAGACTGGATTTTCGCCTACACTTTATCGGCGTAACTCGTCAGCACTCCCGCCGCCGCAGTCCCGGCCAACCAACCGGACGTCCACGCCCATTGCAGATTAAACCCGCCGCACGCGCCGTAAACATCAAAGACCTCACCGCAAGTATACAGTCCGGCGAACTTTGTAGACTCCATAGTATTCACGTCGAACTCTCCGCAAGCCAAGCCGCCGCCTGTAACTTGCGCATTTGGGAAGCCGGTAGTCCCGGTACAGTTCATTCTCACATGCTTTACAGCTTTGGCTAACCGCAAAAGCTCGGCTTCCGTCAGCTCGTCGCCCCTACTTACTCCTGCCAACTCAAACAAAACATTGCCCACACGTCTATTAAACATGCCTGTAAAAAATTCAGCCACGTCCAGCTCCGCCAGTCCGTCCCTTCGCGCAGTAAGTACCGCCGCCAATTCACTTTCCGTCATCTCCGGCATTAAATCTAACACAACTTGCAAACCCGAACTAGGCGCCGCACTTGTGCGTGCGTCCGCACCCATCGCCGCAACCCGCCCGGACAAATCCAACACCGGTATCCCCGAAAGCCCATACTCCGTAAACAAAACCTCTCCGCACTCGGCAGCCACTTCTTCTCCGCCACACCACAGCGAAGCCTCGGCGTTAACCCGTATCCCCATAAGCGTCTTACTATATCTAAAATCCGTCTTAACCGGCACAAGCGCCGGATAAACCTGCTTTACCGTATGCCCAAGCTTCCGTAAAACCCCAAGCCCATCCGCTCCGCCACCGGTTGCAACAATAACCTTATCAAACTGGCGCTCACAGTCCCCCTCTAAAACAAACCCACCCCTCACACCCCGTACCGCCTTAACCCCAACCCCCGCAACAACCTCAACACCGATTCTCCCCAACTCATTCCTAAGCACATCAAGCACCGCGGCAGCCTGTCCGCATCTCGGATAAACCCTTCCTCCGTCCTCCACCGTCGTCACAAGCCCAAGCTTTTCAAAAAACTCTAACGTCTCGGGAACCCCAAACACCTTCAACGCACTCGCAACAAACTCCGGCTCGCCGAAGTATTTTCGCTTTACGAACTCACAATCAGCGCCAACCAGCCCCATATTAGTCAGGTTACACCGGCCATTCCCGGTTTTCAGTAACTTTTTTCCGACACGATCCGCGGCTTCGAAAATCGTGATGCTCACGTCCCGATTCTCCCTGCAAGCCCGTCCCGCCGCGCACGCCGCCATCAGCCCCGCGCTGCCGCCGCCGATTATCGCTATTTTTGTCATGTAAAAACACCCGCCGTAAAATATATAATGGATAAAATAATTGAAAAAAATATTGAAAACTACTCTTATTGGCATTATAATTGAGTTCATTTGAAAATAAAAGGGTTTGGGAAGGGAAATTATGAGCCATACACCGAAACTGAACATTATGGAAACGGAAATAGCCATCAAGCAGATAAAGGATTTTTACGAACGGGCGCTGGCCGAGCAGCTTGACTTGACGCGAGTATCCGCGCCGCTGTTCGTCGTGAAGGCTTCCGGCCTAAACGACAACCTTAACGGAACGGAACGCCCCGTCAATTTTGACATAAAGGATTTCCCCGGCGAGGACGTTGAAATCGTGCATTCGCTGGCTAAATGGAAACGTGCCGCGCTGAAGCGTTACGGCTTCGCGGTGGGCAAGGGGCTTTACACAGACATGAACGCCATACGGCGCGACGAGGATTTGGATGAGCTGCACTCCGTGTACGTCGACCAGTGGGACTGGGAAAAAATAATTTCCAGAGAGCAGCGCAATACCCAGTTTTTGAAGCAAACCGTAACTGAGATTTACAGCGTGTTCAAAAAAACAGAAGAATACATAACCGGCCTGTATCCCTGCTTTACAAAATTTCTGCCCGAAAACATTTTTTTCATATCGGCGCAGGAGCTTGAGGATATGTACGGCGACATGACCCCGAAGGAGCGCGAGCACGCGATTGCCAAGAAACACGGCGCCGTGTTCATCTCACAAATAGGCGGCAAATTGTCGTCCGGCAACCGGCACGACGGACGCGCGCCCGATTACGACGACTGGGGCTTAAACGGCGACATACTGTTTTGGTATCCGCCGCTCGGACGCTCGGTCGAGATTACATCGATGGGCATACGCGTCGACGAGAAATCCCTCTTAAGCCAGCTAAAAGCCGCGGGCTGCGAGGATCGGCTGTCACTGCCGTACCACCAGGGCGTGCTAAACGGCGAGCTGCCGCTTACCATCGGCGGCGGACTTGGACAGTCGCGTATTTGTATGATTTTCTTGGAGAAGGCGCACATCGGCGAGGTTCACGCGTCGGTATGGCCGGACGAAATCATACGCGCTTGCGAAGCGGAGAATATATATTTATTGTAAGGCGGAATATTTTATGATAATCGGCTGCTGTACTGTTTATTTGTATGCGGAATGGGTAAACTCCCTGAAAGAGAAGCGCATGGTCGTTAAAAGCCTGATCGAGCGTTGCCGTAACAAATTCAATATATCCATAGCCGAGGTGGACGCGCAAGACGTCCATAAGCAGATCGTAATCGGCTTCGCGTGTGTGACTAACGAGAACCGCCACGCCGACAGCATACTCCGCAATGTAGTCAGGTTTATCGAGGAACAAACAGACGCCGTAGTTACGGACGTGACGACGGAAATTTTATGATAAAAGCAGGAGGACAAAAATGTCTACGTTAGAGAATATCGGAATCAATAAGGTTAAATTATCGTTCGCGGTGGACGCCGCCGAGTTTGAAAAGGGCTTGCAGCACGCGTACAACGAAATCAAAGGCAAAATAAACCTGTCGGGCTTCAGAAAAGGCAAAGTTCCGCGGAAGGTAGTAGAGAAGTTTTACGGCAAGGAGATTCTTTTTGACGACGCGATAAATTTCGTACTGCGCGACGCTTATGCGAATGTGCTTGAAGAGCTTAATGTTGAGGCCGTTTCCAAGCCGCAAATAGATGTAGAAAAAGTCTCTGTCGAAGAAGGCGTATCGTTCACGGCTGAAGTCACGACGTACCCGATGACGGATATCGACGGCTATATGGCGCTTACGTACAAGCCGTACGACGAGGAGCCGACCGACGAGGAAATCAACGAGCGCATCAACGCCGACCTTGAAAAGAATTCCCGCCTTATAACGGTTGACGACCGTCCGGCGCAGCTTAAAGACACGGTTGTAATTGACTTCGAAGGCTTTGTAGACGGCGAAGCGTTTGACGGCGGCAAATCCGAGGATTACGAGCTGGTACTTGGAACTCATAGCTTTATCGATACTTTCGAGGATCAGATAGCCGGGCATTCGACGGGCGACGAGTTCGACGTTAACGTCATGTTCCCGGAAGCGTACCATGCACCTGCCTTAGCCGGAAAGCCCGCGCTTTTCAAGGTTAAGCTCAAGGAAATCAAATTCAAAGAGCTGCCGGAGCAGAACGACGAGTTCGCACAGGACGTTTCGGAGTTTGACACGCTGGACGAATACAGAAACGACATCATAACAAAGCTGCGCGACAACAAAAAACGCAACGCCGAAGCAGATAAGCAGAACCAAATCGTAGAGCAGTTAATGGAAAAGCTGGTAGCCGAAATCCCCGAGGTAATGTACGAGGATCGCACGAACGAGCTGCTTGATAATATGGCGCGCGATGCGCAGCGCTATTACAACCTGAAATTCGAAGACTACCTGAGAATGACAGGTCAGACAGAAGAAACAATCCGCGAGAATCTCAAAAAGACTGCCGAGTTCCAGGTTAAGTCGCGCATGGCGCTGCTGGCCGTCGGCAAAAAGGAAGGCTTTGAGATTACGGACGCCGAGCGTTTCGAGGCTTACAAGAACATGGTCATGACGTACGGCGGCCCCGATGCGGCCGAACGCATATCCGAAGCCGATATGGAATACGTTAACAAGAAGGAACTTGATGATGACATACTCGTACAGCGCGCGCTAAAGCTTGTTACGGACAGCGCGGTTGCTATGTAGTATAGAATACAGGAGGGTCTTAATGAGCTTAGTACCATATGTAATTGAACAGACAAACCGCGGGGAACGTTCCTATGATATTTTTTCGAGACTTTTAAAGGATCGGATCATTTTCTTGGGCGAGGAAGTCACGGACGTAACGGCTAACCTTGTCGTTGCGCAGCTGCTGTTCCTTGACGCCGAGGATCCCGGCAAGGACATCAACCTTTACATCAACAGCCCCGGCGGTTCCGTTTCGGCTGGATTCGCCATTTACGATACGATGAACTTTATCAAGTCGGACGTGTCGACGATATGCATCGGCCTTGCGGCCAGCATGGGCGCGTTCCTGCTTTCCGGCGGACAGAAGGGCAAACGCTTCGCCCTGCCGAACGCCGAGATAATGATTCACCAGCCGTCGAGCGGCGCGCGCGGTCAGGCTACCGATATTGCTATTCACGCCGAGCAGATTATCAAGACGAAGAAAAAACTCAGCGAAATCCTCGCCTTAAACACCGGCAAGTCCTACGAGGAAGTCGTAGCGGACAGCGAACGCGATCATTTTATGGACGCGTATGAAGCGAAGGCGTACGGCATAATCGACGAAGTTATTACTAAGCCCCCAAAGGCTTGAGTACCATTTAAGGAGATGCATCAATGTCCACAAAGCTCGATGAAAAAAGAACGATACGCTGCTCCTTCTGCTCCAAGACGCAGGATCAGGTAAGAAAAATAATAGCCGGGCCGAACGTTTATATCTGCGACGAGTGCGTCGATCTGTGCTTCGACATACTCGACGACAAAACCGATATGGCAGATGTCCCGGACGATAACTTCAAAATCCCTAAGCCGCAGGAAATCCGTGCGATTTTGGACGAATACGTTATCGGTCAAGACAACGCGAAAAAAGCGCTGTCCGTCGCCGTTTACAATCACTACAAACGCATTGCGCTCGACGAACGTGTTGAGGATATAGAGGTTCAAAAAAGTAACGTGTTAATGCTGGGGCCGACCGGCGTCGGCAAAACCCATCTCGCGCAGACTTTGGCGCGGCTGCTTAACGTACCGTTCGCAATGGCGGACGCGACGAGCCTGACAGAAGCCGGTTA
>CAZJLW010000015.1:32723-36917 GCA_964546895.1 uncultured Eubacteriales bacterium | reverse complement strand
TTTTTATGTTGTTGCTGGTTGTTGGTGCCGGTGTGGCTGTTTTAGGGTTTAATGTATTGGGACTAAGGGATAAGTATGTCGCCGGAGCCTTACAGAATGTGCCGTTCGTGAGCGGTCTGTTGCCGCAAACGGATACGTCCGTTGACCCTAAAGCTACTCCGTCCGATCCGAATACCGCTTTGTCAAAAGCGGATTTGCTAAAAAAAATAGACCAACTCACGGCTGATCTTAATAACAGTAAAAACACGGTTAAAAGTTTGACTGACAAAAACGCCGCGTACGTAACACAGCTGCAGGCCCTGCAAGAGGTTGAAGCAAGGCAGCTTCAATTCAAACAAGAAAAAGCTGAGTTTGATAAGATGATAGCAGAAAAAGATCCGAATGCGTACGCCGCTTTTTATAAAAGTATCGATCCGGAGAACGCAGCGGTATTATACCAAAAAGCCGTTGCGTCTACCGCGCAGTCTAAGGAAGTAAAGGATTACGTAAGCAAGTTTACGTCTATGGACGAGGGTAGTGCGGCAAAAATTTTTAATGAGATGTCGACTACAGATTTAAACCTGGTAGTCACGATCCTAAAAGGCATGGACAGCCAATCCGCCGGTGCTATTATGGCTGCGATGGATTCCAAAAAGGCTGCCAGTGTAGCTAAGAAAATGTCACCCGGTTGATAAGTTTGCAATAGGGTGTGCATTATAAATATTTATAAAAGAAAGAAGGTGAACTATGGCAATTAATCTATTGGCACTAAACAGTTTCCTTTCTGCTGACGCGAGTAAGAACAAGCAAAAAAAGCCTGACGCTTACGATAGAGCCAGCCAAAGCTTTGAAAGTGTTTTCAATAATACTGATAAGCAGAAGCTACAACCGCGAAAGGATAAATCGGTAGCTGTAAACCGTGCGAAAACTGCAAGCAAAGCTGCTACTACACCAAAGGATGTAGAAAAACCATCCAGCGATGTTAACGAAAACGCTGCAACTAAAGCGAAATCTGACGCGCAAAACGCGAGTGCTTCGAAAAAATCCACCGAGACAGCTGAAAACAATAAAGCTGACAAATCAAACAAAGCAGAAAAAACTAATTCTAAGGACAATTTACGCAACGAGGATTTAAAAAATGAGGACTTGCAAAACTCGGTCGACGCCGCAAACGACGACATAGCACAGCGTATTGCGAAGATACTGAATATCCCGGTTGAGGAAGTTACGCAGATTCTGAACAGTCTTAACATGACTGCGATGGATTTAACGGACAAAGCTGCGCTCAGTGAATTTATGCAGAAAGTGTTTGACGCGACGGGGCCTGTACAGCTTCTTAATGTCCCCGGTATAGGGAGAATGATGGAGGAAGCTGGTAAAGCAGCAGGTATTTATTCCGACCTCGCGTTGCGGGTTACTGAGCTAACAACAGCTGAAAGCCAAGGTCTTAGTCTTGAGGGCTTTACTGAAATGCAGTCAACTGACGAGAACCTGCAAGCAACTATTGACGCAGTTATGCAAAGGGCTGTTAACAATGCGGACTTAAGTGATGTACCCGGTAAAGAAGCTTTAGTAGGCAACGAGCAATCGCTTCGGGCTAACGATAACGCTGATGCTGCAAGGACATCACAGACACAGAACAATCAAATCACTGATGTAGTTAAGCTCTACGAAAACGAAGCAGCGAAGGCTGGAACGTTTAGCAATTTTAATGAGGATTCATCGTCGCATCAAGACAACACCGGTCAACGTTCGTTCGATAGCAACGCGGTATTTACTGGCAACGTGAACACTTCGCAGACGAGCACCGTAAACACGTTTGCGGCTGTCAGGGCAGAAGCTGCGAGAAGCACGAACACCGAGGACGTCATTAATCAAATCATGGATAGGATTAAAGTAGATGTTAAGGGCGGTGTCTCGGAAATCAAGATGATACTGCGCCCCGAACAACTCGGAGATGTTACGTTAAAGGTATCGTTTGAAAACGGAGTTATAACAGCGCAATTCTTAGCTGAAAACCAACGTGTAAAAGAAATAATCGAAGCGAACTTTACTCAGCTTAAAAACTCGTTACAACAGCAAGGGCTTGAAGTATCAGACCTTTCCGTAGCAGTAGACCAGAATAATGCACAAAACGACCAACAAAGAAATATGGAAAGCTTTATGAGAAACGGCCAGGCGGCTGTAAACGCTCGGAGGGTGCAGCATATTTCCGGCGCAGAAGTCGAAGAAACCGAAGAAGTAGTAACGGACAGCTCCGTAGCTCATGAAGGAGCTTTGGATTATACCGTGTAGGGGTGATTAAATGGCAACAGAACCAACTGATAGTGGTTTATGGTTTGACGTGGCGAAAGCTGTTAACGCGGCCAGCGCTCAGCAGTCGACCAGACAGCCCAGTAACACGCTGGACAAAAATGCGTTTTTAAGATTGCTTACGACGCAGCTTCAATACCAAGACCCGCTTAATCCTGTGGAGGACAAGGAATTCATAGCGCAGATGGCACAGTTTACATCGCTCGAGCAAATGCAGAACATGAGCCGCTCTATGATGCAGCAGCAGGGTTACGCTATGCTGGGTAAAATAATTACGTCAACGATTTACAACGAAAATACAAAGACATATGAGGACGTAGACGGTGTTGTTGCAGGTGTAACAATGAAAAACGGCGAACCGTATCTGTATGTTAACGAGAAGGATGTACCGATTGACAAGGTTTTATCGGTTAGTGATTTGGCGTCTCAAGCCAGTCAGCTTGCCGGAATATCAAGCCTGTTGGCAAACACACAGACACTTGGACTTGTCGGAAAATATGTTCAGGGCTTTGTTATTGATGAAAAAGGTGAAGCTAAGGAATTTATTGAGGGTAAAGTTGACAACATTAAATTCAACGGTAGCCAGCCGATTCTTGTTATCGGTACGAAAGAGCTGTTCGCAACCGAAGTCGTTTCCGTTGCGGATAAAAATTTACTCTTGGGTAGGGCAATTTCAGCTGAAATCAAAAACAGCGCGGGCGAAGTTTCTGTCGTTAGCGGGACAGTTTCAGGTGTTACGATCAAGGATAACAAGGCTTATCTCGAAATCGGCGACAAATCAGTGCTTGTTACGAAAATTAATTATGCAACGGACGCGTTGGCGCTCGTTGGGCAAACAATCAAAACGGAGTCCGTTTCGGGAACCGTTTCAGGTGTTAAGGTCAAGGATGGCATTCCTTATTTGTTAATCGGCGAGAAAGAGCTTTCTTTTACGAAGTATAAAGACATCAAATCAGGGACGGTTTGATTAGGCGGGCTGGTGAAATAATTTGCAGGTAATTAATTCCAAAGTAATAATACCCGAAGCACAGAAGAATAATAATATTACCAACGACATCAAAAGCGACAAAAAAAGCGCTCAAAGCTTTAGCGAGGTTTTAAGCAGGCAGGTTCAATTTACGAAACACGCGAACATGCGTATTAATACTCGGGAAGTTGATTTGTCCAGCGACCAGATGAACAGGGTAATGGACGGTATTTCCGAAGCAAAAGCCAAGGGCATTAACGACTCACTTATTCTGGTTGATAACGTTGCGCTCGTCGTCAGCGTTAAGAACCGTACCGTTATTACGGTAATGAACCGCGACCAGAGAAATGTTTTTACGAATATCGACGGAGCCGTAATCGTTTAAGCCGGACCTAAACGGAGGCTCGCTTTCCGGAACAACGATCGCCCGAGCAAGCCAAACGGCTGGGCTTGGGTACGGAAAGTATTACGGCAAATATCTTTTAGGGGGACACAACACTATGATGCGTTCTATGTTTTCGGGGGTATCGGGACTGCGTATACACCAGACCAAAATGGATGTTATCGCTAACAATATCTCCAATGTAAATACGGTCGGTTACAAATCCAGCCGTGTAACATTCAAAGAGGTGTTCAATCAGACGCTTAGCGGCGCGAGCGGACACAACAACGCAACACAGCGGGGCGGCACCAACCCGATGCAAGTCGGTCTTGGCGCAAGCGTCGCTTCGATAGATAAGCTTATGACACAGGGCGCAGCTCAAAGAACCGATAACCCGCTCGATCTTATGATTCAGGGCGACGGGTTCTTCGTCGTGGGCGACAGCAGCGGGCAGTATTTTACACGCGCCGGTAATTTTATTTTGGACGACGTGGGCAATATTTCGATGAACGGCTTGAAACTTATGGGCTGGGATACGAAGATTGACGACAAA
>CAZJLW010000015.1:27981-32623 GCA_964546895.1 uncultured Eubacteriales bacterium | reverse complement strand
CTTAGCGTTGGCCCTGACGGAAAAATTACCGGACGCTACACAAACGGCCTGACAAAACTCCTAGGCCAGGTACCACTCGCACAGTTCAAGAATCCTCCGGGACTTGAAAAGGTTGGGAACAACCTGTTCGTTCCGACTGCAAACTCCGGTGACTTTGACGGCGTAGGCGAAGAGGGCGACCTGATGGGCGGCGTACTGGAAATGTCTAACGTTGACCTAGCGGCTGAGTTTACGGAAATGATAACAACACAAAGAGGCTTCCAGGCCAACTCCAGAATTATTTCTTCATCCGATGAAATGCTTCAAGAGCTAGTAAACCTGAAGCGTTAGCGTTAGTTTGCGGGGGAGCCTTCGTAATCGACGGCTCCCCATCTTTGTAATTTTTTATTTATTTTTTCCAATATTATGGTATAATGGTTGCGAGGCAGGGAGGATTAATGATTACAATTACCCGTTTAAATGATAAGGAATTGGTTATTAACTGCGATTTGATAGAGTGCATCGAATTAACACCTGACACGACGATTACTATGACTACCGGCAGAAAGTTTATTGCCAAGGAGTCTGTTCACGAGATTATAGAAAGAATTACTGCTTATAAGAAAAAATTTATTACAGAACGTATTTTTTAGATTAATAATATAGAAAGAGGGTACTGATTTTGGAACTGGGTTCGTTAATTGGATTTATATCGGGAACGTTTTTTATACTCGCATCAATTCTTATATCCGCTAACTTTGATCTTGGGAAAACCGGTATTTTTATTAACATGCCGTCTGTCATGATAACTATCGGCGGAACGTTTGCCGCGTTGTTCATTGCGTTCCCTTTGCCAAAGGTGCTTAACTCTTTAAAGGCGATAGGCCATGTATTTAAACCTCAGCAGGTTAACTCTACAGAGGCTATTACAAAAATTATTCAGCTCGCCAATCTCGCGAGAAAAGAAGGCATTCTTTCTCTGGAAGAAGCTGCCACTAATATGGAAGATAAGTTTTTGCAAAAAGGTATTATGCTCATCGTCGACGGTACTGATCCCGAGCTTGTACGTAATATTTTGGTTACAGAATTGTCATACATAGACGGAAGACATGGAGAGGTCAGAGGTGTTTGGGAATTTCTGGGGTCGTCGGCACCTGCATGGGGTATGGTCGGTACGCTTATCGGTCTTATCGTTATGCTTATGGACATGAGCGATCCCGGTAAATTAGGCCCCTCGATGGCCGTTGCTCTTATCACTACATTTTACGGCTCGCTTATTTCTAACTTTGTCGCCAACCCTGTTGCGAGCAAGCTTAAAACCTACAGCAACGAGGAAATGCTTATGAAAGAGGTTTTGATAGAAGGAATACTGTCTATTCAGGCAGGCGAAAACCCGAGAATTATAGAGGAAAAGCTTAAGGCCTTCCTGTCGCCCACACTCAGAGGAAGCGTTGGCGAGGAAAAACCGAAACCGGCAGGTGAAGAATAATGGCTATTCCAAGAAAGCCCGAGGAGCCGAAGGCTGGCGCACCGGAATATATGTCTACGTATGGTGATTTAGTTACGCTGCTGTTGTGCTTTTTCGTTTTGTTGTACGCTATGTCCACTCTGGATGTTAATAAGTTTCAAGCACTGGCATCTTATTTTACCAATACTCCGATAAGCTTTAATCAGGACGTAGGTTCGAACGGTATAAACAATCTGTTGGGTAGCGGCATTTTACAAATGCCACGCACACCCCCCTCAGATATAGAGTCCGACTCCGACAATACGCAAGCAGCGGCAACCGCAGCAAGCGCGCAGCAAGAGTTAAATCAAATGTCGTCGGAGTTTAAGACTTATTTCGCGGAAAATAATTTACAAGATAAAATATCAGTTGAGGTACAGGAAAGCTCAATAAAAATGCGTTTTGCGGATGGGATTCTGTTCGATGCGGGGCGCGCGAGTTTACGCAGTGAGATATTGCCCGTGCTGGATATGGTAGCTGAGGAGCTGCTTAAGTACGCCGATAACGATATTGTTATCGAAGGCCACACTGATAACGACCCGATAAACTCGCCGATTTATCCGGATAACTGGCATCTGTCGTCGTCGAGAGCGATAGCGGTCGGTAATCATTTTCGACAGAAGGGCTTTGATCCGACGCGTATTATGGCGGTCGGCATGAGCGAGTACCACCCAATAGCTCCGAACGATACACCGGCTAATAAAGCCAAGAATAGACGCGTAGAAATAACTATAGTAAGCTCATATTATTCCAAGAACCCACAGACCACAACAATTATCGAATAGGTCGGCTTGCTGCCCATTTTTAAAAAAGGAGAGATAATTTGGAAAAGAACAAATTAATGATGATTATAATTATTGTCCTTTTGGTTGTGTTGCTTATTACAATCGGAGGAGTTTCTTTTTACGCCTTCAGACTGTTGGGCGATCAAAAAAAGGCTGAAGCCGACAAGAATTCAGACCCGTCACAGTTGACGGTCGAGCAGACTACTACTGTAGATATGAGCGAAGCACTGGTGGGTAATCTTTTGAAAGGTGCTGACGGCAAAGAGCATGTTATAAAAATTGGCGTCGGTATTGTAGTCAATAATACGGACAAAAAAGAAAGTCCGAAAATTATCGCTCTTATTCAAGCCAATGAAACGCTTACGAAAGATGTTGTACAGTCCGTTATCAGGGGTAAAACTTACCAAGAGATGTCTAGACCGGATGCAAAGGATGTAGTGGCTGCTGAACTTAAAACAAAGTTTCAGGAGGAATATAAATCCAACTTGATAGTTGGAGTTGCGTTCTTTGAATTTTTTGCGCAATAGTTACAATGTATAATATTATTGGTACTTACGGTAATAATATGAAATGTGGAAAGTAACCCTTTAAGGCAGGTGACGGCAATTGGGTGATATTTTATCTCAGAGTGAGATAGACGCACTGTTAAACGCTCTAACGAGCGGCGATACGGCCAGCATAAGTGTCGAACCTCAGGCTAACGCCAAGGAGGCCAAGAACTATAACTTCTATAAGCCGCCGAAGTTCAATAAAGAACAGCTCAGGACGCTCGAAATTATTTTTGATAACTTTGCACGTTCGGTTTCTTCGTTTTTGAGCGGATATTTGAGAACTACTACGACTATAGAGGTTGCCAGCGCCGAGCAGCAAACATATAACGAGTTCAACAACTCCCTCGTTAATCCGGTTATTCTGAGCGTGGTAGATTTTCAGCCGCTTAAAGGCTCAATAATTCTCGAGCTGTCGCCGAACCTTGGGTATTCGATAATAGACAGAATATTAGGAGGCCCCGGACTTTCTCTTAAAAAAATCAGGGACTTTTCTGAAATCGAAAAGATTTTACTGGATCGTGTTATCGCAAATATTCTTACTTTTTTGGTTCAGCCTTGGGAAAATGTCTTGCATTTGAACCCAAAGCTGGATAGAATTGAAACAAATTCGCAATTTGCTCAGATTTTTTCACCGAACGAAATGTGCGCTCTCGTAACTCTTAGTATGAAGGTCGGAAGCTCTGAGGGGCTAATGAATTTCTGCTTGCCGTATTTGGTAGTGGAGTCGATAATGCCGCGCCTTAATACTAAATACTGGTACGCCAAGACCGACAGCGAAGACACTAACGAATACAAAAATCAAATTGAGGAACAGCTTGATAAGGCTTTGGTTCCTGTTTCGGTCGTCGTCGGTAAGACGAATATCATGGTAAGTGATTTTGTAAGCTTGCAGGTCGGGGATGTAATAACTCTTGATTCGTATATTAATTCCGATTTGAACATAATGGTGGGCAATTTACTTAAGTTTCAGGGTAAGCCGGGCATCAGCAGAGGTAAAAACGCCATTCAGATTACTACGTACTTGGATAAGGAGGAATAGATCAAATGGGAGATTTAATATCTCAGGCTGAAATAGACGCCTTGTTAGGTGGTGGTTTGCCGCCGTCGCCCGACGAAAGCTCGGCGCCGGATAATATCAATGGCTTGATGACGGATGAACAAAAGGATATTATCGGCGAAATCGGAAATATCAGCATGGGTACCTCTGCCACGACGCTGTTTGCGCTGCTTAACCAGAAGGTTTGGATTACTACTCCGAAGGTCTCCATAAAAACATGGAAGCAGTTGTCGGAGAGCTACGACAGACCTTGCGTCGGTATTCGGGTTGACTATACCATTGGGCTTAAAGGTTCCAATGTACTTATATTAAAGCAGACCGATGTAAAAATAATCGCGAATCTAATGATGGGCGGCGACGGTAACTTCGCCGGAGATGAGGAGCTTACTGAGCTTGATTTAAGCGCCATCGGCGAAGCGATGAACCAGATGGTAGGTTCGTCTTCGACTTCCCTGTCATCGATGATAAAGACAAAAATTGATATTGATACGCCGCGTGCGTTTATTTTGGATTTTAACGACGATACGTTTTTTAGCACGATAGGCTTTGAGCCGGATGACGTAATATGTTGCGTTGCGTTCAAAATGGAAATCGGTACGCTGGTTAACAGCGAGATAATGCAGATACTGCCGATCGACTTCGCTAAGTCGATGGTCGATCAGCTGAAAAACGATATGAGTGCTTCGACCGCGGCACCGTCTCCTAAGAAGGAAGCGCCGCAACAGGCACCACCGGCACCCGCCGCACAGGCTCCGCCGCCTAG
>CAZJLW010000015.1:4199-27881 GCA_964546895.1 uncultured Eubacteriales bacterium | reverse complement strand
AGGAAGCGCCGCAACAGGCACCACCGGCACCCGCCGCACAGGCTCCGCCGCCTAGCGCACCGCAACAGGCGCCGTATCAGCAGCCGTATCCGGAACAGCAGTACCAGCAGCCGTATCCACCGCAGCCACAACAACCGTATCCACAGATGTATCAGCAACCGTACCCACAGCCATACCCGCAACCGATGTACCAACAGCCGTATCCACAGCCCGCTGCGAGCCAAAACATTAATGTAGCGCCTGCCGCGTTCCAGAGCTTTGATCCGGCGTCGGTAATGCAGCAGAGGGAAAACATAGATATAGTAATGGATGTGCCGCTTGAAGTAACGGTTGAGCTTGGGCGCACACGTAAGAAAATCAAGGAGATACTTGAGTTTACGCCCGGAACAATCGTTGAGCTGGATAAACTGGCCGGCGAACCTATAGATATTCTCGTTAACGGCAAGTTTGTTGCTAAGGGGGAGGTTGTCGTTATTGATGAGAATTTCGGTATTAGGATAACGGATATTATTAGTGTGGATAAAAGAATATAACAGATAGTTTACATTTTGTTTCATATTATTATGAGGAGTGATTTTAAATGGCCGATAATTCTATTCTTTTGGTAGATGACGCCGCTTTTATGCGTATGATGTTGAAGGATGTCCTTACAAAAAATGGCTATAATGTTGTCGGGGAAGCCGAGAACGGAGCCAAAGCCGTAGAGAAATATAAAGAGCTTAAGCCGAAGCTCGTCATAATGGACATAACAATGCCCGAAATGGACGGCATTCAGGCCGCGAAGGCCATCAAGGCCGCAGATGCTTCCGCGCTCATTATTATGTGTTCCGCTATGGGTCAGCAAGCTATGGTTATCGAATCCATTCAAGCCGGTGCGCGCGACTTTATCGTTAAGCCGTTCCAGCCCGACCGGGTTTTGGAGGCTGTCAAAAAGGTTATAGGTTAGTATGGGCTTTGCGATGTACTATATATTAAACAATACAAGTGTAAACAACTGGTCTAAAACTTATAACTCCATAGGCCAGTTTTTTTACATCTTTTTTGCGATTGTGCTGGTGTTGGCGCTGTCGTATTTTTCTACGCGCTTTATCGCTTCTGCGAAGAAATCCGCCCAGAACGGCGCTAATATCCGCGTTATCGAAACTATTTCTATGGGCGTGAACATGAGCATTATGCTCGTGAAGGCCGGTGAAAAGTGTATGCTGCTGGGAGTTACTAAGGAGCGTATTACGTTTTTGGCGGAGGTTTCACCGGAGGACATTACCGCGCCGCAAAGCGAAGGAAGTTTTAAGCACCCGTTCGAAAAATATTTGGAAGCATTCAAATCGAAAACGCGTTGAAAGGGTTTTTTTATGCAGCTTTTTACTCAAAGAAAAGGCTTTGTTTTGATTTTGTTTTTTGCGGTGGCTGCGTGTGCGCTGATTTTTACAAGCGTGAACGCTTTCGCTGCTGCTCCGGTGGCTGTTCCCGTTCCGTCTTTCAATATATCGGTCGGTCAGACCGATAACCCCGCTCAAGTCGCCTCTACTCTACAACTCTTCTTTTTCATCACAATAATCGCCGTCGCGCCTTATATCCTCATTATGCTTACGTGCTTCACACGTATTATTATTTGCTTGCATTTCATACGCTCGGCGCTTGGTACGCAGCAGATGCCGCCCAGTCAGGTGCTTATCGGCTTGGCACTGTTTCTTACTTTTTTTCTCATGGGCAATATTATTACCGACATAAACAACAACGCTATCAAGCCGTACGCCGAAGGCCGTCTGACGCAGCAGCAGGCTATTGAGACCGGTATGAAGCCCGTGCGGGCGTTCATGCTCAGGCAGGTTGAGGATAAGGATATAGCGCTGTTCGCGGAACTCGCAGGACAAACGTATGAAACCGAGGAGGACATTCCGTCTCGTGTTCTTATTCCCGCTTTTATTCTTGGGGAGATGACTAAGGGCTTTAAATTCGGGTTCCTTATTTACTTACCGTTTATTGTTGTAGACATGGTCGTCGCGTCTACCCTGATGGCTATGGGTATGATGATGCTACCGCCAGCTATGATTTCACTTCCGTTTAAAATACTATTGTTCGTAATGGTTGACGGGTGGAGTCTTGTTATTAAGACTATTATTACTACGTTTCGATAGGTGGTGTAATCGATTTGTCGCAGGATATTATTTTGGATATTATGAGGGACGGCCTGTTTACTATTATTAAAGCCGCCGCTCCGCCGCTTCTTATGGGGCTTGTAGTCGGGGTACTCGTTACGCTGTTTCAGACGATTACGTCCATTCAGGAGCAGACCCTCGCTTTTATTCCTAAGATTTTGGCGGTATTGTTCGCTATTATTATTTTTGGGCCGTTTATTTTGTCGACTCTTAAGGAATATACTGTCAATCTAATGGAAAACATAACTTACTATATAGTGCCGCGCTGAGGCGGTATATCAGAGGTGTTTTATGAATCCCGCCGCTAGTTCACTATTAATCCAGTTTTTTGATAATCTGGATATTTTTTTGCTTATTTTTATACGGATGACTGGCTTTTTTATTATTTTCCCCGTGTTTGCCGGTACGAACATTCCTGTTATTTCTAAAATAGGCTTTTCGCTTGCCGCTAGTTACATAATTTTTGCTGCCGGTGTAGTCGAAAAGGTGTTCTATTATAATACCGTGCCGGGTTTTGTCATTCTTATTGTCAAAGAATTTTTTGTTGGTTTTACGATGGGGTATGTCGTCTACTTGATTTTTTCGATCATATATTTTTCTGGCCAGCTGCTCGATTATCAGATCGGCTTCTCTATGGTCAGCGTTTTCGACCCCGTCTCCCAAATTCAAGTGCCGATTACCGGCAATATTTATTACTTTTTTGTAATGGCACTATTTATTGAGACCGGGGGGCTTAATTCTTTTTTAAGCGCCCTTTTTTATAGCTATAAGGTCGTGCCGCCCGGCAACGCCGTGCTTATAGGTAACGCCATCCTTGCCGATATAGCACTAAAATCTATTGTCAGCTTCTTTATTATCGGCGTGAAAATAGCGCTGCCTGTTGTCGGTTCGATTCTTGTGCTTGACAGCGCGCTTGGGATTCTAACTAAGGCTGTGCCGCAGATGAACGTGTTTGTAGTCGGCGTTCCGATAAAAATCCTCGTTGGGTTGACGCTTATTTACATTCTCGCGCCGATTCTTATTACTATGTATAATTTGACGTATGAAAACTCTTACAATGCCATAATAAATATTATAATGGGAATGAAGCCGCAATGATTAGAATAAGCAGATTACACGGCATCGCACCACGAAGCTATAAGCCACTGATTCCGATGAAGCTTGGCTTTTTCGAGGGCGAAAAAACTGAAAAGCCAACCGAAAAGAAAAAGCGCGAAAGCCGCGGCGAAGGTCAGGTCGCGAAAAGTACCGAGATAAACAACGCTTTTTTGTTCATTCTTGTGTTCTTTACGATAAAGATTTTTGGGCCGGGCATGTCCGAGAAGCTTCTTGGCGTTATGTATTCCGATTTTGTGCTGGCACAGGATCTTGAGGTTGTTTTTAGCATTGATTTCGTCTCAAAATATGTGGCTCATCTGTTTACGCAGTCGATTTTAATTGTTATGCCGATATTTGCCGTTGCGGTTCTTGTTAGCGTCGTGACGAATCTTGCGCAGGTCGGCTGGCATCCGACGACTAAACCTCTGCGGCCGAAGCTGTCGAAGCTCAGTATAATATCTGGTGTAAAGCGGCTGTTCAGCTTTCGGCAAGTTGTTAATCTGTTGACGGCGCTGCTGAAGTTCGGCGTTATTGCGGCCGTTATTTACATGCAGGTTAGCAAGTCGATTCGGCTTGTGCCGACGCTTATTCATATGGATATGATTGAAGCGGCGGTTTTCATAGTTAATTTGATAGTTGATCTGGGTATTACCGTTGGGGGTTACTACATAGTCGTGGCTGTGGCTGACTATGCTTACACACGTTTCAAACACTCGAAGCAGTTAAAAATGTCGAAGCAGGAAGTCAAGGACGAGTATAAAAACATGGAGGGCGACCCGATAATCAAGGGGCAAATCAAACGGCGTATGCGGGAGGTATCAATGCGGCGTATGATGCAGGACGTCCCGAAGGCCGACGTAATCATAACCAACCCGACGCACTATGCAGTCGCACTGAGGTACGACAGGCTCACGGGTACTGCACCGGTACTGCTGGCTAAGGGTGCGGATTTCTTGGCTAAAAGAATAAAGGAAAAAGCCGCGGAAGCTAACATAGAGATTATAGAGAACAAGTACCTAGCTCGTACGATTTATGAAAACGTGGACATAGGCAGGGAAATACCGCCCGAACTGTATCAAGCGGTCGCGGAAATTTTGGCGTATGTCTATAAATTAAAAGAAAACGCGTCATAATTTTATAGAAAATTTATTAGATTTGTTGTATAATGGATTTACCAGAAATGAGACGTCTAAGCTCCGCGAATGCGGCGCATGAAGGGGCATCCTGATGAGATTAAGAGAAGCCATGCTTGGTGGCATAATCATAGCGATTGTTGTATTTATAATTGTTCCGGTGCCAACAATTGTGTTGGACACATTACTTATGTTGAACATTGCTATTGCGCTTCTGATTATCCTTAACGCTATATATTCAAAGGAACCGTTGGATATGTCGTTGTTCCCGACTATTTTGCT
Organism: uncultured Eubacteriales bacterium; assembly: GCA_964546895.1. Taxonomy (GTDB): domain Bacteria; phylum Bacillota; class Clostridia; order Lachnospirales; family CAZJLW01; genus CAZJLW01. Next base: position 23,209 of record CAZJLW010000015.1, on the reverse strand, counting down.
CGTTACGACGATATATAGATTGTCGCTTAACGTTTCGACGACACGTTCTATTTTACTGTTCGGTAACGCGGGTAAGGTTGTTCAGACGTTCGGTAACTTCGTTGCGGGCGGTAATATCGTCGTCGGTGGGATAATTTTCCTTATTATCGTACTTGTTAACTTTATGGTTATTACGAAAGGTTCGGAAAGAGTCGCGGAAGTAACAGCCAGATTTACGTTGGACGCTATGCCCGGTAAGCAGATGGCTATCGACGCAGACTTGAACTCCGGCATAATAAACGACGAAGAAGCGAAGGCAAGACGTAAAAAGATTCAGGACGAGTCCAATTTCTACGGAGCGATGGACGGTGCTGTTAAGTTCGTAAAGGGCGATGCGATAGCCGGTATAATCATTACGTTTATTAATGTTATCGGTGGTATTATTATCGGCGCTACGGGAATCGGTGGTGGCACGAAAATGCCGATAGCACAGGCCGCGCAGGTTTATACCGTTATGACGATCGGTGATGGGCTGGTCGGTCAGATTCCGTCGTTACTTATAGCTGTAGCAACCGGTATGCTTGTAACAAAAGCGACGAGTGATGCGAACATTACAACGGCGCTTGCTAAACAGCTTACGGCTAATCCTCTTGTTTTGTATATTTCCGGCGGTGTTATTGCACTGCTTGGATTAACTCCTCTGCCTTGGTATATTTTTATGCCGTTCGGACTGGGGGTAATGTTTTACGGTTCAGTAGTTGACAAACGCTTAAAAGTCGAATCTATTGAAGAAGAAATATCGGCCGACGACACGGAAGCCGAGGAAATCCGCAGTCCGGGCAGTGTTATGTCGTACTTGACGGTCGACCCGATAATACTGTATGTCGGTTATGGTCTTATTCCTCTTGTTGACACCAGTCAGGGCGGCGATTTGCTTGACCGTGTTGTTATGATACGTCAGCAGATAGCTGTCGAGCTTGGCGCTGTTGTGCCGATTATCCGTATCAGAGACGATATCAAAATCAACCCTAACGTCTACAGAATAATGATAAAGGGTGTCGAAGTGGCGCGCGGCGAAATATTGTTTGATCACTATATGGCGATGAATCCGGGGTATATCGAAGAAGAAATCGACGGTATTGAAACGGTTGAGCCTTATTTGGGACTTCCGGCGCTGTGGATATCGGAGTCGCAGAGAGAACGCGCCGAAGCGCTCGGGTATACAGTCGTCGACCCACCGGCTATAATCGCAACGCACTTGACGGAGATTATCCGCAAGCATTTGAACGAGCTGCTGTCGCGTCAGGATGTACAGGCGCTTATCGACAACGTAAAAGAAGCGAACGGTATTCTCATCGAGGAGCTTATTCCGAAGCTCATGTCTATCGGCGAGATTCAAAAGGTTCTTGCGAACCTGTTGCGTGAGGGCATCTCGATACGCGATATGGTATCGATACTGGAAACACTGGCCGACTACGCGAGCATGACGCGGGATACCGATATGCTTACGGAATACGTCCGACAAGCGCTGCGACGCGCGATTTCCAAACGGTTCTTAGACAATGATGTTAATACGGTTATTACGCTTGATCCGGAGCTGGAACAGCAGATTATGGGGCATATTCAGCAGACGGAGCAAGGCTCATACCTGTCTCTTGAGCCTGATGTTACGCAGAAGATTTTTGACAATCTCAATTCCGAAGTAGGTAAGCTGTCGTCGATGGGCGTTCAGCCGATTATATTGACGTCGCCTATAGTGAGGATTTATTTTAAGCGGCTGATTGAGCAGGTCGCGCCGGATTTAATAGTTTTGAGCTACAACGAGTTAGACCCTTCCGCTGAAATTCAATCGATAGGGATGGTGAGCTTAGCGTGAAAATAAAAAAATTCGAAGCCAGAACAGAGCAGGACGCCATTAACAAGGTTAAGCAGGAGCTGGGCTTGAACGCGTTGATTTTAAATATTAAACGGACGCAACCGAAAGGGATTTTTGCTTTTTTTCGTAAACCGGTGGTTGAGGTTACGGCGGCTTTTGATGACAAGCCGGTAAAAGACGAATCAGCGCAGCCTTCGGGTAACACGTCGCCCGCTGCAATGCTGACTGGTTCGCAGTCTTCCTCGCAGCCTTCTCCCGATAAAGCCGTCGCGAACGAGATAATCGACAAATCCGAGCATGTCTTGAACGAGAAAAGAATAAACGAGCAACACGAAAAAATAAAACAGCTCGAAAACAAGCTGACCTCAACCGAGGATTTGCTTGAAAGAGCCGTTTCGCAGTTGAATATTTCGATGATTCTTGGTGCTTCGAGCGCAGCGCGAAAATACGACAGCGTTATGATTCAGCTTTTTTATAACGCGCTCGTTGAGCAGGGCGTCAGGCCTGATATCGCGGATAAGGTTCTCGAAGATGTTAACGCTATCGACGAAACCGAGAAGGTTAACATCAACCTTGTAGTGAAGATAGTTTACAACACTCTCATAAAAATTTTGGGTGAACCTGCCGCGCTGGATGTACCGCGGACTAAGGAAGAGTCGCCGAAGTGTGTTGTTTTTATCGGACCGACGGGTGTCGGCAAAACTACGACTATCGCTAAGCTTTCTTCGTTACTGATTTTAAACGAAAACGTAAGGGTAGGGCTTATTACGGCCGACACGTATAGAATGGCCGCAGTTGAGCAGCTTAAGACTTACGCCGAGATTTTGGGCATAGACGTGGGCGTTGTATACGAGCCGTCCGAGATAACGACTTATATCAACGCAATGAAATATGTCAGCGATGAGATATTGATTGACACGGCGGGGCGTTCTCACAAGAATAACGGGACGCTTAGCGAGCTGGGTACATTGCTTAGCGAAGTACCGGACAGCCAGCGTTTTCTGGTGCTTAGCGTTTCGACTAAGTTTGAGGATTTGTTGGACATTGTTAACGTTTATTCCGAGATAACGGACTTCAATATTATTTTTACAAAGACAGACGAAACGAACTGTTTAGGTTCGATACTTAATATCTGCTACTTGACAGGAAAGAGGCTTTCTTATTTGACGAATGGGCAAAACGTTCCCGATGATATAGAACTGGTTCGCCCCGATAAAATAGCTAAGGCTTTATTGGGATTGGGAGGAAACTGAAATGGCTGATCAAGCGAACAAGCTTCGGGATTTATTTAAGTCAAAACAGACTGACGAACTGACGCTGCCTACGGTTTCGAGCCGCGTTATCGCAATAACAAGCGGAAAAGGCGGCGTCGGAAAAACTAATCTGGCCGTCAATCTTGCAATAAACCTTACCAAGCACGACAAGAGGGTAATAGTTATCGACGCCGACTTTGGTCTGGCGAACATAGAGGTACTGCTTGGCATCATACCAAAATACACGTTCGGTGACGTGCTGTCCGGAACGATTACGATTGAGGAAGCGCTTACGGCGGGGCCGAACGATATAAAATTCCTCTCGGGCGGCTCGGGCATGAGCGATCTCGCCAATATGTCCGAAAAGCAGATGTCTGTGTTGATACAGGGCTTTACGGCGCTGGATTCGATGTCGGATATAATACTAATCGATACGGGTGCCGGTATTTCCAAATCCGTGCTTAATTTCGTAAGGGCGTCGAACGAAACGATACTCATAACGACGCCGGAGCCAACCTCGATAACAGATGCGTATGCCATAATAAAAACCGTAAAAGAAGAATCACAAAGAGATGAAAAACCTGACATTCCGCAGTTTAAGATTATTGTAAACAGGGCGGACAGCTACGAGGAAGGCGAGGATATTTTTAATAAGCTCAGCCTCGTATCGGAAAAGTTTTTAAATATAAAGGTACAGAAGCTAGGTATAATACCGTATGACAACACGCTCGTAAAGGCGGTCAAGCGGCAGCAACCGGTATCGTTGTTGTTCCCGTCGTCGGATTGCGCAAAGTCAATCGACACAATCGCTCAAGCGCTGTTGAACATGGAAGTAAAAAAGAATGCCCGACCGGGCGGGATTATGACGTTTATGAAAAAGCTTGTCAACGTGTTTAATAATCCTGGTTAATGCCGGGTTACGCAAGGAGGTAGTACATTGACGGAATCTATAAAAACTGGCGACAGAATAGAAATAACAATGAAAAACGAAAACGACGAGAAGGTGTACGTCAGTCAGGTTGAGCAGATTGTAGATAAAAATAATATGGTGATTCAGGCGCCGATATACTACGGACGCATTGTGACGCTGGATAAGACAAAGCTTTACTCGATTCTGGTTATATCAGAGAAGGGTATGTTTAGGTATGACGTAGAGGTTATGGATTATGTCAAAAAAGACGGACTTGTTTTTACGAACATATTGCTTCTCTCTGAAGGCGAAAAAATGCAGCGGCGTGAGTATTGGCGGCTGAACTGCCTGTTGCCCTTGAAGTTTACGAAGGTAGAAAGCGACTATTCGTCCGACGGTCAAATGACCGACGGCATTACGAAAGATATATCGGCAGGCGGTATCCGTTTCATCACGAACGGTATACTCAACGTGGGCGACACGATTAAATGCGTAATTTTACTAAATACGGAATATTTTTTAACCGTAGGGAGAATTATAGACAAGAGAACGTTTCCGAAATCAAATTTTAAGTATCAGTACCGCGTAAGATTTTTTGGAATGCAAAAGACTGAACAGGAAAAGATTTTTCAGTTTATTTTTAATGAGCAGAGGAAGCTGCTGCAAAAAACAAACGCGAAGGAGCGGTAATATGGGGGAAAACTTCGGTAGCTTAGACAATTTTGGCAGGATTCATTTCGACGTACTAAAGGAAATCGGTAGCATTGGCTCGGGTAACGCCGTTACCGCGCTTTCAAAATTGCTCAACAAAAAAATAACGATGTCTGTACCTGTTGTCAACATGGTCGAGTTCAAGGACATAGCGACATTTATTGGAGGGGCGGATCAGCTCGTTGTCAGCGTGCTTGTCGGAATTTCCGGCGATGTTAACGGTATTATGATGTTTCTAGTTCAACACAAGAACGCGCGCACTCTCCTGAATATTGTAATGAACAGGTTCGCCCCCGATACTGAGGAGTTCTCGGAGATGGATCAGTCCGCGTTTCAGGAGATTGCAAATATTTTGACTAGCTCTTATCTTGGCTCGCTTTCCGGACTTACCAACAAGGCTATCAAACCTTCTGTTCCTTTTCTGGCTATCGACATGGCTAACGCTATACTGAGCGTTCCCGCAATCGAGTTCGGCAAGGTGTCCGATAAGGCGCTACTCATCGAAACAGTTTTTCAGGCGGTGGATAATACGGCTGTGTCGGGGTTTTTCCTGCTGGTGCCGGATATGCCCTCGTTTAAAGTCATTATGAGTTCATTAGGGGTCGCTTAAAATGATAAACAGTATGATTGTAGTCGGCATGGCCGATTTGAATATTACTAGGGCGCCCGGTGTGTTAACTACTATCGGCTTGGGTTCGTGCGTTGGGATAGCGCTATACGACCAAGTCAACAAGGTAGCGGGGTTGGCGCACATTATGTTGCCCGACAGCAAGCAGATTCAAAACAACTCCAATCTAGCTAAGTTTGCCGATACCGCTGCGGTTAAACTCGTTAACGATATGGTGAAAATCGGAGCCAGACGCGAGGCGCTTAAAGCCAAAATCGCGGGTGGCGCGCAGATGTTCGCCTTTTCGTCGACTAACGAGAGTATGCGCATCGGCGACAGAAACGTCGAAGCTACTATAAAAATTCTTGGCGCGTTGCGCATTCCTATACTGGGCAGAGACACGGGAGCGGACTACGGCCGCACCGTTGAGCTTTACGCAGACGATGGCCGCTTTGTTATAAAAACAATCGGTCACGGTAGCCACACACTGTAACAGTCACACAAATCCTATGCTAGACACTGTAAATGAGGAATGATTCGGATGCTTGACAAAATACATATTATGATTACCATTCTTGCGGCGATTTTTGTTACGGCAGCCGGTCTTTATACTGGGGTTCCTGCGGCGCAGCTTGCTTATTTTTTGGTATTTGTTATTGTAATATTTTATTTCATAGGGCTTATTGTCAAGTCGTATTTAAAACGAAACGTATTCACGGAAGAAAACGTCGAATCAGAAGAAGATGATGGCGATAATAAAAAGAAGAATCGCAGGAATCGTGACGAAGGCGGTTATGACGATCTGGACGACGAGTTAGACGCTGATTTCGGGGATGAAGCGGACGACGACGCGGATCATGAAGCGGACGACGGTGCCGACGAAGCAGATTCTGACGATGACCGTAACGGCTAAGACCGTAACATGCGTCGCCTAAGGAGGGCAACTTCACGTGGAGAATATGGATAAAGTTTGGAAGGAATACGGCAGAACAAAGTCGCCTTCTTTGAAGGAAAAATTAATTTTGCAGTACGCGCATCTTGTGAAGCTTGTCGCGGGGCGTATCAGCGCTCACATCGGATCACATGTCGAATACGACGACCTAATCGGATACGGTGTGTTCGGTCTCATAGATGCGATCGACAAGTTTGACACGGAAAAAGGCGTTAAATTTGAAACGTACGCATCGCTCCGAATTAGGGGAGCGATTATTGATAATTTGCGTAAGCTGGACTGGGTTCCTCGGACGCTACGCCAAAAGAATAAGCTTATAGACAACGCGAGCGCTGAGCTTGAAGCACAGCTTGGAAGGGAACCTTCCGACGCTGAGCTTGCCGAAAAGCTTAATGTTTCAATCGACGAAGTCAGGGAGCTGACGAAAAACTCCGAGGTCAGCCCGGTCATTTCGCTGGACGAGTATCTGGAATTGAATCACGAGGCCGAGTTTTTACCGGCGGATAAATCCAACGCGCACAATCTAAGCCCGGAACGGCTGTACGAGCTGCAAGAGATAAAAAAAATGCTGGCCGATGCAATCGACAAGCTTAGCGAAAAAGAAAAGCTTGTTATATCGCTGTATTATTTTGAGGAGCTGACGCTTAAAGAAATAAGCAAGGTTATGGGCGTTACCGAATCGAGGATTTCGCAGATACATTCTAAGGCTGTAGGGCGGCTGCAAGCCAAGCTCGGCAGATATAAATTCATTATGTATACATAAAATAATATATGAGGGTTGGTAGTATGTTGGGAAATGATACTTCTCCGGTTGACATTATGTTAAAAGAGGACGGCGTGTACGTTGTCATAGACAACACACTATCCGACAAGAAAGTTTCACGCAAAGATGTTTTGGATGCTATAGAGATGTATGGCGTCGAGGATTTGGATTTCATGGCTATTAACGAAATATTTAAGTCCGACGAGCCGAAGATTACGAAGCGTATTTCGCAGAACATGCGTATAAAGGAAAATAAAGAAGAGTTTACGATTGAAGTGAGCAGAGACAAGCTCGAAGCGTTTGTAAAATTCATTGAACCGACTAAGAAGGCTACCCCCGCTACGATTGAGGATGTTTTAGAAAAGCTTAGCGCCATCGGCATAGTTCACGGCATCGAAAGAGTGTTGCTTCCGGATATATTGGAGAATAAAAAATACGGGACGCCGTATGTCGTCGCGCGCGGAACGCCGCCTGTCAACGGCACGGACGGTTATACGAAATATAACTTTGACAAGTCGGCAGGTACGGCTAAGCCGAAGCTGCTCGAGGACGGCTCGGTTGATTTTAAACAGCTGGAGCTTGTAAAAATATGTAAAGAGAATGAGGTACTGGCGTTTTTAGTGCCGCCGGTTGACGGCAAGGACGGTACCGACGTTTACGGAAACCCAATAGCTTTCAGAAAGGGCAAACCGGCTGTACCTTTTGCAGCGGGTAAAAACGTATCGCTGTCGGAGGATGGGTTGACGCTGCGTGCAAGCCTTAGCGGGCAGATTATCGCGGAAGGCAGCAGAATCAGCGTGTCGCCGGTGCTTGAGGTTAAGGAGAACGTCGATAACTCTACGGGTGATATTGATTTCACGGGGTCTGTTATTGTATACGGGAACGTATTGACTGGCTTTAAGGTCATATCGGCCGGGAATATTGAGATAAAAGGCGTCGTCGAGGGTGCGTATATAAAAGCGGGTAGCCATGTGTTTCTTGGCAGCGGTGTAAAAGGCGGCGACAAGGCCGAGATAATAGCGGGCGGCGACATTAACGGAAAGTACATCGAAAACTGTAACCTTGAAGCCGGAAGAAACATTAACGCGGACAGCATTATACATAGTAATGTAAAATGCGGAGGCGAGTTGATGCTTTCTGGCAGGAAGGGAATGCTCGTTGGCGGCAAGATAATCGTCGGGAGCAAAGTATCGGCGCGGACAATCGGGTCTATGATGGCTACGGTTACGGAGATTGAGGTAGGACATTCGGTCGATACGGTTGAAGAGTACCGCCAGCTGACTGAGACGTATAACAAAACGTCGAAGGATTACGAGCAGATCGGAAACATCGTCGATACGCTGGGAGCGATCAGCAAGAAGGGCGAGTTGACGGAGGACAGAAAGGCTTATCTTATAAAGTGCCTTCATACAAAAAATATGTTGGCTAAGAAATTGCAAGAAATACAGGCGCGGCTTGATGAACTGCTGCCGGATTTGCAAGAGCAGCGCGGTGAGGTTCGCGCGCAGGAAACTATTCATTCCGGAGTTAAGGTTATTATCGGTAATGCGATGATGCATGTCAGGGACGATATCAAGAGCTGTAGGCTTATCAATAAGGACGGTAAAATTGTTTTGGGATACGCGGACTAAGGGGGGAATCTTATGTCTATACGACCGATTGATTTGCAGATGACCGTTTCGCGGGCTTCTGAAGTAAACAGGGTGCATGACACCGATACAAGCAAAAACCAGATGGCGCAGCAGCAGTTCGCAGAGAAGCTGCAAAAGGAAGCCGTACAGCACGAGCATCAGGTTGTCCTGACCAACAAAACCGAGGGACGCAACGTCGACAAGGACGGCAAGGGTAACGGCGCTCACAGCAACAAAAAGGACGGAAAACAAAAGGAAAAAGACGCTCAAAAGGAAAAACGTAAGCCGCTGGGGATACTGGACATTTCGGTCTGACGGCTTAAGTACGTCGGAGGTAGCGTATGCAGGGATTTATAATAGCGCTCGTTGTGCTGATTGTAATAGGTATTGTGTTGATAATCGTGTCGCTGTTTTTGTCGGGTGTGAGGAAAAACGATGGGCAGGATTATGCGCGATCGAACGCCGCCGCCGGGAACGACGTCGTTAACGAGTTGAACGCGTCACTCTCCGAGGCCGACAAAACGATCGAGGAGCTGAACAGTACAGCTAAGAGTATTTTGAAGGACGTCGACGAAAAATATCAGGAGCTTATGTTTCTGTATTCTCTTGTTGACGAGATGAAAAAGGACGCCGCCAAAATGTACGCCGGGCTGCATGCCACCGAAATCGAAACGGCTAAACCGTACGAACCGCCAGTGGCTGCGCGGCACGAGGATTTCCCGCGGCCTGTCGAGTTCTATTCCGAAAAGCAGCAACGGGTCGCCGAGCTATTTAAGCAGGGGCTGACGATGGCCGAAATCGCAAAGAGCTTAGGCATCGGCCAAGGCGAGGTTAAGATGATACTTGACCTGAGAAAGGTATGATGGTATGCACGCAAAAAGCTTAGTGTTCGGCTTGGGAACGGGGATTATTATTTGTTCCGTCGTGCTGTTTCTGATTTATAGCTTTGATCTGAAAAAGACGGCGGCTGACAGCGCAAGTGCTGTTGCAGGCGAAAGCCCGAAACCGTCGCCGCTTACTGATACCGAGGTGGCTGAGCTTGCGGCGAAAATCGGAATGGTTTTTCCGACGGCGCAGCAGCCTGTCGCATTGACCAGCGAGGAGATTATTCAGCAAGCCGAACGGCTTGGTATGGTGTTTCCGGCGGCAGAACCGGATGTGAAACCGGTCACTGAGCCGGTAGTCGAACCGGTGGTAGAAGCCACACCGGAGCCGACACCGAGACCGAAACCCACACCGACGCCTATACCGGATCAGAAGTTTCCTGATCGCACGATTGTAACGATTTTAAGCGGCAGCGGCGCGTGGGCAGTGGCCGAGAAGTTTTATAAGCTTGGGATTGTCGAGAACTCCGAGGATTTTCTTAATTATCTAATAAATCAGAGTGCTACGAAAAAAATTATGTCCGGTACGTACACGATACCAGTCGGGGCGACGTACGAGGATATTATTAATATGATAAAGCGGTAAGCATGCGGCTGAAAATTAAGTTTACACGAGCGGTGCATTTTGCGGTGGTTCTACGCGAAATGTGCCACGAAGATGTAAACGTTATTTTCAGACATTTGCTAATATGAAAGGGGAGGTTTTTTATGAAGCTGGTAATGGCAATTATACACGATGAGGATGCGTTTCACATTATGGACCTGCTGAGCGAGAAGGGTTACAGCGTTACGAAGCTTGCTTCGACAGGGGGATTCCTGCGGGCGGGTAACACTACGCTTATATGCGGTGTTGACGAGTCGAAGATTTCGGAGCTTATCGGAATCATCGAAAAGAAGTGCAAACGTCGTAAACAAATTACGTCGGTGAACTCCACGCACATCAGCGCGTCCGAAAGCTACGTTCCTTATCCTGTCGAGATTACTGTAGGCGGGGCGACGATTTTTGTGCTGAACGTCGAGGAATTTAAAAAGGTTTAGGGAGTGTATTATGGCACTGAAAGTATCAGAGGTTCTTTCGGCGAAGTTTAACGAAATAACACCCGTGCGGGAGAGAAATGTTCAAGAGGATTTCGGTTTTACGCTGAACAAGCTTGACGACGAACATCTCGTCGAGCGGCTGAACGGACTTATCGACGACATCACGAAGCAGGGCAAGGCTCTCGCTGATCATATGGACATTAAGGATATGAAAAAATATCGCTCGCTTATTTCGGACTTTTTGAATGAGGTCGTTACAAATTCGCATAAGTTTTCGAAGGAGAATTTTTTGGATAAGCGTGGACGGCACAGGGTTTACGGTATCGTAAAGCTTGTTAACAAGGATCTCGACGAGCTGGCACAGGAACTGCTGAAGGCCGAAAAGGATCATTTGAAGATTCTGGAAAGAACGGACGCGATAAAAGGATTGCTATTGGATTTGGTTGTTTAGGGTGGGTTGTATGTCGTTCGGTAAAATAATGGGCAATACGGCACTTGTTAAGAATCTTAAGACCGTCGTCAGGGAGAACAAATCGTCACATGCATATATTTTTGACGGACAAAAAGGCCTCGGCAAAAAAACTATTGCCGGGGCTTTTGCTAAGGCGCTGCTATGCGAGGACAACAGGCTCGGCGACGCTTGCGGGCAGTGTGTCGCGTGCCGTACGTTCGACAGCGGCAACAATCCCGACGTTGCGTACGTCGGTCCGACTAAAACTAAGAGCATCAGCGTTGATGATATACGTGAGCAGATTAATAACGAGGTTTTGATAAAGCCGTTTAAATACAGGTACAGGGTTTTTATTATGGACGAGGCGAACATCATGACGCCCGCCGCTCAGAACGCGCTGCTGAAAACGTTGGAGACACCGCCGGATTACTGTGTGTTTCTGTTGCTGTCGTCCAACATCAGCGCATTTTTACCGACCATTCTGTCGCGCAGCGTTATTATGAAGCTTAGGCCGCTGCCTGTGGCCGACGCGGCGCAGTTCCTGATGCAAAGCCTCTCTCTGAACAAAGACGAGGCTTATTTTTACGCGGCGTATTCAGGCGGGAACATCGGCAGGGCGCAGGAGCTGTCGGCGGACGAGGGCTTCGTGGCGTTACGCAAAGGCGTTGTCGGTATCGTTGGCGGCTTGGAGACTCTGGATTTGCCGGGGTTTTACGGGCTTTTCGGGCAGCTTGAAGGTATGAAGGATAGTATTTTTGACGCGCTTGATATTATGCACGGCTTTTACAGAGACGCGCTTGTTTATAAAGAAGCGGGGGAGACGTATGTTTTTGCGACGGACGAGCTTCCAACTGTCCGGCTCATTTGCGACGGCAACTCCATTAAAAATATTATCGCTAAGTTGTCCGTTGTCGAGCGGACACGCCGCGCGCTTAAACTCAATGGGAATTTTCAGATGAATGTTTATGCGTGTTTGACGGGGTTATACTTAAGAGACAAGGGACTGTAGCCAGACTGATTTTTTAATCAGCTTGGCTACAGTCTTTTTTTATTTGATTCGTTGACAATTTGCAGCAATAGTATAATATAAGAGTATAGTCTTAAAGAAGGTGTGTTATATATGAAGAGATTTATATCTGTGGCGCTAAAATATATTCAAGTCATTTGCATTCTGTTAATTTTTTTAGTACCGGTATACAGAATTTCATATAAAACCATTTCCAACTCGGTAATAACCGAGACCGAAAATGCTTTGATAGACGGCTTGGAAAAGATAAACAATCGGATACAAAAGTATTCTGAGCTTGCTTCGAGTATTACGGGAGAACAAAATATTAAGTATCTGATAAACCAAACAAATTTCTCAAATGAAAGCTTTTATAGAATGTATATGGCAAGGCAGTATTTAGATAATATAGCGATTGTTGATGAGCTTTTGCAAAATTACTATATTCTAAGCAATAACAACAAAATTTTTTTGTCTCGGTCATTGATAGCTGAGAACAACGAAAAGGTTTACTATGATTTCTACTTGTACGGTGAGTATACATACGATGAGTGGCTTCAACATATAATACCCGACAACTCTATGTTTTACGGAACATTTTTTATGCTTAATACGGTCAGCGCCAATACGGTGTTTACACCAGATATCGCGAAAACAAAGCAGGACATTGTGCATTTGGTAGTGCCGCAGAAGCGGTATTTAACATCACCAAAGGTCTCATCAACGGTTGTTTTTATGTTAAGCGGTAAAGAAATTATTAAGATTTTGGCACCGTCTATTATTCAAAACAACAGCTTTGTACAAGTAAGGGATAAAGATGGAAATATTATAATAGACTACAATGCTCCAACGTCAACGACGGATTACACACTTATTAAAGCAAGCAACGAGGATTCTGGATTAAGTGTAACAATGGGGTTGCCCGACAGATATTTTGCTGAGCAGACAGAACCTGTTATGAAACTTATAATTTTTTATATAGTGCTGGGGCTATTTTTTGCCGTAGGTTATTCGCTGTTGCTTTCTTACAAGCAGTCAAAGCCGATTCAAAAAGTAATGCATCTGCTGAATAGCATAAATCCGATTCTGATTGCAAATGAAAAGGACGATTTTGGCTATATTGAGAAGGCAGTATTGGAGCTTAAGACAAAAAATGACAACTTTGAGAAGGAAATGATTCATCTTAACAGTATTACGGATACGATTATTATATCTAAGCTGTTGTCCGGGAATGTTTTGACTGAGTTTGAGTCTGAAAAATGTAAGTCGATTATTGATATTGAAACAGAATACTACTGTGTACTTGTTGCGAGTTATGTTAATGCAGATTTGGATTTAATTTTGCAAACGATTATCGAACAAAACTTAGATTATCCTGCCCGCTTTCATATGTCGGAGCAAGGAAAAATTACTATAATACTTGGGCTTATGCCTCAAACCCAAAGCGATTTGTCCGATATCAGAAGTGCATTGGCGGATATAACGGCATCCTTAAACAGTCGGAGTTATCAGGTGTTTTTTGGTGTAGGGACGATAGTATTTGATATGCATCAACTGCATATAAGCTATGCAAACGCGAATTCGGCGCTGGGGTACTGTGATAGCGAAAAACCTGTGGTAAGCTACGCAACAGAATCGCACAACCGCAACAAGCTTCGAGAGTTATTTAGTGTAACTACCTCGCAAAATCTAAACGATCTGCTTATGCTTAATGATTATCCTAGAATATGCGATTTCTTTGATGAAATAACAAAGTACAGACATGTGCTTAAAGAAAACGATATATGTCAAATTTTTTATATGCTAAGTAACGCTATTATGATTGTGGCTAATCAGCTCAACGTTAAAATAGAGCTTCCGGATTACTACATAAATCAAAGCCTTGACTTTACTGTAGACACACTAAAAAATTCGTGTAAAGAAATTTGTGAAATTCAAAAACAAAAAGAGGAAAAAAAGTCTAAAGAAATTAATTTACAAATAATTAATTATATTAATGAAAACTATAGCAACCCGTTATTGAGTGTATATTTGCTGTCCGAGCAGTTTAAATTGATTCCCAAGTATATTTTTAGCATAGTCCGGCAGGAGACTGGGAAAAGCCTAAGCGAATATATAGAGCATGTTCGGTTTATGCGAACTGAGAAATTGCTCAAAACAAGTGAACCTATTAACAGCATATCAGAGCTGGTAGGTTTCAATAATGCGAATACGTTTTATAAAGCTTTTAAGCGTAAATACGGCATTACTCCGGGGGAATGGAGAAGAATTAATTCCTGATTTTCCACTAAATTCTTAATTATCATGCTTAAAATACAATCGTTTCACATTATTACAGTTTACAAATTCCCAGTAATATAATAATAATACTAGTGAGAAGTAACAAAACTGTAACATAAAAAATCGAAAGGATGATAATTATGAAGAAAAACCTTCTCAACAGAACTACTGCTTTTGCACTTACCGGATTAATACTTGCGGGTCTATTGACAGGAGCAACACCGGCCAGTCAAGTATTAGCCGCAAAAACAGCCGCACCCGCTGCGGCAGCTTCAAGCAAATTTAACGAACCCGGAAAGTTTCCTATCTTAAAAAACAAGACCAGTTTCAACATAGGTGTTGTACAGGAGACTAACATTCAAGACAGAAAAACGAACCTTTATACACAGCTTTTGGAGAAGCAGGTTAATGCTGACTTAACCTTTACCGAACTGCCTCCCGGAAACGAAGCAAAGCAGAAGCTGGCTCTGCTTATTTCATCTAACAGCAAGCTGCCTGATATATTGATCATGGGATTGTCGGCCATAGAGGTTTATAATTATGGCTCACAAGGATTTTTCAGACCGCTTGACGACTACTACAAAAATCTTTCTTACTTTATTAAGCAAGGGATGTCCGAATACAAAGAGAACCCGATGAAGTACATAACCTCGGTAGATGGTAAGACTTACGCAACCCCAAGAATAATAGAAGAAATCGGTAACGACTGGTCATACAGACATTGGATAAATAAGACATGGCTTACAAAGCTGGGCTTAAGCATCCCGAAAACAACAGATGAATATTACAATGCGCTTAAAGCCTTTAAGGAAAAGGATCCTAACGGTAACGGCAAGGCCGATGAAATACCGCTCATAGGTTCAACAAACGGTTGGAACGCGCTTATCTATCCTACGATTATGAACGCGTTTATTTATTCAAATAAGGATAACGGTTATTTATTAAATGTTAACGGAAAGCTTGATGTAGCTTACAATAAAGCTGAGTGGAAAGCCGGTCTTGAGTACATGGCTAAGCTTACGAAGGAAGGACTTATGTCCCCGCTCACATTTACCCAGACTAATACACAGCTGCAACAGATTATTCAGAATAAAGATGCTCAGCTCGTAGGTTCATTAGCGATAGGTTCTATGAGCGTTTACCAAAACAATGACAGAGTAAAAGACATGACCCACCTTGAACCGCTTAAAGGCCCGAAAGGCGTTGCTTTTGCAACCCTTACCAACTCCAGTATTCCCGGCGCTTGGGGTTTTGTAACCAAAGACGCCAAGGATCCGGAAGCGGCGTTTATGGTGCTTGACTGGATGTGGAGCGAAGAAGGCGCTATGCTTTCACGTTTCGGCGAAAAGGGTGTAGACTGGAAAGACCCCGACCCGGGCGTAAAGGGACTTTACGAAGAAATGGGTTACAAGCCGCTTATTCAATACATAAAGCAAATCTGGGGTACGGCTCAGAACAAGCATTGGAGCGAAAATACTGCCAGCAGACGTTCATATGCGATAAGCGCCGGTATCTGCTTAAATCCGTATAACGAATTCGACTCACAGGCCATGACGGCTAAGGCTGTTCCGTTCTATGTTGACAAGGCCGACAAAAACCCGGTACGCGGAATTCTGTATTCTCCGTCCGAAATAGAGGAAGTTTCTGAAATTTCCGCTTCACTTACAACATTTATTGAAGAACAAACCGTTGCTTTCATTACCGGAGCGAAACCTTTAACAGAGTGGGACGCTTATGTAAACGAACTTAAAAAGATTGGTCTTGAAAAATATTTGAGCATATCTCAAAAGGCCTACGATAGAATGAATAAGTAATCTGAGTAATGTACGCGGGTTTCTTGAGGGTTACTGCAAGAAATCCGCGTATTTTTTAATAATAAGGAGGTTACTATGCTAAAAAGAGTTCTTTCTAAGTGGCAGTTATATTTATTTTTGTTGATACCGCTTATTTATATAATTGTTTTCGCTTACTACCCCATGACCGGCATACAGTTGGCGTTTAAAAAGTTTTATCCTCTGCGGGGCATATGGGGCAGCCCGTGGGTAGGCTTTAAAAACTTTGAAAAGTTTTTTTCGTCTTATCAATTTGTGCGTGTTATAAAAAACACACTGACGATTTCGTTTTACGGTCTTTTCGCCGGATTTCCGTTGCCTATTATTTTAGCGTTGGCACTAAACGCTGTACGTTCGTCTAAATTTCGCAAATTTGTACAGACAGTTACATACATACCTCATTTTATTTCAACCGTTGTACTTGTTGGTATGATAGTTCAGTTTTTAAACCCTCGGCTTGGATTTTTGGCAATTGCCTTAAGCTTTGTTTTAAAAAAGGACATGATTGATTTAATGGGTTCGCCTAATGCATTTCCGCATGTCTATGTTTTGTCGGGTATATGGCAGAATATGGGTTGGTCCGCGATTATTTATATGGCGGCACTGGCAGGGGTCGATCCCGAGCTTCACGAAGCCGCTGAAATTGACGGTGCAAGCAGATTTGCACGGGTTTTGCATATAGACTTTCCGTCTATACTACCGACGGCTATTATTTTGCTCATTTTAAGCTCCGGTCAAATAATGAATGTCGGCTTTGAAAAGGCGTTCCTTATGCAAAACAATTTGAATGTCTCGGCTAGTGAGGTTATTTCCACGTATGTTTATAAGGTCGGTATAGCTTCGGCTCAAAACGACTTTGCCTTCGGTACGGCAATAGGATTGTTTAATTCACTTATAAACTTTACATTATTAGTAACTGTTAACTATATCAACAAAAAAATAAGCAATAACAGCTTGTGGTAGGGGGCAGACTATGACTAAGAATATTAAAATATCATCAGACGATTTGATTTTTTACACGGTTGTAAATGTTGTTTTGGTCGTGTTGCTGATAATCGTACTTTATCCATTGATATATGTTGTATCCGCCTCTTTTTCTTCTCCTTATGCAGTCAGCACAGGTCAGGTTGTTTTTCTTCCTGTAGAGTTCAGCCTAGAGGGTTACGCTGCTGTTTTCAAAAATAAGGATATTGTTACAGGATACAAAAATACAATTATTTATACATGTTTAGGTACGCTAATTAATGTCGCTATGACTATGATTGCGGCTTATCCGCTATCTCGGCGCGACCTTCCCGGACGCAATTTTTTTATGTTTTTGTTTACGTTTACGATGATGTTTTCCGGGGGTATGATACCTATGTACATACTTATCCGTGACTTAAGAATTATGAATACTATGTGGGCTATGGTTATTCCGGGTGCTATTTCGATTTATAATATGATTATAACGAGGAGCTTTCTAACAACAAGTATTCCGGGTGAGTTGCTCGAAGCTGCACAAATTGATGGCTGCACCGATGCAAAATACTTTTTTTCTATACTCCTTCCGTTATCCAAAGCGGTTATTGCAGTTATAACGCTGTACTACGCTGTAGGGCATTGGAATGCGTATTTTAACGCCTTTTTGTACCTCAACAGCAAAGAATTGTTTCCTTTGCAGATTATTCTCAGGGCAATTCTTTTAGCCAACACAATAGATGCCAGCTATGTTACCGATCCGGAGCTTTTGGCTACTAAACAAGGCATGGCGGAACTCTTAAAATACTCACTTATTATCGTGGCGACTTTCCCAGTGCTTTGCCTGTACCCATTTGTTCAAAAATATTTTGTCAAGGGTGTTATGATTGGGTCTATAAAAGGCTAGAGTCATTTAATTCTATATTCTTAACCTCTTGAAACAGTTGCAAAATTCTAGTAGAATACTGTTAACAAGATGAATATATAGAATGGAGATAAAAAATGACAGTTGTTGGAGTCAGATTTAAGAGAGTAGGGAAGATATATTTTTTTGATCCGGACGGACAGGCGATCACAGTCGGCACGCCCGTAATCGTGGAGACGGCGAGGGGCGTCGAGTACGGCATAGTGGAACTTGACAACCGCGAGGTCGGCGACAATGATGTCGTCCAGCCGCTCAAAAAAGTTATGCGCATAGCGACTGCCGATGATATCCAGCAAGAAGAACGTAACCGCGTCCGCGAGAAGGAAGCGTTCGCCGTTTGCCAAGAAAAGATTAAGCAGCACGGCTTGTTCATGAAGCTCATAAACGTCGAGCTGACGTTCGACTTGAATAAAATTATTTTTTACTTTACGTCCGACGGGCGTGTTGATTTCCGTGACTTGGTTAAGGATTTGGCGTATATATTCAGGATGCGTATCGAGCTGCGGCAGATCGGTGTGCGCGACGAGGCGAAGTTTCTAAACGGCGTCGGTATTTGCGGGCGTACGCTTTGCTGTTCGACGTTCTTGGGCGAGTTCCAGCCGGTTTCTATAAAAATGGCGAAGGAACAGAAGCTTCCGCTTAACCCTACGAAAATATCGGGCATTTGCGGGCGTCTTATGTGCTGCCTGAAATACGAGGAGGATACGTACGAGTATCTTAACCGCGACTTGCCGAACCCGGGCGATACTATCCGCTGTCCCGACGGGGAAGGCGAGGTTCTTAATGTCAACGTCCTGCGTCAGATAATAAAAGCCTCTGTACGCAAAAAACCCCAGGACGAACCGACCGTGGGGTTTTATTCGGTATCTGAAATTAAGGTGTTGCATCGGAACAGGGTCAGGGATGACTCCGCAGCCGAGGGCGATTTGAAAAAAATAATGGACTAATCTAT
>CAZJLW010000015.1:0-4099 GCA_964546895.1 uncultured Eubacteriales bacterium | reverse complement strand
GGGAAGCCAAGACCGGCGTCGGTGGTTACGTACGGGTTGATAAAGCCCTGCGAATATTGCTTATACCAGAAGTTAAAACCCCAGTGTAAGAAGCCTACAATGTTAAACTTATACAGCTGTGTTGCGATAATGCGGTTGCGGGCGCTCGGCATCGCGAAGAAGCGGTTGCTTACGTCGACGCCCTGACTGCAGCAGTAGTACGTCCAGCGCTCGGCTATGTCCTTATCGAGAAATGGCTCGATGTGGTTGCTTGCCGGGACGGGTATTTCTACCGCTCCGGTGTTGTAGAAGTCAATGTTAGACAGTGCGTCGAATACTTTGAAGCCCTGCAAGAGCGGCTTAAGTATTGCGGCGCATTTTTTATACTGTTCGAGATGCTCGAGGCGAGGCTCGTCGGATACGTGGAAGTATGTTCTGTTTGCGACGCCCTTCTGCTTTAGGTATTCCGTCAGCTCGGGAAGGAATTTGCCGAGGAAATCCACGTAGCGCTCGCCTGTAGAGCTGTCGTTCCAGCCGAACAGCTGCTTTTCTACGCCGTTCTCAAATGCCATGATTTTTGGCGCGGATTTTGCACCCCATTGCGTCAGCAGGTGAGATATCTCGAAATACTCGATACCGTCGCGCAGGCAAATGTCTATGAATCTGCCGAGATTGGCGAAGTCGAAGCGGTAGCCGCCGTTTTCGCAGAATACCTTTACGAGCTGAATCGTCGGACGCTCTCCGCCTTCCGATATGTCAAGCGGAGGAGTGAAAACGGGTGTGAGCAGCATGTTTACGCCGTTATTGGCGGCTACTTTTATGAACTTTTCGAGCAGCGCGAAATGTTCATCCGACAACGACGGTACTTTGTAGAAGGTACTGATGCAGTCTGCGTGGAACCAGTTCGTAAATATTAAGTCCTGCTTCGGCAGCGTCGCGGCGATGAGTTTGAAACGCGCCGTGACGGATGATAGCTCGTTGCCCTGCGGGTCGAGGAAGGTTATTGTTATGTAATGCATACCGGGTTTTGTTTCGGGCTTCGGCGTGAACTCCACCCACAGGCTGAGCCAAGTCGGGTTGGCTACCGATACACGCTTGTCCGCGGGCAGCTCGCGCAGCGCGTCGGGGTATAAGCCCGGCTTCGCGTCGCGTAAGTAGTTCGCGTCGCGCATTTCGTATCCGGGCAGCTCGCTCGGGAGGTTGAGAACTGTACGGACGGTTACGCAATCCTCAACGTCCGACTGAATTGTCACGGTCGCTTTGAAATTTCGCAAGCCTGTTGACGCACCTTTGTACGCCACTTGAAACGCTAAAAATTCCCCTTTTAAGACAGATTCCTGTTCCGAGAATGACCATTCCTGGGGTTCCTCGTCTAAAAAAACCTTCGTTAGTGATGAAACCAGCTTAAGTTTAACAGCTGCGCCCATTGGCAGACCACCTTTCATGTAATTTACATGAAATCTATCATACCGAATACCTTATGTCAAACAAAATACCAAGTCGCGAAAGAAGTGTGATAAAACCCGTGGCACCTAGTTTTGTCACACCTCTGCTTACTACTTCACTTCGCCTTCGGCGACTAGCGAATCCAAACACAGCGAAACCTTTGAGCCGGACTTTACCAGCCCGTCTTTGTTGTAAAACAACAGTACCCCTGTCGTATTTCGCTTGTTGTGTCGCGTTCGGACTGCTCCGATTTTTGCAACGCGCAGCAGGAATAGCTTGTTGCCGGATTCCTTGTCCGTCAGAAAAACATCACCTCGCGGATTCAGTGCGCTGGGCTTCGATATCCAGTACCGTATATCCACAAAGCTTCCGTCGCCGCTTAGTAACGCTTCTATAATATGGAGCTTCGGCTTCATGAATTTGTATATGAAATATAGCAAACGCTTCTTAATTTTATTTAGCAGTTTCATATTCATACCTCTCATTTGCAACGGCATGTCTCGCAACGGCATGTTTCAAAGTAACACATTTCACAGCAGCATTTTTCGCAGCAACACCTGTGGCAGCGTTCTCTTTTTTCAATAGGGGCGTCGACTTGAATAAACGTAAGCTGACCGCCCGGATATGCACTGGACGCCGGAGATTCAAGCGTGTTGGTGTTTGTTGTAGTGTTTTCCGCGTGGTTATGCATCGGGTAGAACTGCGGGAAAAATTTATGCGCGGCGCATAGGTCGACGTAGTTGACCGTGTGTACATCACCGCAATCGACGGGCTGCGTCGGTATGTCAGCTATGGAATCACTGGCGATGCGCTGTAGCTCGGCCATTTGGGAGCATAGGGACGGTATGTTATCCTGTCCTTCAAATATATATTTGTAGTATATCGGTCTTTTGTCGGTGGTTTCTACTATCAGGTCGTAAGTTTCACCGGGGCTAATCGTCAGAGTGAAGCCCATGTTCTGAACATTCTCACCTTTCAGATTAAGCGCGGCAGCGATTTCTAAGAAGGGGCTTTGGCAAGTGTCTTTGCCGACGATTTCGTAATGCCAGCCGTGAACATGCCATCCCACGACCTTATAGCCGAGGTTAATCATTCGCAGGGCGAATTTTTGACCGGTCGACACATGAACGTACGACTCGTAGTTAAGTTGAGTAACGTTTGGGTTGGCACTCGGCGGTGCAGTCTGCGGGTGCGGCAGCAGTGTATCGGGATATGGACGCCCGTTGACAAGCCAGAAGTCCGGGTTAAAATCGGCAGCGTTAAATTCTATGCCGGTTTGCATTGTAGTCTGAACGGTCTGGTGCCATTTCAAGTCGATTTCCGATAGCAACATGATATATTCCTTGTCGTAGAACGTGTCTATCTGGTTGTACGCGAACTGCCTGTTGCTTGCGTAGCGCGGTATCTGGGGTTGGCTGACGCCGTTAAGCTGCCATACTCCACACCGATCCATTGTGATACCTGCATCAGCCAAGCTTTTGACCGAAGGATAAATAATAAGCGCGCCGTACATACCCATCTGCACATGCTCGCTTGCCTCGACGTGGCAGTGGTACATATACGTACCGGGGTTTTCGGGATAGAAATAGTACGTTGCGTTTGGTGGAATGTTGGTGTCGCCGCTCGCCCACATCGGTACGGTAAAGGAAGTCTGGGGGAACCCATCGGACTGTGTAGCTATGTGCGCGCCGTGCAGATGAATGGTGTGCGGGTCGTCAATGCCGGATATATTCATGCCTAGGTTAATCAGTGTTACGTAAAGATGCTCGCCAACCTCTCCCCAAATAATCGGCGAAGGAATCGTTGCCGTTGACGTAAGACTTCTCAGGTATTCGAAATTGGCGGGGTTTTTCCAGTCGAGCTTTGCGTTTTCGTAAGACGTGACGCCGTTTTCAATTACCTGATACAACCCGCCAACGAACCCGAATACATATACCTCCTGCCGTGTATCGGACGGGGAGCATAGCTCGTTCGTAGTCGGCAGGGTTATAAATCCGTCAGTGGCTAACAGTACGTAGTGCCGTATGGTCGGTTTTCTTTTTCGTGTTTCCATATTATTGTCCGCCTTTCAATATTATTAAAATCAGTAAGAAACGACGCAAATGCGCCGTTCCTTACTGAGAAATAGGTTGCTTATACAGTTATAACGTTT
Organism: uncultured Eubacteriales bacterium; assembly: GCA_964546895.1. Lineage (GTDB taxonomy): Bacteria > Bacillota > Clostridia > Lachnospirales > CAZJLW01 > CAZJLW01. The sequence goes on along the minus strand of CAZJLW010000015.1, from coordinate 522 downwards.
ATACAATCCATTCCTGCGTTTCGCCTACTGCAAGGCTTACGCCTGTGGCGATTACGCCGAGAACGCTGTCGGTTACGTTGACATTAACAAGCGGCACGTTGCCGACGTTAGTGACGACGTACTTAAACTGCGCCGTTGCGCCGTTCGGGAGCAGCGGACCGGGAGCGGTGTCGGCATGAATCCATGTTGCACCGTCGTCAACCGATACGAACTTCTGTATCGTTATCGCCGGTGCGGGAAGCTGCACGCCGAGGTAGTTAGCGTTGTCAGTAACCGGATCAAGCGGGGTGCCGTTGTAATCAGCGGTAACGGTAGCGGTGTTTTGGTGCTGGCCTTCACTCCACGGCACGGTGATAGTCGCCGTGAACGAGTCGCCGGCCGATAAGGTTCCGCCGATAGAAATCGGACCGTAAACGCTGTCAGTCAGTGATACGAGCGAAAGCGGCACGTTTCCGCTATTAGTTACTACGAACATAAACTGCGGCTGGACGTCGGAGTAAATAGTGGGACCCGGCGGTAAGT
>CAZJLW010000014.1:35417-37891 GCA_964546895.1 uncultured Eubacteriales bacterium | reverse complement strand
TTTAAAAAAACGCTTCGAATTCAACTCCGAAGTAACGTGCCCCAGCTCCCAGTCGGCTAAAGTGTCAAGAACGTAAAAATAGATTGTAAACATAACTTTCCTCCATTTTCATTGCTTTATTGGTTTGTCCTTTTTATTATACCCACCATTGTTGACAACAGTATGGCATCAATTTAAAATGATAAAAATAAATTCTAAGAGCGGCTACCAAATGAAAGTAGACAGGCTTGTTAGCATTATTATGATACTTCTTGATAAAGAACGTATAGGCGCGCAGGAGTTAGCAGATATGTTTGAAGTATCCTTCCTATTCATGGAGAATGAGTATTACTATGATATGCTTCTCAGCTTTGGGAATAAATGCGAGTGTCTTGAGCCACTGCATATCCGCTCAGAAATGAAGCGAAGAATATACGATATTGCTTTGTTGTACAAAAACTAATTCCATTAAAAAAGATGTTTATGGAGGATGATTATGCAGCAGATTATTACCAGAATACTGCACCAACTAGGCGACGGCGAGCTAATTGATAAACTACTCAGCCTAACCAAACCTGACCTAAACTCACTGCTACTCGAGCTTTTCCGAAAACAAACCGCCACAACGACACCGCGTGACTTACTAAAATCCTACGACTTAAACCGGTTTTCGTCCCCGAGTAATACGAGTCCGGTACAATACCACAGATTTGAAGCAGACCTGCTGGAGCTTGCGGAGAGGATAGACATAGAAAGCATACTACTGTCTCCGTCGGCTCCGCTCGGGAGCTGCTCCGCGTTCGGCTGCGTCGATCAAAACAACGTCGTCAGTGCGTTAAGAGGGACAGAAACACTCTCCGACCCGACAAACATGTTAGCAATCATCATAGCGAGTGGCTTAAAAAACAAAAGCCTAAGCAACCAACCTTCTATTCACCGATGCACTACAGCAAGGGTAGTACGCGCACCAAAATTTTCAGGTAAGGGCCGATTCGCACACTTCGGGTTATTTTGCATAGTGTCGTCCGGTAAGGACAGCGGTTCCTACCAATGCGAAAAGGAACTAATCTTGAAACACCTGCAATATTACAAACTTCTATTCCTCGAAAAGTATAACGCTGAACTATCCGTAACCTTGCGCAAGCGCGGCAGTTATACAGACAGCGACGGTTTTTTCGACGAGATGACACGGCTAATCCAGAACGAACTGCCCGATGTACCGATGGATTTTGATTTGGCTCATGCAGACAACAATTATTACCACGGTATCAATTTTAAGATTTACATAGTCAAGGACGGTGAAAAAATAGAAATAGGTGACGGCGGATTTGTCGACTGGATTCAACGCATGACAGGCAATAAAAAAGAGAGGAGTTTGATTAGCGGGATCGGTATGGATAGAATGATGATGAGCTTGTAAAAAACATCGCCGAAACTCGTAAATACTGAATGGGGGGAGAATCGCTTATGTCATTTAGCCGGATATCCAAGGGGTTATTAGCTTGCGTTATATGCTACAGTGTTGTAGCAGGTAACTGCGTAAAACATACTCAACTCAAAGCGTCGGAAACTGCAAAGGCTGTTGTAAAGTCCGTTAAAATAATTCAAGAGCCTCTTCCGGACTGGAACTGGCTTACAATGGGCAACTTTTACGACGGCGCAGCGGTAGTATCCGATCCGGAGACTCGTAAATATGGTGTCATTGATACAAAAGGCAATCTGGTTTTGCAACCGGAATGGCACACGATAAAAGATTTTAAAGAAGGCTTCGCCGTAATACAGGAAGGCTCAAGGCTTAAGTGCGGCTTAGTCGATACGAAGGGAAACATAATCGTAAGACCTGAGTGGGGAAACATTTCTGACTTCTACAAAGGGTTTGCCACAATAACTGATTATTTTACACGAAAAAACGGGATTATTGACACGTCGGGCAATGTAGTAATAAAACCGGAGTTGGAATATGAAATGTATGGTTTTGTTAAGGGTCTTGCTCCTATATCAGTGCGCCCGACTAACTACAGCGGAGCTATCGACGCAAAAGGTAACATCGTAATAGACCCTGTATGGGACGCACTATACTGGTGCGATGAAGAGGATTTGGCTGTGGTAAGAGACCCGCTGACTAAGAAATGGGGCGCAGTTGATCTGAAAGGTAATGTAGTAATAAAGCCGGAATGGTATAACAAGTTCGATTATTTTGAGGGACTGGCAGCGGTGTGCGACCCGTTAACAAAAAAGTGGGGGGTTATCGACGCGGGCGGAAACATGATTGTAAAACCGGAATGGGGTGGTATTAATATCTTTAATGAAGGCTTGGCTGTAGTCATGGATTCCCAAACCCGAAAAAATGGAGCGATTGATAGAAACGGTAATGTTGTAATAGAGCCTATGTCGCTGTCATTTTCCATGTTTAGCGGGGGTATGGCTGTTGTGCGCGATCAGTTAACTCAAAAAATGGGTGCGATAGACACTAAAGGCAATATAGTCATAGAACC
>CAZJLW010000014.1:15807-35317 GCA_964546895.1 uncultured Eubacteriales bacterium | reverse complement strand
CTCACGGTACTACATTTGTTTTCGTTTCTGAAGAGGACAATATAAAAATTGTATCGGTTAGTGCGGTTAGATTTGGAAGGGAAAGGAAATACGCCCTTTTAAATAGCAACAATGATTTTATACTTCCTTTTGAATACGACGGTCTCGTCTACAACAACGACGGCGGACTGTTTTTCAAAAAAGGTGACGCTTGGGGCATGATGGAGCTGATTTACGACAAGTAAATCAGCTAAATAAGGCTACCGAATAACCCATCCAACGGGTTACACGGTAGCCTTATTTTATTCCGTCTGCTATTCCTTCCTACGAAAACACCCCGGCGCGGCGTTATTGACACGCTTAAACGCCTTGTAAAATGAATTAACATTAAAATATCCAACAGCCAGCGCAATATCCTGAAACGGCAGCTTGGTTTCGGTAATCAGTTCCATAGCCCGCTTCATTCGCAGCTTCTCTATATAGGAAGAAAAATTTTCGTATCCGTTTTCGCGCAGCAGCTTCGAAATATAATTCTCAGTGACGCTGAACTTATCAACGACAGCCGTCAGCGAAATGTTCGGATCAATATAATGCTCGTCCAGATATCTTATGATGTCGGTAAGCAGTTCGTCGTGCAGCTTAGTTTTGCTTTCGTTAATAAAAAAGCAGAGGTTGTGAAAAATCGACAGCGCGCGCTCCCTTATTTCGTTAACAGACGTGTACTTGTACCCGAAATTTAGCTCCATCGCACCCGACTCGTCCTGCGTCATGAACGTAATGATTCTGATAAATGTCCACCGGAACGCCACGGATATTTGCATACACTTCTTTTTTATGACCATCTCGTCCGTTACTCCGGAAAAGTTTTTTTCGAACAGCTCCTTTACGATATCCGACGCCTGATCGTAGTTTCCGGCCAAGCAGGAATTGATTAGCTTAAGCTCAAGCTCCACCGGATAAAAAACTGCACCTTCCAATATATCCGTCTCAAACAGGCGCTCAACTATCCCGGACTGCTCCTTTACCTCCTCGTCTAGCATCAGTATCTGGTACTTCATGCTGTCTATCGCGTTGTGAATATGGCTAAGCTCGTCCGTGCGGACGTTTGTCAGCGACAGGCTGTTCATAAGCTTCTTAACGGGGCTGTAGTTAAGATTCGACAGCAGATAGCTTACCGACGCCGTCAAAAACAGCGTTATTATATATATAAATACAAGAACTCCCTTTATAGGATTAATATAATCCAGGAAATAATTGTTAGATATATTAAGTACATACAACAGATTTTTATAATCCGACTTGTAATGCAGCTTCACTATATTGTTTTTCCTGTCTACATCAAACCCCGCACCGTACCCGTATTCATTATACCCGGCGGGTTTTCCGGGCTGATTTTTTCTGTAAACGGTAACATTTCCCTGTGTGACTATTTCAAAGCTGTCTAAAAAATGCTCGGGTAAAAAGCAAAACGTAGAATAGACCGAATCCATATTGACCTCGATAGCACTGACAACCCCACTCGACACAACATCGCTTTTGTTTAAGTACAGCACCGCCTGTTTTACACCCTTGGAATCTTTATACTCAACGTTTTTTAGGGCTATGTTGTAGTCGCTTCTGAACTCCTTGCTAAAAAAATCTACGTAGTTCGCTTTGTCGAAGAAATATAAGCCCCTGTACGATTCACTGTCACTAGTCACCATTGATGTGTTTGTCTTGAACGTCTTGGAATTGTCAAACCAGATGAACATATTTCCAATCAATTCATTATTAAGAGTATACATCTGAGTTAGTTCAGATATCTTCATCATTTTGACATAGTCGCTTTGCTGTAACTCGCTCAAACGCGAGAACGTGAAAAAATCACGCTCACTGGCCATGAAAAAATTGAGCCTGTCAAAGTCGTCCAGCTTTTTCTCGAAGTAATCGACGCCCTTTTTTACGTTCAGCAAGCCCGTCTCGATCGACGAGGCGTAAAAGGCATCCACAACCATTTTATATATAAACAAAAACGAAAACGACTGAATAATAATTATTATTGAAAAAGAATACAAAAATCTTTTGACCATTGAAACATTGCGAAACAATCCATGAAACATGACTGTTACCCCCCATAGAAAAGTCAAAGTCACAGAAAAATTATAAATCCAATAGCAAATATTTCGCCTGTCAAAGCGTTTATTAACTTCAAATTGCTAAAAAATTTCCTAGAGTTATACTGTAACAGCATTATAAATTCAAATCGAACAAAATACAAGGAGAGATGTTTATGAAGAGATTGTTATCACTCGTACTAGCATCGGTAATGTCATTATCACTCGTGACAGCCAAAACCGAAGCAAAGTTAACAGACACGCAGCCGACGCAATTTGGGACAGTTACATTAAAGGATGCGAATCTGAACCAACCCGGTACACTCCCTATTGTTAAGAAGGAAGCTACAATTAAACTGACTATGCCAACAGTACCCGTTGTTGAGGATTTTAAAACGAACGAGATGACGCTGCATATTCAGAAAAGAACGGGTATTAAGCTGGACTTCACTCTTATACCGAATGCCGAGTATCTTCAGAAGGTAGTCCTTATGGTCGCCGCCGGTGGTAACGACCTCGGTGATGTTTTGACGGGTCCTTCGTTTGCGCAAACCAATATCATGGAATGGGCAAACGCCAAGGCCATTGTTCCTGTAACTGATTATATTAACAACAAAATGGACTACTGGACGCGCGACGGTTTTACAAAAACCGACATGTCTTACGACGAAGCGAAAAGATATGTAACAATGTACGACGGCAATATTTACGGCCCGATGTCCATACAAGAGTCGTTTAATAATGAGCATTCACCCGCGAGAATCATGATGTACCAACCGTGGCTGGATAAGCTCGGACTTAAGCTGCCGAACACGACAGACGAGCTTGTAACAGTTCTTAAGGCTTTCCGTGATAAAGACCCGAACGGAAACGGCCAGAAGGACGAAATACCGCTGACGACTGCCAAGGATCGTATTGCAAACACTCGTTATACTCTTATGACGCCGTTCGAATATACTCAAGAGAACTATTATAAGGTAGACAACGGCAAAGTCAGCTTCGCCTTCACGACGCCGGGCTGGCGCGAGGGCATACGTTATGTAAAAGGCCTCATCAGTGAAAAACTGTTAAGCCCCTTATTCTTAACACAGGACTTACCGGCACTTGCCGCTACTTTGACAGGTAAAGAAACAGTTGCCGGCTCTGTAGTTAATATTTCGATGACTAACATGCCTGCCGCTGACAAGCGTCGCTATGAATACAGACAAATGCCGACAATCTCCGGCCCTTCGGGCAAAAAAATAAAGTATTGGTCGCCCAGCCTCCCGATGACAAAATGGCTCGTTACCAAGAACAGCAAAAACCCCGAAATGGCGTTTATGCTTGGTGATTTTATCAACAGCGCCGAGGTCGGAACCATTACACGCTTCGGTTTCGAAGGCAAGCAATGGAAGAAATGGGAACCGGGCGACCCTGAAAGCGCTTGGACATCGGTTGGTAAAAAGAGTACGCTTGTAAACTTCTCGTCATGGGGCGTTCTTCAGAACGTATGGTGGGGACAGAGCGGCCCGAGTATGTTCCCGGCTGAGTTATTCTACGGTCAGGTCAGCTCCGCCGCCGGCAACGAAGATCCGGTTATCACAAAAATGTCTCTCGAACTCGAAATTGACAACGCCAAGAAAATAACCGATGCACACAAGTACGTTGACAAGAATCTTGTTATTGCAGGTTTGATTTTCAACGAAAAGGAAACAGACGTAATAAAGGAATACCAAGCAGTAATCAATACATACGTAAACGAATGCTGGGCGAGATTTATCACCGGCGACATGGATATCGAAAAGGAATGGGACAGCTATATTAAAGAGCTTGACAAGATGGGTATTGCGAAATACGCCGCAGCCGTCCAGTCCTGCTACGACAGAATGAATAAGAAATAAATAATTTCGCTAAGGGGCTGTTTATACAGCCCCTTACTGTTGAAAACGCTAGGAGGTTCGCCATGTATCAAAATTTTAAAAAGAAATTGGGGCGGTACTGGCAGTTGTATGTGTTTCTGCTGTTTCCGCTCATTTATACTATTGTGTTCAATTACATACCTATGACGGGTGTTATTCTTGCCTTCAAAAAATTTGATTTTAACAAGGGCATATGGGGTAGTCCGTGGGTAGGGTTTTATCATTTTGAAAAGTTTTTCAACTCGGCGATGTTTACACGCGTGTTGACTAATACGTTTCGGATATCGTTTTTAGGTTTGATTATTTCGTTTCCGTTCCCGATAATATTCGCGTTGTTTCTGAACTCCGTCGAAAACTTAAAACTAAAAAAAGCCGTCCAAACGATTACATATATGCCGCACTTTATTTCCGTCGTTGTTCTCGTCGGTATGCTGTTGCAAATTTTTAACCCGCAGGTTGGTCTGTTCGGTATTATGTACAAATCTTGGTTCGGAAGCGCGCCGAAGGACGTAATCGGAAATCCCAACTCGTTTTTGTGGCTGTATATCGGCTCGGGCATATGGCAGACGTTCGGCTGGGGTTCGATACTCTACATTGCTACGCTCACGGGCATTAACCCCGAGCTTAACGAAGCCGCCGAAATCGACGGCGCTACACGTTTTCAGCGTGTTATTAACATCGAGTTTCCGGCGCTTATCCCGATATGCGTAATACAGCTTATTTTACGCGCGGGGCAGCTCTTAACAGTCGGCTTTCAAAAAATTTACCTCATGCAGAACGATCTTAACTTGCGTACGAGTGAGGTTATATCGACTTATGTTTACAAACGAAGCTTGGGTGCGGCAGGCGGCAGTTCGGATTTTGCGTTCGGTACGGCTGTTGGATTGTTTAATTCCGTCGTAGGCTTAATTATGATCGTTGCTGTAAACAAAATAGCGTCCAAATTCGGCGATTCGAGCTTATGGTAGGAGGGCAGCCATGAATAAGAAAAACACAATGAAATTACCCACGCAGGACAAGATATATTACACATTTGTGTATGTTTATATCATTATTTTGACGCTTGCCGTCCTGATTCCGTTAATAAATATTTTGGCGTCCTCGTTCTCGTCCCCGGCGGCGGTTTATCAGGGCAAGGTTAGGTTGCTGCCTGTAGATTTCTCGGTCGTCGGTTATGAGAAGGTGCTTTTAAACAAAAAGGTATGGGTCGGCTACAAAAATACAGTGTTTTATACAGTAGTCGGCACCGCGCTTAACGTCGCTATGACGCTTGCGTGCGCCTATCCCCTTACGCGTAAGGGCTTACCGTTTAGAAATTTCTTCACGTTCCTGTTTGCGTTTACTATGCTTTTTAGCGGCGGCTTGATTCCTACATACTTGCTTATTCAGAAGCTTGGGCTGTTGAATACGCGGCTTGTTATGATTCTGCCCGGCGCTATGGCTATTTATCAGATGATTATTACGAGGACGTTCATACAAAACAGCATTCCGCTCGATTTGCTCGAAATGGCGCAAATCGACGGCTGCAATGACTTCCGCTTCTTCTTCGAGTTCATTCTTCCGCTTTCGAAGGCTGTTATCGCAGTAATTGCGCTGCAATACGCAGTCGGTCATTGGAACGAGTATTTCAGCGCGTTTATTTATCTGACCGATCAGGAGCTGTATCCGCTACAGTCGTTCCTGCGTGAGATACTGACGCAGAACATGATCTCGACAGCCGACATCGCAGACCCCGAAACCGCCGTAGCCATGCAGGGTATGGCCGATCTTCTCAAATATTCGCTTATCGTCGTAGCTACTGCGCCGATTCTGTGTATTTATCCGTTCGTGCAGAAGTATTTCGTCAAGGGCGTTATGATCGGCTCGTTAAAGGGATAAGAGGGGGTAATTTTTTGAGTAAGCGACCCAATGTATTGTTTTTGATGAGCGACGAGCATCGGGCTGATGTCGCGGGCTTCGCCGGGAATACCGTCGTGAGGACGCCTAATCTCGACAGGCTTGCAAGAGACGGCGTTGTGTTTAACAACGCGTATACGCCAAGTCCTATTTGCGTACCGGGCAGGCAATGCATTGCGTCCGGTCAGCTGCCGCGAACTTGCGGCTGCGAGGGCTGGATTGATTTGAAGCCCGGGTATATGACGTTCGCGCGCAGATTTGCCGAGTATGCATATCAGACGGTGTGCTGCGGCAAGCTGCATCACATGGGTCAGGATCAGATGCAGGGGTGGTTGCACAGACCGTCCGGCGATGTTGAGGATCATGATGCTGTAGGCGCTATTAAGGAAGAGTTAGATAAGTATAAAAGACCGTTCACGGATTTTAAATGGTCGGATGCTAAGGAAATAAAGAGGGCTGGGGTAGGGCTTTCTCATCTGATGAGGTGGGATAAGCGTTGGACGGATACTGCCATTGAATTTGTTGAGGAGTATTTTAACAATGCCGCGTACGATAGGGAACAGACGCAGCCGCTGATGTTGATGGTCAGTCTTGTTCAGCCGCATTATCCGTACCAGACCGACGCGGAAAAGTTCGGTTATTACTTAAATCGTGTGGAACCATATTTAAATCAAGATACGTCGGCTCACCCGTTCCTAGGGCAAAGGCAAGTAAGGCCGGGAATCGACGCGTCGGATAGGGAAATCCGAAGAGCTATTGCAGCCTATTACGGAATGGTCGAGACGCTGGACGGGCATTTCGGACGGGTTCTGGAGCAGCTCGAATACGTGGGCGAGAATCTGGACGACTGGATAATTATTTACACGACCGACCACGGCGAGATGTTGGGCGAGCATGGAATATGGGAGAAGCAGAAGTTCTACGAGGGCAGCGCTCGGGTTCCGTTAGTTATCCGCTGGCCGAAGGGATTTAAGGGTGGCCGCAGCGTTAACGAAAATGTAAACCTCTGTGATTTGTTCGCGACGCTTTGTGATATGTGTGGGATTCCTGTCCCTGACGGGCTGGACAGCCGTAGCTTGGTGCCGTTTTTAGAAGGAAAGGCTCCGGCTTGGGATAATGAGACGATATCGCAGTTCGGTGATAGGAATATTATGATTAAGAGGGACGACTTGAAGTATCAGTATTACGGTGAGGGTATGCCGGAGGTTTTGTTTGATTTGAAAAGGGATCCTGCCGAGAATGTTAATTTTATCGATGATGTTAGATATTCGGCGGAAGTTGGTAGGTTTAGGGAGAGACTTACGACGTTTGGGTTTGGCAGGTAGTGAACTGCCGGTAATAAAAAACCGCTTCGGACAGCCGGTTAGGGCTGTTCGGAGCGGTTTTCTTATTACTCTACATAATTAACCTTATTGGGAATACGTTCCGGCTTGGGCATCTCCATGTTCTTATAGCCAAGGCATACCGCAAACTGTACCTCGTAATCCTCCGGTACGCCAAGTAACTGCCTGTACTCCTCGGCGTTCTCCTTTTTAAACAGCAGCGCTATCATCCCCACAATGCATGAGCCAAGCCCCAGAGATTCGGCCGCCAGACAAATATTTTCTACGGCGAACGCGCTGTTTTTACCGGCTATGCCGGTTGATTTCGCACCCGAAACCACGATAAGCGTCGGCGCGTTATAAAACATGCTAAAGTTTTCGTCGCCGTTGAAGCGTTGTAAATAACGCTGCCGCGCCTCGTCCGGTATTACGGTTTTTATTTCGTCGCTCATTTTTTTAATCAAATCCGCATTGCGTACGACAGTGAAGTGCCAGTTTTGGCAATTGACCGTGCTGGGCGCACTAAGCGCGCATTCGACTATGAGCTCTACGTCCTCGCGCTTGATCTGTTCGGGCTTGTACGCTCTCACGCTTCTGCGCTTTAAAATCGTTTGTATAGTCTCGTTCACTTTATCCCGCCTCCTGAAGTTTTATAAGAATATTATAAACCTTCAACATTACATATGCAAATACATATGCCTATCCTTTTATCGAGCCAATCATGACACCTTTTACGAAATACTTCTGCACAAAAGGATAAAGACATAGCACGGGGCCTGACGAAACGACGATAAGCGCGTACTTAAGCAGCTCATAAACAGATTTGCTTGAAGCTGCCGTTTCGGAGTCGAAGTTTGCATCGACGATGGAGTTGGCGATAAGAATCTCACGCAGTATTATCTGCAGGGGGAACTTTTCTCGCGAGTTAAGATAAAGGAAGGCGTTAAAATAATCGTTCCAATGTCCGACGGCGTAGTACAGCGTTATAACAGCGATTACTGCCTTTGAAAGCGGAAGAAGTATTAAAAAGAAATATTGATAATCGTTACTTCCGTCGATTTTGGCGGCTTCTAACAGCTCTCCGGGGACATTGCGCATAAACGTACGGGTGATAATCATGTTTTGAACACCTATAGCGCCCGGGATAATCATAGCAAGGCGGGAGTTGAGCAGCCCGTAGCTTTGAAGCACAATGTAGTTAGGAATCATACCGCCGCTGAACATCATCGTAAACGTAAAAAGAAACATAACAAAACCGCTAAACGGTACGTTTTTACGTGAAAGCGGATAAGCAATAATAAGCGTCATCGCCACATTTAGAAGAGTGCCAAAAAAAGTATAAAAAACTGTATTGGCGTAGCCCATTAAAATATTTTTGTTTTGGAAAACGGCCTTGTAACCGGCCAATGAAAAATCAACCGGGAAAATAGTAACCTGTCCCGACATAACAGCATCCGGCGACGAAAATGACGATGATAGAACGTATAGCAGTGGGTAAAGCACGCTTATTGTTAATAGCAGCGTAATGGCATTAATGACAAAATAAAACACTTTATCGTCTAAGGAAAGCTGTTGTTTGCGCCTAACAGCTCTGGCTTGAGATTCCGGCATACAGTTATTCCCCCTTTACCATAAACTGGTTTCGCTTACTTTTCTGGAAACCTGGTTAACAAAAATGATCATCATCAAGTTAATGACAGAATTAAACAATCCGATAGCGGAAGCGTATGAGAAGTTACCGCCACCTGTTACAAGGCCGACCTTGTAAACGTAAGTCGAGATAACCTCAGACGCTCTTAGGTTTAAGTTGTTTTGCATAAGAAACGCCTTTTCAAAGCCGACTGACATAATGTGACCCGAACGTAAAATAAGCATAATAACGGTAGTCGGTAGAATCGTCGGGAAATCAATATGAATACAGCGTTTGAACCGGGAAGCACCGTCGATTTCGGCGGCCTCGTGCAGTTCGGGGTCTACGTTTGAGAGGGCGGCCATGTATATAATAGTACCCCAGCCGACGTTTTGCCATATGCCCGACCATACATAGATATGAGCGAAAGAACTGGGCGAACTCATCAAGTCGGGTGCTGTCTGATTAAAAATAGCCGAATAAATTACGCCGAAAATTCCCATTACGGGATTAAGCATTTGCATAACGATACTGACCAGTACGACTGTTGATATGAAGTGGGGGATATATGTAAGCATCTGCGCTACTTTTTTAAACTTTAAGCTTCTGAGCGCGTTTAAGCATAGCGCGAATAAAATCGGTATCGGAAACCCGGCGATTAATGAGTAGAACGACAGTACAATGGTATTGGTAATAACGCGTGAAAATTGATACGATTGGAAAAACCTAATAAAATTATCAAAGCCAGTCCACGGACTGGCCCAAATACCCTGCCCTACATTAAATTCCTTAAAAGCGATTTGAACACCGAACATAGGCACATACCTGAACAAAATAATATAAAGAACAGGCAGAAGCATAAAAACATACAGTTGCCTGTTTAAGACAATCTGTTTCAAAAGGTCCTTATTACGCACCAAGTCTCACCCTTTCTGATAGTGTTGAGCGATAAATAAAAAAGCGGGACAGCAGAAAGCTTTGCAGTCCCGCTTGTATACTATTTTCCGTTCATTCTGTCCCAAGCCTTCTGGCTCGTCTCGACAAACTTCTTCACGCCGATTTTGTCAAGCTCTTTGAGATAAGCATCCCAGTCTGCTTCGATCTTCATATCGCCGGTAACAAAACGATCGAAACTTTCGTTAACATACGTTTGCAGATTAGCGCGTATGTCTCGTAAGTCGTTCTGTTCTTTCTCGTTATACTTGATTAAAATAATAGGCTCTTTTGGACCGTACTTTGACAGGTCGTTGAAAATATCGAATCTGGTCGGGTCGGGGTCTCTCGGATCCGCCGGTGCCGGCTTCATAATAAGCGAGAACGCTGATGAATGTAACGTCGGGTTAACGTCCTGCCAATGTATGTTTTGCACGGAACCCCAGAAGTTTTTGATCATCTCATACTTATAAGGCTGTCCGAGCGGATTAACGCTTTTATCCGTTGTAACTTTCCAGTCTCTGTCTTTTACGCCGTAACGCCCTGTTATTGCGATTTCCTCATCCCACATATAATCGCCTAGCATAAATGCTACTTCGGGATTTTTACAGTCCTTTGTTATAGACCAAGCGTTTGAGCCCTTAGTGCCGTAATATGTGGTGGTCTGCACGCCCTTCGGTCCCTTTACCGGTAAGAGGCCTATATAATCAAAAGCGCGGTCGTTTGCCATATTATTAAGGCTACCCATGTTATTACCGGGCATTATGAAACCTACCGTAGCTTCCTTAGCACCCACAAGTGCAAACATCTGGTTATTGTTCTGCGAGAAACTCAGCGGAGACAGTAATCCTTCGGTATAAAGTTTATTTAAGTACCTTATTCCGTCGCGCCATTCGGGCGTGTTATAAGCCACGCTTAACTTGCCGTCTGTGGAAATAAGACGCTCGACGGTACCGCTGGGATCGTTGTAAATGAACGCCGACATAACCCACTGCTTTATATCCTGCCTTCTTGTAATACTTCCCAACATAGGTATTTCATCAGCTTTGCCGTTTTTATTCGGATCCTTTTCTTTGAATGCCTTTAATACGTTATACAGCTCATCCGTTGTTTTCGGCGGCTTCATATTTACGGCAGTCAAAAAATTCTTGTTTACAACGGCTTTACTTGTCCAGAGATTTCCGATGTAGCCTTCGGATAAGCTCGGTATGTAGTAATATTTGTCGTCAACCGATTTGTGAAGGGCGCGGTACATATCCTCTCCCATTGATATGGTAGGAACATATTTGTCGTAATTTACGGCAAGCCCGCCTTCGAAATACGGTGTCAAGTCCTTAATAATGCCGTTTTTACCGTAGTTATAGGTGTTGTCGTCGTTAATACCGAACCCCATTAAAACATCCGGCATAGGTGCGCGTGATGCAATGAGTATTTGAAGCTTTTGAGTTCCCTCGCTGCCGGCAGGGTATAGATCCCATTTTAGCTTTACGTTGCCGGCTTTTTCGATTAACGTCGTAAACTCGTTATCGCTATAGTTGGATACGTTGGCGTGCTGCGGTACGGCAATCGTTAAATTTACCGTTTGTTTGCTTATCGGCAACGTCCCGGGAGGGTTTACGCTGTCGGGCAGCTTGTAGGTTACTGGCTTGGATTTTGTGTTTGGCGTCGGCATGGGAGCGGTTGAGCTTGCCGAAACACTAACATGCGGCGCGAGTGACGCAGTTAATACTGTTAACGCCAACGCCGTAGAAACTACTTTTGACTTAGAAAATATTTTCATAGCAGACTTCCTTTCATGGGTTATTTGATGATACCTGAATATTATCCGCTATGGGGTAAGATGTATATTGCCACATTATCAAAAACTTATTTATCAGTAATATTATCTGTTTGAAATTTCTGACTTTATTGCAATTTTGTGATTGTAAAATTCTGAAATTATTACACAGCAGTAAGAATATCATGGTGTATTATACGTTTCGCGGTATTTTCCGGGAGCCATACCATACATGCGGTTGAACGCTTTATAAAACGTGTTTATCGAACTAAATCCTATCTGCTCCGCAATTTTATTTATGCTGTTGTTTGTGTTAAGAAGATAGTATTTCGCTTTCTCCATACGGATGTTTTCGAGGTATTCTCCGAATGTTTTTCCGGTATGTTCCTTTACGAAGCTGTATACGTACTTCTCGGATATCGAAAACTTATCCGCTACGTACGCGGCACAAATATTAATGTCGCTGTAGTTTTCGTTGAGATACTCAAGCACAGACTGCTTCAAATACATGTTGGAGCTTTTTTTCTTTTGCTTAGCTACGAAGCAGATGTCCAGCGCTATTTTATTAAAAAGCTGCAAAATCTCAAAAATCGTATAGCTGCTTTTATAGTGCGGAATAGCGTTATGGTTGTTTTCCTTAAGAACCTCAACATAGGCGTTGAATATCGGGTTTCTAAGACTGAAAAATAACTGCATAATATCCTGATCGGTTTCGAATGATGTAATGTCTATGCGCTTTGTAATTTTGTTAAACAGTGATGTAACGGCTTCGGCTTCACCCGTTATTATTAAGTCGTGCAGCTGTTGGCTTATGCTATAGTCAAGCAGGGCGTTGTACTCGCCGTCGTTCTTAGTGTATTTGTTTACCTGTGGCGAGTATGGATAAATAATCTGACGCAGGGCGTTTTTTGCTTGCAGGTAGCATATGTGTACGTTGTCTATGTTAACCCCGATGGAGCTTACTCCGACGAACAAATCTACACCGTGCTTATCATGCACCGTGCCGGAGAGTGTAAGCATAAAATCTATGAGCTCGCTCGTTGTGGACGAGTATTCCGGCGGCAGGCATACCAAAAAAACCGTCTCGCTCACAGAGGCGTTGTAGTCCAGTATGCGTGTTTGCATGTAGGACTCCAGCTGCTTTTGAATTTCTACATTAATAAGCTGGGATGAGAGCGTGCTGTCGGACTGTTCGTTACAGCCAAGCTGCTTCAAATCCGTGACGATAACGACAAAGTATTCTATGTTTATATCAAACAATGCTGCGAATTTTGATTTTTCCTTGTCGGAATATATTCCTTGCATGAGCAGATGCTCAAGCATTGACTTTTTGAGCCAGCTTTGGGTAATTTCGGCTTCGCGCTCGTATGTACTGAGGGTATCAAGTATCTGCCTGTCTCCCCAAAGGCGCCGCAAAGCAAACAGACCGCTGAAAATAAGCGCGATTATTATGGCCAGTAATATATACAGCCTGATTATGCTTATTACGTTATCCGTTTCGGTATGGAAAACGCGTTCCGGTATACCTATTGTGATATTCAGCTGCCCGTAAATGCTCGATGACGACATTACGGAATACTTTGTCCCTCTGATATTAAGATCCGTAAATACTCCATCTTCAATATCAAGCGGGGCTTCGTCGTAGTTATTGTCGTAGATCACATTACCCGCCGAGTCTTTAATATAAAGAAAGCTGTCTTTGGCTATAGGAGCAGAAAGAACGTTATTTAAGATATATGACGTGTCAAGTGTAAACACAATGACGCTGTCAAATTCCGTATAGTTTCGCATACCCATTTTTATAACGTAAGTCAAAGCGTTATATCTTTTGCCGTCAAGGTACGTTACATTTTGCGCCGGTAAAAAGCTTATTGGAACATCTGCTCCGAACAGAGTGGATTTTAGCTTGTCCGGCGGGATACGCTCATATTTTAGGTTGTTAGAAAAGATAGTTTTATAGTCACCGAGCGTAATGATATTTGATATAAATAGGTTATTTTTCTCAAAAAGCACATACGACTTTGCAGGGACGTCGAACGAAGCCGAAATGCGCCGCATAAGCTCCTGCGTTTTACCAAGGTAAAAATACTCGTCTAAATCAATATCATCAATTACTCGGCTCATCCGTAAAAAATGTGAATCCTGCTCCACGAGCTTTGATATGTCGTACATTTTGCTTACGATAATATCCAGCGCATTAACACCGCTCAAAAGCTTTCGATAGCTTTCGTTTACACTGTTGCGCTTGATTACTTCATGCGTTTTTAAATAAACGGGTATTATTAATGCGAAAAATACACCGAGTGTAATAACGTAGGTTATTATGTATTTCAAAAATAGAACGTAATCACGCTTTTTGTTCATAATCGATAGTCCCCCGACAAATATCTTGTGTACAATTATTATAATTGGTTGCGGTTGCTTATGCAAATTTTTATGATATAATCTTAGTATCCTACAGATGCGTTTGTAGCGCACGTTAGAAATATAGGGAGTGTGGTATTTTGAATATGCGGTTAGAGTCCAAGCCGGACGTGAACGGATTTATTAAAAACTGGCTTATTGCAGGCCCCGTCGAGGAGTTGTACGATGCGCCGGAAAATAAAGAAGTCAACCAGCTGGCATACGAGGCGTACATGCGTAGCGTGTTTGCCGATGACGAAATGAAAACACCGCCGGATAATATCGAACTGGGTGGAGAGACGGCGCTGAAAATGCCGTGGCGTTACTACCGTGCCGGTGAGAATATTTTTATTGACGTCAGCCGGTTTTATCATCTGCTTACGCGTGTCGAGCTGTATGCGGCAACAGAAATCGTAAGCCCTTCTGACGTTACCGTTAAGGTGCGGCTGTGGTCGTACACGGCGGCTGATTTGTGGCTTAATGGTAATCATATATGTAAAATAAAAGCACCAGTGTACAAGCCAATCGACTTTCGCGATGTCGAGCTGAATTTAAAAGAAGGCACGAACCGTATTTTTATTCGCATACAAAATTTAGGCGTACGCGATACGAGAAACATGACGGCGCTACAAATCCGCGAAGGAGCGGATAAGTTTATAGTAACGCTACCGGATAAATCCGAGCGCGTGGCGGCTGCGTGGGAGACTGACAGATTTTTATCCGGACTGCGCGTGGCTGAAGGGCGTCTGATATCCGAAACGCCGCCGCCTGTTGAAATAACAATCAAAACCAATACGGGCGTTATAAAATGGGCAGACGGTACAAGCGTCACTCTTCCCCACGGAACGATTAACGCCGAGCTTTCGGCTGCCGTCAGCGGGCAGCGTTTGCGGCGGGCGATTGAGCTTGCGGAGAACATAAAGGCGCTTTACACGTCCGAGCTACACATGGCAACGCCTACACACAGAGCGGATGTTATTAAAACGCTGACGAAAACGATATATGACGACAAAGCCGCCTCCAGTATTTACTACACGCTGGCTCGGCTTATTGCGGGAGACGCCGCCCCGGATGATTTTGACATAATATATACAGCATTGGACAAAATAGACAAAAGAGAGGACTGCGCCGATTTTTATCTGGCTTGCCTGTTGAGAATGTACGCGCAGTTCCCGCTTGATTCTATAATAAAAGCCCGCATAAAAAAATCCGTGCTGAACTTCCGCTATTGGATGGACGAAAACGGGCAGGACGGCATGTGTTTCTGGAGCGAGAACCACGCGCTGCTGTTTCATGGCTGCCAAATGATAGCGGGGCAGCTTTTTCCGGATGATGTGTTCGCACGGTCGGGGCGCACGGGCGCGCAGCAAGCCGTCGAGGGCAAGCGCCGCTGCCGCGAATGGCTTGAGCTTATTTTAGATGAAGGGTTCGAGGAGTTTTCGAGCGGTGGGTATACGCCGATTACGCTTGCGGCGCTGCTTAATGTCGTCGATTTCGCCGCGGATGCTTCGCTGTCGGAGATGGCGACGGAGGTTATCGACAGATGCCTGTACACTGTAGCGCTGCAAAGCTTCGACGGCATACCGCTTGCGCCGATGGGACGCGTTTATCGCGATGTTATTACGCCGCATTTGCAGAAAACTCAGGCTATTTTACATTTGATATCACGCAAGACGCCCGAGTGCCATTCGTTGTGGCTTGCACCGTTTGGAAAAACGAAGTATGTTCTCCCCGACGATCTCGAAGCTAAAATAAACGAGACGGGTTGCACAACATACACAACCGGCGGCGCGCTCATTACCGTGAAAAAGACAGGCGCGTACATGATGACGTCGGCGGCGTCACCGCGTCAGGATTTATCCGAGCGCCGCAAGCCAGCAGCCGAAACCGAGTACTACCGCACGAAATGCCTGAACGAACTGTACCACGGGACGTCGTTTTTCGTTCCCGGTGAATACGGTTACCAGCAGCATATGTGGTACGCGGCGCTGTCACGGGATTGCGTCGTGTTTACGAACCATCCCGGAGCAACGACGGACGAGACGACGATGCGCCCCGGTTATTGGCACGGCAACGGCATTTTCCCAGCTGTTAAGCAGGACGAAAACGAGCTGGGCGTTATTTACCGCTTTAGGGACGAATATCCGATACATTTCAGCCATTTGTACTGGCCGGAGGATGTGTTCGACGAAACGGCTCAGCAAAACGGTTGGCTGTTCGGGCGCTGCGGCGCGTCGTACATCGGCGTCTGGTGCAGCACGCCTACTGTGAAACACAGCGACGTACTGCAAAACCGGGAATACCGGGCGTACGGGGAATCTATGGCGTGGTTTACCGTTTGTTCTGACGAGAGTGAGAGCGGATCGTTTCAGGCGTTCTGCGGCAAATGCGTAGGCAAGGCGCCTTCGTTTGATGAGAGTGAGCTTAAGCTGTCGGCAGACGGCTTTGACATGGGTTTTAAATAATATAAGGGAGTGTTTACATGAGTAAAATAGTAGTAATCGGATCCAACCACGCCGGAACTGCGGCCATCAACACGATACTCGACAACTACAAGGGACACGAGGTCGTCGCGTTCGATATGAACAACAACATCAGTTTTCTGGGCTGCGGAATGGCGCTGTGGATTGGCAATCAGATCGAGGGCGCAAGCGGGCTGTTCTATTCGTCGAAGGAAAAGCTAGAGGAGAAGGGTGCGAAACTGTACATCGAAACACGCGTTGAGCGCGTCGACTACGAAAAGAAAACGGTGTACGCAAAAAGCAAGGACGGCAAGGAAATCACGGAGCAGTACGACAAGCTGATACTTGCGACCGGATCGCTGCCGATTCCGGTAGACGTACCCGGCAAGGATTTGAAGAACGTCCAGTTCGTTAAGCTTTATCAGAACGCCGAGGATGTAATAAACAAGCTGAACAATGAGGACATAAAGCGCGTAGCGGTTGTTGGCGCGGGTTATATCGGCGTCGAGCTGGCGGAAGCGTTTGTACGCCGAGGTAAGCATGTCGACTTGGTTGATTTAAACGACGGCTGCCTTACGGGTTATTACGATAAGGAATTCCGCGACATAATGACGCAGAACCTTATCGATAACGGTATCGACGTGCATTTCGGCGAGCGCCTGTTGGAAATAAAGGGAGACAAACAAGTCGAGTCTCTTGTAACGGATAAAAATACTTACCCGACAGATATGGTTATTCTTGCGATTGGATTTAGACCTAACAATGCGCTCGGTAAGGAGCATCTTGAACTGTTCCGTAATGGCGCGTATGTTGTGGATTTGAATCAGAAGACTAGCGACGACAATGTGTATGCAATCGGCGACTGCGCTACCGTTTACGACAACTCGCTCCGAAAAACTAATTACATCGCGCTTGCTACTAACGCTGTGCGCTCCGGTATAATCGCCGCGCATAACGCTGCAGGTACGGCGCTCCAAGGCATAGGAGTACAAGGTTCGAATGGTATTTCTATATTTAAGCTGAATATGCTTTCCACCGGTCTCACTTTCGAGAGGGCTAAGGCGCTCGGGATTAACGCGCTGGAGACGACGTTCGAGGATTTGCAAAAGCCGGCGTTCGTCAAGGAAGGTAATTATAGCGTCAAGCTGCGGATAGTTTACGAGGCTGAGAGCCGCCGCATTATCGGCGCACAAATGGCCGCTCGTGGCGATGTGTCGATGGGTATGCACCTGTTCTCGCTTGCTATTCAGGAAGGGCTTACTATTGATAAGTTTAAGCTGCTTGATATATTGTTCCTGCCGCATTTTAACCAGCCTTATAATTATATTACTATGGCGGCGTTGTCGGCTAAGTAGTGGGTGAAAAGGGTATAGAGGGCATAGTAAAAGGCATTTCTACTGTTTTGGTAGAAATGCCTTTTTTGGGTTAATATTAAGCAGTTATTCTGCTGTACGCTGTTTGTATGTCGTGATGAATATATCTAAAAATAATATGAGTTGAAAAAAGATTAACGTTATTCTTTCTATGTAATTAGACAAAGTCACCGGTCTAAACCCATATAAACTGGGAAAAAGATTAACCTCACCATAATTAAACGGAATAAATATTAGTAAAAACAGAGCCAAGTAAACATAATCAAGGATGTGTCTTTTTTCTTTTGAGTCAAGAAAAATCATTAAAGCAGGTACTAAAAAAATCAGGTTGTATGTGAAAGTAAACGCTGGTAAAAAGAGTGTCATTAATGATAACAGCATTACTGTTTTCCATTTTGATGAAGTTAAAAAAACGCAAATGATACACAAAATTGCATTAATGATAACGACTCCAGTAATAATAGTTTCCCCCAAAGGAGGGACCCACTGGTATTTAAATAAGTCATAAAAAAATTTCAATGTGTTAGATAAGTCTACCCTATGCCCATACCCGGCAATATATTGAAAAATACCGTTTGAACTGAACGAATCTATCCAGCTTTTTAAACTTCCAACTCCATCATAGAAAAAAAAGGGAAGGAAAAAAAACGCCACCCCATATATCACTAGTCTAGTAGCTTCTTTATATTTCTTATCCTTAATTAAAACAACCCCCAATATACATGGATAAATCTTAATAGCGGCAGCCATAGATAGACATATAAAGCTTAATTGTTTTATGTATTTGTTGTCAGAATCGTAATTGAATATAAATATTATGCTAAAAATTAATGACAAAATAATTATATTGGCTCGCTCAATGAGATATATAAACGGGCAGGACAACAAAATAATTATTACGAAAAGATATCTTTCAAATTCTGAGCCTGATTTGTATTTGAACAGTAAAAAAGAAAGGTTTAGGAATGATATTATTGTAAACATTATAAATACCATGTTGCCTACTTGCGTTGTCCTCAAATAAGCTCCGCCTTGAATGGCAACATCATGCGGAACAAACAAATTTATAAAATCTGTAATCAATACCGCAAATGCAGGATAAATGTTGTTATTAAAAACTTTCCCCATTGCGTTATCGCTTAGTGTATTATAAAAATCCATGAAAACGTCACGCCTGTTATCAAATAACAAATTGTTTAGGCTACGTCCATTTGTAGCAATGATTGAAATCATTGAACAGCAAATTCCAATTGCCGCTAAAATAGTAAACAATAATGAAAAGTTTGATACATTTTTTTTAATATGAGCAGACAGCCTAGTTAACATGGTTTCTCCCAATAACGATATCATTTTTTTAATGTGTAAAATACACAAAAACAATTCCTTTCGTTGCACCGAAAATTCTATCATCGCCATATCCCACTGTCAATTTATTTTCTGAATATTCTTGTGAAAAAAACTTCGGTTATGGTATACTCATTAAGAAAAATTTCTATAAGGGTGGTTGCATGGTTTTAAGCGCAGCTGTTGCGAACGGGATTATTGTCGTGCTGTTGGTTCTGGCCGACCGTGTCGCGAAATATTTTGCTTTTAATTATTTACAAACCGTCGGAACGATTCCGGTTATTGACGGCTTGTTTCATCTTACTTATGTCGAAAACAACGGCGCGGCCTTCGGTATTTTGGAAGGCGGACGCTGGTTTTTTATAATCATAACTGTTGTCGTTACGGCGGCTGTCATCGC
>CAZJLW010000014.1:5736-15707 GCA_964546895.1 uncultured Eubacteriales bacterium | reverse complement strand
CAGCCGGACGGCTTGCCGACTCTGACTGCGTCATCGTCAACGGACGCCCGGAGAAAA
The DNA here is from genome assembly GCA_964546895.1 of uncultured Eubacteriales bacterium. GTDB lineage: Bacteria > Bacillota > Clostridia > Lachnospirales > CAZJLW01 > CAZJLW01. Next base: position 15,650 of record CAZJLW010000014.1, on the reverse strand, counting down.
AAAGTTACCTATTAAACTCCGGCGACGAAATCACCGTCGACCTACCCGCGCCAATCGAAGCGAACATCGCCGCCGAAGACATACCGCTGGAAATAATGTACGAGGACGCCGAGCTGCTCGTAATCAACAAACCAAAAGGCGTAGTAGTCCACCCGGCCGCTGGCAACTACAGCGGGACGATCGTAAACGCCCTGATGCATTACTGCCCGGAGGAGCTTTCGGGGATTAACGGCGTAATGCGACCGGGGATAGTGCACCGCATAGACAAGGACACATCGGGCGTAATAGTAGTCGCAAAAACGAACTCCGCTCACGTAAAGCTGACGGAGCAGCTGTCGGAGCATTCGATGAAGCGCGTTTACATCGGCGTAGCGCTCTACAATATGAAGCAGGACGAATACGTTATAGATAAACCAATCGGCAGAAGCCCGTCGAACAGAAAAAAAATGGCCGTGGCCGAACGCCCCGGCACCGGCAGACGCGCCGTTACGCATATAAAGGTTCTGCAAAGGCTGGACGGCTGCACGCTGTTCGAGGCCGCGCTTGAAACGGGACGGACGCATCAGATACGCGTGCATATGGCGTCAATCGGGCATCCGCTCTTAGGCGATTACGTCTACGGCCCGGCGAAACAGATGGTCAAGGTACACGGTCAGGCGCTACACGCGAAGGTTCTGGGCTTTGTACACCCGGCGACGGGCGAGTACATGGAGTTCGAAGCGCCGCTGCCGGAATATTTTGTGAAACTATTGAAAACTTTTGGAGTGGACTGAATGGTTTTTACACGCAAGGACTTTTTATCTCTCGAGGATGTCAGCGCGGAGGAGATTCTGTTTATACTAAACACCGCCGACACGATGAAATACGTCCTCATGCAAAAGAATAAAAGAGTGCCGCACCTTCAAGGCAAGTCCGTTATAACGCTGTTTTACGAAAAAAATTCCAAAACAAAGCTGTCGTACGAGCTGGCGGCGGGCTATATGAGCGCGACCGTCGTAGATATGGACATCGTGGCCGATGACAACATAATAGACATGGGCAGAATCATCGACCAAATGGGCGGTGATTTTATTATAATGCGGCATCCCGTGTCGGGCAGCTCGAAGCTGCTCGCGGAAAACGTGTCGGCCAGCGTAATAAACGCCGGCGACGGCTCGAACGAGAACCCAAGCCAGTCACTGCTGGATTTGATGACGATAAAAACGAAAAAGGGCGGCTTCAAGAACCTGAACGTGGCGATAGTCGGGGATATTATACATAGCCGTGTTACGCGCAGTAATATTTACGCTCTGTTAAAGCTCGGGGCGAACGTGTCCGTCGCGGGGCCGCCGACGCTGATACCGCCGCAGCTCGATCGCTTCGGGGTGAAAGTATTTTTTAGTGCCGACGAAGCCGTCAAGGCCGCGGACGTAATAATGGTAACGCGTATGCCGACTGCCGACTGTTACGGGCGGCTGATTCCGTCGCTTAACGAGTACAAAAACCTGTTCATCATAGACGAGCGGATGGTACAGCGCGCAGACAGCGACGTAATCGTAATGCACCCGGGGCCAATCAGCCGCGGCATAGAAATATCGTGTCAGGTAATCGAAAGCCGCCACTGCCTAGTGAATAACCAGATAGCCAACGGCGTGGTCGTGCGCATGGCGCTGCTGTATTTGATGAGTATTAAAGGGGGCGTTCCGGCGTGAAGCTGTTAATCAAAAACGCGAAGTATTTTGCCGAGGACGGCGAACCCGTAGTACAGGACATATTGATTGAGGACGGCACGATTATACAGCTAGGGGAGCGTATCTCGTCCGACAACATAGATTTTATTGATGCTAAGGGCAGTTTCGTACTGCCGGGGCTTATTGATATGAACTGCAACGTCTGCGAACCGGGCTACGAGCAGAAGGACGATATTTCAACCGTATCGAAAAGCGCCGCCAAAGGCGGCTTCACGTCGATATGCTGCCTGCCCGGCACGAAGCCCGCCATCGACGAAAAAACCGTCGTCAGCTACGTTATTTCGCAGAGCCGCCAGCTGTCGCGCGTCAATATTTTTCCGTACGGAAGCATGACGAAGGGCTGTCTCGGTACCGAAATGGCCGAGATCGGCGACATGAAAAAGGCCGGAATCGTCGCGGTCAGCGACAGCAACAAAACGATAAGAGACGCGGATTTGCTGCGGAATGTTTTTATATATTCGAAGATGTTTGACTTGCCGCTCATCACGTTCTGCGACGACGAGGAGATGTCGGGGCGCGGTGTTATTAATCAGGGCTTCGTGTCGGCGAAGACGGGACTGTACGGCATACCGCGCGAGGCTGAGGAAATCATTGTCGCGCGTAACATTCTGCTGGCGAAATACACACGGGCGCGGCTGCATATTACACATGTAAGCACGCGCGGCTCGGTAGATATTATCAGAATGGCGAAGAAGGATGGCATCAGCGTCACGGCGGACACCTGCCCGCACTATTTCATCAGCTCCGAAAACGAGTGCGAGACGTACAACACGTTCGCAAAAGTCAAGCCGCCGCTTCGAACCGACGACGACATAAAAGCGATAACCGAAGCCATAGCCGACGGCACGATAGACGTAATCGTATCCGGACACGAGCCGGAAACGATCGAAAGCAAAACGCTCGAGTTCGACCGCGCAACGTTCGGCGTGTCGTCTGTGGAGACTGCGTTCGCGCTGAGCTACGAGGCGCTTGTTAAGCCGGGCGTTATTACGCTACGCGAGCTTGCCGAAAAAATGTCGCTTGCACCGGCGAAAATACTGGGCTTTGAAAACAAGGGCTGTATTCACGCGGGAGCCGATGCGGACTTAGTTATCATCGACACGGAGGGTACTTACAAAATTACCGCGTCGGAGTTCGCTTCGAAGGCTAAGTATTCGATGTACGACGGTAGAGAAGTAAGCGTCGGGATATTGTATACGATTGTCGACGGTAAGATTGCATATCTCAGTTAATATTTTAAGGAGGATTTAGTATGTTGTTTTTATTTCAAGGCGATTCCGTCACGGATTGCGGGCGTAACCGCGAGAACGAAAAAAGCCTCGGCACGGGCTATCCGAACCTCATAGCGTCCGAGCTGCTTTACGACAACCCCGACAAGAACTACCACTTCATCAACAAGGGCATTTCCGGCAACCGGATAGTGGACTTGTACGGGCGCTGGCGTGAGGAATGCATTAACATAAAACCCGATGTGTTAAGCATTTTGATAGGTATAAACGACATCTGGCACGAGTTCAAACGCGGGACGGGTATCGAAGCGCCGAAGTTTGAGCGGGTTTACGACATGCTGCTCGAAGAAACGAAAGCTAAGCTTCCGGCGACGCGTATCGTTTTGTGTTCGCCTTTTGTGCTGGAAGGCGATGCGCCGGGCGAGGAATTCCCCGCGTGGAAAGCCGAGCTTGCCGGACGTATAAAAATCGTCGAGTCTCTCGCGAAGAAATACGACTGTGATTTTATACCGTTACAGGATTATTTTAACGAAGCACTTAAGAAAGCCGCGCCCGCTTATTGGTTGCCTGACGGCGTACATCCGTCGAACGCTGGACATGAGCTTATTGCACGTATATGGGTAAAGAATTTTTTGAAATAATTTTTAATCAGGAGGAAAAGAAATGAACAAGATAAGAGTTGCTATTGTCGGCTACGGCAATATCGGAAAATTTGCCGTCGAGGCCGTAAGCGCCGCGCCGGATATGGAGCTTGCGGGCGTCGTAAGGCGCGCCGTTTCGGGGGAGAACCCGCCGGAGCTGTCGAAGGTGACGGTTACGGACGATATTAAGGCGCTTGGGAAAATAGACGTGGCGCTGCTGTGTACACCTACGCGCAGCGTATCCGAAAACGCGGGTAAGTATTTGAGCATGGGTATTAACACGGTCGACAGTTATGATATCCATACGTCAATCGTGGAGTTGAGAAGGGATTTATCAAAGGCGGCCGTATCCGGCAACGCCGTATCGATTATATCGGCCGGTTGGGATCCGGGCAGCGATTCCATCGTACGTACGCTGCTTGAAGCTTGCGCGCCGAAGGGCGTTACATATACGAATTTCGGCCCCGGCATGAGCATGGGTCACACCGTCGCCGCGAAATCCGTCGCGGGTGTTGCAGGAGCGCTGTCCATGACGATTCCGCTTGGGACGAGTATTCATCGCCGCGTTGTTTATGTGCAGCTTCAACCGGGCGCTGACATCGCCGAAGTCACGAATAAAATCAAGAGTGATCCGTATTTCAGCCATGATGAAACACATGTAATCCAGGTTGACGATGTCGACGCGCTTATCGACAAGGGACACGGAGTTAACATGGTAAGAAAGGGCGTCTCCGGCAAGACCGACAACCAGCTGTTCGAGTTTAATATGAAAATCAACAACCCGGCGCTTACGGCTCAGGTAATGACCGCTTGCGCGCGTGCGACTATGAAGCAGAAGCCGGGCTGCTATACGATGATTGAGATTCCTGTTATTGATTTGCTTTGCGGCGAGAGAGAGGAATTAATTAGGAAGCTTGTGTAAATGAAAATCAACCGTCTGCTCGAAATAACGACTATCCTACTAAACAAAAAAACCATAACAGCAGCCGAGCTTGCGAACCGCTTCGGCGTTTCGACGCGTACGATTTACCGCGATATTGATGTGCTGTCTGCCTCTGGCGTGCCTGTGTACTGTTCGCAGGGCGCGGGCGGCGGCATATCAATATTGGAGGACTATACCGTCAACCGCACGGCGCTGTCCGACAGCGAGCGGGATAGTGTGCTGCTTGCGTTGCAAACGCTGCAATCTACGAGGTATCCTGAGATTGATACGGTGCTGGAAAAGCTCGGTAGTATTTTTAAAACAACCGCAACCGATTGGATTTCAATCGAGTTTTCGCCGTGGGGCAGCAATCCGAACGCCTATAACAAATTTACGGATATCAAGCACGCTATTTTGCAGAGCCGCGTTATTGAGATCGACTATATTAACGCGTTTAACAAAAAAACATCACGGAAGATAGAGCCGCTGCGGCTGATATTCAAGGCGCAGGCGTGGTATCTGTGGGGGTTTTGTCTGCAACGGCAGGACTACCGTACGTTTCGCATTTCACGCGTGAAAAAGGTTAGGGTTACGGACGAGAGGTTTGACCGTACTAAGCTGCGTAATACGGAGCAAAAACAGGATGATGAGCCGAGTTTGCGACAGGATGTGCATTTGGTGCTGAGGTTTCACGACGACGTGCTGTATAGGCTTTATGACGATTACGATGACGAGCAGCTGCGTGACAACGGCGACGGTACGGTTACGCTGGATATTGTTTTTCCGGAAGACGAGTGGGTTTATGGGTATATTCTGTCGTTTGGGATGTCGGTCGATGTTATCGAGCCTGAGCATATCAAAGATATTATCAGGGAACGTGCCGAGGGAATCGTACGGAAGTACAGCCAAAATAAAGATTGAACACAAGGCTGCTCATTGCTTGAGTAGCTTGTTTTTTGTGCAAATATATGGAAAAAAGCGGTGATTGTTTATATGCAACCTGAATCAAGTCCTTTTTTACTAAGCGGCATAGCTGACGAGGCCGGAGACAGTATAACTGAACAAATAGCAGTCCATAAGCGCCTAGGGTTCAACTATATTGAGGTTAGGAACGTAGACCGAATAACAGTTGATACAATGTCTGATGAGCGGTTTAAGGCAGTTATGGCGCAGTTAAATAGTAATAATATACGGATTAGCTGCCTTGCTTCCGATGTCGGCAAACTGCATCTTAGCGGAGAAAAATACATGCCATTTGAGAAAGACGTAGCTTCGCTTGAGAGTTTGCTTAAACGCGCTGTGCGGGCTGGATGTTCATTTATTCGTGTCATGGGTTATCGTCCGGGCGGGGAGGTATCTAATGACGAATGGCTGGCTCAATCGGTAGAGCGTCTTAAGGTTCTTGCAGATATGGCTAAAAAATCCGGAGTGTATTTGGCCTTGGAAAACTGCGTGGGCTGGTATGCGAACAGCGGCAAGGATATGGCGTATTTTCTAGAGCGTGTGGCGTCAGACCATTTGGTTTGCCTATATGACACGGGCAACCCGGTTTGTCAGCATGGTGCCGACAGTTGGGAATTTTATCAGAATGTAAAGGAACGTATCGGTTATGTACATATTAAAGACGCTACCGGACACGGTGAGCATTATACCTATCCGGGCGAAGGCGACGGCAAAGTCCCGGAAATTTTAGCCGACCTGTACAAGCGTGGTTACTCGGGGTTTGTTTCGATCGAGCCGCATATGACGGCATCGGCGCATCGCCCCGATACCAAATACATAATGGGCACACCGGAAGAAACCTATTATAAGTATGGAACTACCCTTATTAACTTGATAAAGGAGAAGATTTTATGATTAAACGGGAACTGGACAAATTAGGAATTGAGCTGCCGTTGCTTGGCTTTGGATGTATGCGTTTGCCTGAAAAGGATAAGCAAATAGACAGGGAACATGCACAGCGTATGGTGGATTATGCTATGGCAAACGGTATTAATTATTTCGATACAGCTTTGATGTATCATCAGCATACTTCTGAGGATTTCATGGGTCAGGCACTCGCTAAATACCCTCGTGAGAGCTATTATCTGACTACCAAAATTCATATAGACTTCGCGCCTACGATTGAAGAGGTGGAAAAATTATTTGAGGAACAGCTTAAGAAGTGTAAGACCGACTATTTTGATTTTTACTTAATACATGATGTGGACCGTACAAAGCTTCCGCGTTTTAAGGAGATGGGGTTGTACGATTTTTTAAAGTGTAAGCAGAATGAAGGCAAGGTTAAGTATATCGGCTTCTCGTTTCATGACCAAGCCGAGCAGCTTGACGAAATGCTTAAGACTTACAACTACGGGTTTGATTTTGTTCAGCTACAGATTAATTATTTGGACTGGGAGCTGCGAAATGCGAAGGCGTGCTACGAGGTGTTGGAACGCGCCGGAATTCCGTGTGTTGTTATGGAACCGGTTAAGGGCGGTATGCTGGCTGATGTGCCGGAGAATGTAGCGAAGATTTTTAGCGATTACAGTAATAAGTATACGCCCGCGCTTTGGGCGCTCAGATGGGTTGCCAGTCTGCCTAATGTCAAGATGGTGCTGAGCGGTATGTCTAGCATGGAGCAACTGGTCGAGAACGATAAGATGTTTAGCGCGTTTGAACCGCTTACGAGTGATGAATACAAGGTCGTTGATGAGGTGTTTAAGGCGCTTACAGATGTTCCGACGCTGCCGTGTACGGGTTGCCGGTATTGTACTGAGTGTAGTATTGGCGTCGATATCCCGGGGATTTTTAATATGTATAATCGTATACAGATCGCCGGAAACCGCGAAAAGTTTCGTATCCGCAATACGTTCGAAAAATTCATGACCGACAATCAGAAGCCGGAGGCTTGTATAGAGTGCGGACAGTGTGAGACGCTTTGTCCGCAGCATATTCATATTATTGATGAGTTGAAGATGTGTGACGAGGTTATAAAGAAGTATCTTGGGTAATAGCAGAACCCCCGCTGACGTTGTGATTTTCGGGCGTCGGCGGGGGGTCTTTGTATTATGCAACTTTATTAGCATAATCAATAACTGTAACCGTAATCTCACTCGCAATAATCTTAATGCTATCTAAGATTTTTTCGATCTGCTTCACGACATCATCAGAGAAATAAATTTCGCCGCACTGATTGCATTGCTCGCAAGGAATATTTTTTATTACAGCTATGAAATTACCTTGTTTTTCGATATATTCTGTTGTACTCACTTCAATACTGCCGCTACAAAAAGTACACATTATTTTATCTCCCTTCTGGTTTTAAAGTCATCTTCCCATTCGATGTTGTTTGGGTAATAGGTCGTAATTAGGTATAAATACTGACCGTCACTGCTTACTGCAACATGGATATGTCTTGAGCCTATCGTCGCATGAATCAAACAACTCGGCAATGGTTTATCATTTTCATACAACCTGATTATTTCGCCTGTCATAATGCATTTAATAACATCATCAGAACTTATGCCTCTTTCACGAATACGCTTTAACGCATGTAGTGTCCATTTGATTTTGCTTTTATTGCATAGTATGCGTAATGTGTTTATATCTAATCCCAACCTAATCACCGTCCTTAAATTATCCTACTATGCCGTTTTCAATAACCGATTTACGTCAACCCTTTATCTCCCCAACAACCCGGTCAATCTCCTCCAAAACATTCTCAATCTTAACAACCCGCTTAATCTTCTTATCGCGACTACAAATCTCAACTTCCCCATTCTTCATATTGCGTCCGCTGATAATAACCCGCACAGGCACACCCAGCAAATCCGCATCGGCAAACATAAACCCGGCGGCCACATTGCGGTCGTCCATGACAACCTCGAACTTCTCGCCCAAGCTCTTATACAACCCGTTCGCAAGCTCCATAATCTCAGGCTGATTATTATTAAGTGTGCAAATATGAATCTGCCAAGGCGCAACAGCATAAGGCCATATCGGCCCGTAATCATCATGATGTTCTTCAAGCAGACAGGCGAACAGCCTTCCAACTCCGATTCCATAGCAACCCATTATCGGATGGTACTGCTTGTTGTCGGACGACATATAAGTCATGTTCATACTCTCGGTATACTTCGTACCGAGCTGAAAAATATTGCCGACTTCAATCCCGCGGCTAACGGTAAGCTTCTCACCGCAGAAAGCGCATACCGCATCATCATTAACCTTTGCGACATCGGCGTAGCGTTCCGGCGCGACATCGCGCTCCATACTAATACCCGTAATATGATACTCGGCCTTATTCGCGCCGCATACCATATCCTCGCCGCCCTCAAGCGACTTGTCAAAAACGATATCGCAATCGGCCGCGTTAAGCTTAACCGGTCCGATGTAACCGAAACACAGCTCGCTCGTTCCGTCCCCGACATAAGGGAAAACCTCATGCCCAAGCATGTTCTTCAACTTCGCTTCGTTTACGGCCAAATCACCCCTGATAAAAACAACAACCGGGCGGCTGCTGTTCTCCTGCGCAAAAACGGCAGACTTAATAAACCGCTCGTGGCGGCTGCCGAAAAACTTAGCCAGCGCATCAATATCTGTAACGCCGGGCGTATGAACCTCGGCCGTTTCGGCGCGCTCGGCCTTGTACGGCTCGCACTTTGCCACGGCCACTTCCATGTTGGACTTATACCCGCAAGACTTACAAATAACAAGCGAATCCTCGCCCTTGTCGGACAGGAACATAAACTCGTGCGCTACTTTTCCGCCCATCATGCCGGAGTCGGACTTGACGGAAACGATGCCGTGCAGCCCGGCGCGCTCACAAATGCGCTCATATGCGGCGTGTACCTGATCGTAATATGTTTCTAAATCCGCCTGCGACGTATGGAACGAATAGGCGTCCTTCATCGTGAACTCGCGCGTGCGAATCAGTCCGCCGCGTGAGCGCGGTTCGTCGCGGAATTTCGTTTGAATTTGGTAAATCATAAACGGAAAATCTGTATAGGCTTGCGCCTCGGTACGCGCCAGATGAACGGCGGCTTCCTCGTGCGTCATGCCCAGGCACATGTCGCGCCCGGCGCGATCCTTAAACCGCACCAGCTCGCTGCCGACGCTTTCGAACCGTCCGGACTCCTTCCACAGCTCAGCCGGCATCGCGACCGGAAACAGAACCTCCTGCCCGCCGACGGCGTCCATTTCGTCACGCAGTATTGCTTCTATTTTTTCGGTGATTCGCTTGGCCGGAGTCAGCAACGTGAAAATACCGTTACCGACCTGCCGGATATACGCGCCGCGCAGCATAAAGCTGTGGCTGTCCAAAAACGCGTCCGCCGGTTGCTCTTTGAATCTTCTCCCGAATAGTTTGCTCATCAACATAATAAAACCTCCGATGTATTGCGAAATTTTT
>CAZJLW010000014.1:0-5636 GCA_964546895.1 uncultured Eubacteriales bacterium | reverse complement strand
TACGGGTCAAGTATTTTGTCGAGCATTTCCTTCGTCAGTACGCCGTGTTCAAGGCACAGCTCGCGTACGCTCCTGCCGGTTTCGATTGCTTCCTTTGCGATTTCGGCTGTTTTTTCGTAGCCGAGATGCGGGTTTATGGCCGTTATTATTCCTACGCTCGATTCGACGTAATCCTTCATGAGTGCGATGTTCGCCTTTATATCCTTCAAGCACAAATCATTGAACGAACGGAATGCGTTCATCATTATACAGATGGATTGCAGCAGATTGAACACAAGCACCGGTTCCATGACGTTAAGCTCGAGCTGCCCGGCTTCCGACGCAAGGCATATCGTGTGGTCGTTGCCGATAACTTGAAACGCAACCTGATTAATAAGCTCGGCCATGACGGGGTTGACCTTGCCGGGCATTATCGACGAACCGGGTTGTCTTGACGGCAAATGAAGCTCTCGCAAACCCGCGCGCGGCCCCGACGCCATGAGCCGTATGTCGTTCGCGATTTTTGACATGTTTATCATGCATATCTTAAGCGCACCCGAAACCTCTGTGAAGCAGTCCGTGTTCTGCGTCGCGTCGACGAGGTTTTCGGCGCGTACGATTTCGTAGCCGCTGTACGTCTTTAAATATTTTATTACCTTCAAAATATAAAGCGGGTCGGCGTTAAGCCCCGTGCCGACTGCCGTCGCGCCCATGTTTACTTTGCCGAGAAACTGTCTGCACTGTTTTATGCGCACGATGTCGCGTTCAAGCACGATCGAGTACGCTTCGAACTCCTGCCCAAGCCGAATCGGCACGGCGTCTTGCAAATGCGTCCGCCCCATTTTTATTACGCTGTCGAACTCGAGCGCTTTCGCTTTGAACGTGTCGATCATTTCGCCCATGACGCTAAGCAGCTGGTCGAGTGTAGTCAAAATCGCGATGTGTACCGCCGTCGGGAACGCGTCGTTCGTGGACTGAGACATGTTTACGTGAGTGTTCGGGCTGATTTTTGCGTAGTCACCCTTTTCGTAGCCCAGTCGTTCAAGTGCGAGGTTCGTAATGACTTCGTTCGCGTTCATGTTTATTGATGTTCCCGCTCCGCCCTGTATCGGGTCGACGATAAACTGGTCGTGGTACTTTCCGTTAATAATATCCGTGGCCGCATCCGATATTGCGTGTGCTATCTCCTGAGAAAGCTGCCCAGTGTCGGCGTTCGCGAGAGCCGCCGCTTTTTTGACGATCGCAAGCGCGACTATTAGCGAGCTGTGTATTCTATAACCCGTGATATAAAAATTCTCAACCGCTCGCACCGTTTGAACGCCGTAATAAGCGTCTACCGGCACTTCCTTCTTCCCTAAGGAATCCTCTTCTATTCTGTATTGCATTGCGTTTTCCCCTTTCGTGGATTATTTCTTAGTGTCGTTCATAATAGTATAGTTAATTTCTGTCAGATTATCAATCTATATAGGTGATATAAAACAAAAGCTTGACAAAATAATTTACAAGAGTAAAATATAATTTACAAAAGTAAAATCAAGGAGTGGTTATGTGACTGGGGTTTCAAAAATAGTTGACAGTGAATACGAAATAATGAAAGTGCTGTGGAATGAGCAGCCGCTTACGGCGAATGAGATTTACAACAGCCTCGCCGAGAAAAAGACGTGGAGCAAGTCCACCGTAGTGACGCTTGTGAACCGGCTCGTTGAGAAAGGGGCGTTGTCCGCCACAAAAAGGGGAGTGTATTTTTACACACCCGTCGTTTCTGAGGCTGAGTACACGAAATACCACGCCGACAGTATGCTGCAAAAACTGTTTGGCGGCAGCGCAAAAAACCTGCTCGCGTACTTTTGTAGCGACGATAGGATTTCGCTAGAGGATTTGGATGAGCTGCGGCAGATAGTCGAGAGGAAGGAGTGTTAATCGAATGATGGTTGTATTTCAATCGGTCGTGACGGCTTCACTTTGGGGAGCCGGGCTTACGGCTGTTGTATGGTTACTGAATAAGCTGTTTTTGAAACGGCTGCCTATGTCTTGGCATTATTATGTTTGGGTGGTTGTGTTGGTGAGGCTGTTGTTGCCGGTGTTTTTTACGGTTAATGTGGAGATGAACGCGCCGGGTGTAGCGGCGAGGTTTTTCGGACAGCCGACGATTCCAGAGCGGACGGCAGTGTTGAAGCACTCAAGCGCAACGCCGGAAGTGGTTGTAAGTGAATTAATCCGCGCAGAGAATATTGGCCTTTCGGAAATATTTAGCTCCGGCGTAACGGTGCGAACCATTCCGTATATCGCTGCCCCACCGGACAAACTCAGTGAAACACCAAGTCCGCTTTCGCAAGCGATGACTGCGCTACTGGCGATATGGGTAGCTGTTGCACTGTTAAGCTTTGCGTATAAATGCGGTGCGCAAATATTCTATATGAAGAAACTGAAAGCCATTATGCTTATCCCATCGGAAACGGAGTACAGTATTTATGAAGAACTGAAAGCAAAACACGGCATAAATAAATGCGTGATGCTTGCAAAAAGCATCTGCGAGGTTACGCCGTTCACCGCTGGACTGTTTAAACCAGTAATCGTTTTACCGGACAAAAAATACACGGACGCACAGCTAAAACACATACTGAATCACGAACTGATACATATAAAACGCCGCGACATCGCCGTGAAATGGCTTTTCGAAATCGCTAAGTCCGTACATTGGTTCAACCCGGCTGTCTACGTGGCAGCAAAGGCGTCAGCGTTTTACTGTGAAGCTTCCTGCGATGCGGCAGTTCTAAGAAACGCGGACGAATCCGAGAAAAAGTCATACGGCTTGACAGTCATAGATGTAGTAAGCCGCGCGGTAGCTCCCAAAACAACGATGTGCGTATCAATGAACAGTGACAAGTCAGCGCTGAAAAGGCGAATCGACTGCATACTTACCTGCGGCTACACAAAGAAACGCATAGGGCTATACATGGTTGCGACATTATTAGCGCTGTCGCTGTGCGCCTGTACAGGGCTTCGGCTGAAAAGCGTCCCCGTGCAGACACCGGAGCCAACGCCTGAGTCGATAGCCAAATCGTCGCCTGAGCCATCTCCCGCGCCGACATCCGCTTCGCTCGGACAGAAACCGAAATCCAAGCTGAATATTTTGGTAACGGGAATGGACGGCGCAGATGAAAAGAGCCGGACTGACACAATAATGCTGGCAGCACTTGACAGCGACGCGAACACCATCACGGTCATGTCGATACCGCGCGATACCATGCTAGAACCGCAAGAGGAGATAGCACCAAAGCTAGTCGCGAGCGACGTTTCACCGCCTAAGTCATTGAAATTTGGCGAACTTGCTGCGTATTCCGGTGGGGACACTACCTATTTAAAAGCTGAGGTTGAGCGGCTGTTAGGCATTTCGATAGACTACAACATCAAAATAAAAATGCCCGAGTTCGAACGAATCGTTGATGCTGTCGGGGGCGTAGAAATGACGATACCGGACGGAGGATTGCACTACAAAGACAACGCGCAGAACCTAGAAATATCGCTCAAAGGTGGAAAGCAGCTCCTCGACGGAAAAAAAGCGCTACAGCTAGTACGTTATCGCGCGACGTATCCCAATGGTGATCTTGGACGGGTGGAGGTGCAGCAGCAATTCGTGAAAGCGCTGTACTACAAAATGATGGATAGCAGTAATTTCGTCACGCGTCTACCCGATATTGCCGCGACGCTTATAGAAGGTGTGGAGACTGATATAACACTCGATGATGTCATCCGATACGGCACATTTTTTACGAAAATGAGCAAGGCCGAGCTGAAGTTTATTACGCTGCCGACGGAAACAAAGCAGCTCGACTACCGGTTTTATGCCGTGCCGATAAAAACTGAACTTGAAAATATCCGTGCCGCATTTGAATAAATAACAATAAAAAACGGGGCTTGCGAATAACTCACAGTATGAGTTATTCGCAAGCCCCGTTAATTTTGTGTTCGTAACGCCTTATTTCCCCACATCAATCCCGGTCACCATCTTAAAAGTCTCTGCGTCAAAATTCGGCATGTTCAGAATCACAGCCTTTTCTCTTTCCGAAAGAAAATGCCACAACTCATTAGCGCCATACCGTATTGTATTCGTATGCAGATACCCGCCGTTAATCCTGTATGATTTATTATACCGTTTTTCGATGAGCGTCATGAACTCAGCCTTCACCCATGCGGAGGTGCGGATACGTTTCAGAATATCGAACGCTTCGCTCTGACGCCACTCGGTATATGTAAGCGGCGAGGGCTTGTTAAAGAATAGAATCGTCTGCGGCTCCGTGCAGAAAACGCCGCTGCTGTCGTTGCAGATGTTGAAATCGCCGCTGTTGTTGCTGCCGGTGTTAAAGCTGCCGGTGTTGTAGCTGCCCTCGTTTTTGTCGCCGGTGTTGAAGCAGCCAAGGTTGTAATCGCCCGTGTTGAAATCGCCGTCGTTCATGTAGCCGGAGTTCGAATCGCCCGCGTTGTAATCGCCGCTGTTCCAATAGCCAAAATTTCTGCCGCCTGTGTTAATACTATTTGTCATTTGAATGCCCCCTTGGGATTTTTTAATATTTCAATATGAAATATTTATAGAAATAATAATCCCATAATGAAATATTGTCAAGCGAATTTTGAAATTATTTTTTCATTTTGCAACATAATTCTTTACAAAATTTCAAAGCGAGAGTATAATCTACTAAAGTACGCAACATAAAGTATTACAATCTTTTTGTGCAAACAAAGGGGGTTACGACATGCAAAAACAAAACAGCGGCGCACCGCATGGCGAGGAGTACGAATCGTTCGGAGATAGGCTCGTAGAGCTGCGCAATCGGCACGGTATTACGCAGTCCGTTCTTGCCGAGGTGTTGAAGCTGCCGCAGTCTACGCTGGCCAATTACGAAACCGGCACGCGCAAAGTTCCGCTATCCGTTATCAAGAAAATCGTACTGTATTTTAACGTGAGTGCCGATTATTTGATTGGGATAGACGACAACGAACATCCGGGTGCTACAGTCACCGTTGCAGCGCACCACGACGGCGACGACTGGACGGACGAGGAGCTTGAATACATCGAGCTTACGAAAAAAATGCTGAGGCAAAAGAGAAAATAAAAAGCGAGGAATTACATGAACTATGAGGATTTGCTAAATGAGGTTTTTGAGGACGACGTGGAGATTTTTGAGGACGACATGCCCGGGGGCATCAAGGGGTTTTGTGTGGGGAATAAAATATTTTTGCGTAAGGGCTTGGATATCCGCACCAAAAAATGCGTACTGGCCGAGGAAATCGCTCATCTTAAGCTTACCGCCGGCGATATCCTCGACCAGTCGAAGTCCAATAACCGCAGGCAGGAAAAAAAGGCTCGCGCTTACGCTTTCGAAATGCTTGTACCTCTGAACCGTTTCGCCGAAGCCTTCGCCGACGGTGCACGCAATAAATACGAGCTGGCCGAATTTTTTGAGGTCACGGAGGATTTCTTCGAGGACGCGCTGCATTACTACATAGAAAAGTACGGCTTCGCTTACCGCATTAACGAGAAATACACGCTTTATCTGCAACCGCTTGGCATACTGAAAAACCTCTGCCCGCGGCGCAACTAAATATTCTCACTGTCCTTTTTTTACGGCTCGAAATAAATAGCCCGCAGCAGCTCG
>CAZJLW010000013.1:34884-41766 GCA_964546895.1 uncultured Eubacteriales bacterium | reverse complement strand
GCCCTCCTATAAACAGCGGAAAATATTCGGCACTAAACCGAATGAAATATTATAATGTTTAGTGCCGAATATATAGTCATCGAATATTTTATTACGCATGTCGAAAAAACGCAACGCTAAATAATGTATCCCCTTAAGGAGTGTTCAATTTGAGTTTGTTTCATCAACTGCTTATTATCTGCCCGCTTGTCTTTTTTGCCGGAGTTGTCGACTCGATCGCCGGTGGCGGCGGTATTATTTCCCTTCCCGCTTACTTAGCCGCTGGGCTTCCGGCTCACGCCGCCCTCGCCACTAATAAATTCGCCGCTACATTCGGCACCGCCACCGCCACCGCCCGCTTTATAAAGAATAAAAAAATCCATTACCCCGCAGCCGCAGCCGCCGTTGTCGCCGCACTTATCGGCTCGCCTATCGGCGTCTCCGCCGCACTTATCACCGACGACCGTATACTTCGCTACATATTATTGGCGGCGTTACCTTTGCTCGCCGTTTTTATTTTAAAGAACAAGAATTTTAACAACGATGGTTCAGAGAAAAATTATTCACTACATAAAATACTTGCACTGTCGTTTGTATCGGGATTCGTTATCGGTTTATACGACGGATTTTTCGGACCGGGTACTGGAACGTTTCTAATTTTAATTTTCAATCTGTTACTTGGCTTTGATCTGCTGACGGCCGCCGGAACCGCAAAGGCCGTCAACCTCGCTTCAAATGTCGCCGCGCTTGTAACGTTTTTAATCAGCGGCAATATCATTATTGTAATCGGGGCAACGGCGATACTGTTTTCCGTCGCTGGGAACTACGTCGGCTCGGGGCTTGCGCTGCGAAACGGCGTCAAAGCAATTCGCCCCATGTTCGTAGTCGTACTATTGATGCTTATAATAAAAATCGGATACGACCTTATCAAGGCCGCAATCTGAACGAAAGGAAGCAAACAATGTCTAACAGGAGAACCCTTGAGCAAACCGAAGTATTCTCGCCGCCGCGCGAAAAACTAAAGCTAAAGGCTTACGTCATGAAATACCCAAAAGAATTTATAATACAAGCCGTCGGTGGTATCTGCTACAACACCGTAGTTGTATTCGGAGCTATTTTCTTAGGTAAAACACTCGACGCCGCCAACTCCGTTTACCATAACCAAGCGCCGTTGTCGGTGTTTTATTATGACTTGGCGATGTTTATTATCACGACATTGTTTTTCCAGTTTTCAAGGTATTTCAAGCGTTACTATATGCGAGCAATTGTTAACAGAATGAAGTGTGATATGCGTTCCGGTTTGTTGTCGCAGGTTTTTGAAATGCCTATGATTTCGCTAAGCAAAGAAACCGTCGGCGACATGATGAGCCGTACT
This sequence comes from uncultured Eubacteriales bacterium, assembly GCA_964546895.1. Classification (GTDB taxonomy): domain Bacteria; phylum Bacillota; class Clostridia; order Lachnospirales; family CAZJLW01; genus CAZJLW01. Next base: position 40,412 of record CAZJLW010000013.1, on the reverse strand, counting down.
GTCGGCGACGTAGACCAAGTCGGACAGTCCGTACAAACTACGATTACGGAAATGTGGGACACGGCGCTTCTTATGGCTTCGTATCTCGTGGCGTGCTTCATATACGATCCGACAATCACGCTGCTGGCCGTGATTCCTGTACCTCTTACGATTTTGCTGGCGGAGTTTATGCGCCACCCGCTTTATTCACTTTTTCTGAAATCACGCAAAGCCGCTTCGCGAATAAACGTACATTTGCAGCACAACGTGACGGGTATCGCGCTGCTGCGTCTGTTTGGACTTGAAGATATGGATCGCCGCAAATTCAAGGAACTCCTTAAAGAACAGCTCAAATGGAACGTCTGGGCTAACGGTCTGCGTAACGGCATGATGCCCGTATACGACTTGCTTGCGACATGCGGGATAATCGTCGTCATTGGTCTCGGTGGTAAGTACGTAATGACCGAAAAGTGGACGATCGGCATGTTCACGGCGTATCTGTCAATGTTTACGGCGATGGCTGTCCGCACGCACCAAGCGGCTAAGGTTTTCAATACATGGCACGGCGCGAAGGCTTCGTGGGACAGAATAAAAGAAAAACTCTCGTCCGAGACAGAAGTTCCGAGCGGCAAGGCAGTATACAAAAAAACCACTGAATACTCGGTGGAAGTCAAGAACTTATCATTCAAATACCCGTTCACGGACGAGACGTTTCTTAATGATATTTCGTTTGCAGTCAAGCCCGGCGAAATTTACGGCTTCACCGGCTCTGTCGGTTCCGGCAAAAGCGCGCTGGCGGCTGCGTTATCCGGGCTTTTTCCGTATGGCGGTGAGGTTTTTATAAACGGCATAAGCCTAAACGAGCTTGGCGAGGAACGCAGCAAGCACCTTGCGTATATGGACGCCGAACATTTTGTTTTCTCCGACGACATAGCCTTTAACATTACACTTGAACGCGACATTTACAACCTACATAAATCACTGGATATCGCTGAGCTTAGCGCCGACATAGAGCATTTTTCCGACGGCGTCGAAACGCGTGTCATGGAACGCGGCGTACGTGTTTCCGGCGGGCAGCGGCAGCGGCTTTCGTTGGCGCGCGCGTGGCACAGCAACGCCGAAATATTGATTCTTGACGATCCTTTTTCAGCAATAGACGTCACGATGGAACAGAAAATCATGAACAATATAAAAAGCAATCTCGGCAACAAAACAATTCTGCTGTTTTCTCATAGGCTGTCGACCTTCCCTCATGTCGACAAAGTCCTCGTTCTCGACAAAGGCTGTATCCGCGAGCAAGGCACACACGACGAGCTGATAAAATACGGCGGTCTATATAAGGATATTTTTTCCGCACAGGCTTTTATAAGGGGGGAAAACGATGGACAACGCTAAGAATTTTATTATGAGTTCGGCCGCTACCGTGCTTAAAAAGCAGTGGCTTCTGGTTGTCGTGCTGGTTCTTGCCATTACTGCGACTATTTATGTCCAGCTCGTGCCCACCCTTATTTTGCGCAGTATCATAGACGACCATTTCAGCGCCGGGGTTTTTGAAGGCGTGTGGGTTTTGGGCATGTGGTATATGCTCGCTAGCGCGGGAGGTAAGGCGCTGGAGTTTATCAAGGTTTTGGTAACTACTATTATCGGGCAGTCCATTTTGCTCGAGGTACGCGCCGCGATGTCGAAGCGCCTGACTAAGCTGCCAATGAGCTATTTCGTAAACACCCCCGTAGGCGAAATCATGAGCCGTCTGACAACGGACGTCGACGCTATTAACAGCCTGTTTTCGGCCGGTATTATTAACGTAATTACTGACGTGTTCAAGGTTTTCGGGCTTATTATTTCTTTGTATGTGCTTGCACCGCAACTGATCGGTATTATTGTTGTGGCTATGCCGGTTGTTTTCGTTTTATCTAACTATTTTCGTAAGAAGATTTTTAAGCTTGAACGCCACATACGCGTTTGCGTCTCCGACTTGTACATATTTATTCAGGAATGGCTTCACGGCATTAAGACCGTAAAGGCGTACCAGCTTGAAAAGCGCGGTCATATTAAATTTCAGACACCGCTGCGCAATTTGCAAATAGCTAACCGCCACAATAATTTTTATTCAAGCTGGTTTCCGTGTGCGATGCAGGCGTTTCGCGCTATTGTAATCGCATCGGTGTTGTGGGTCAGCGCTAAAAACGGTACGCCGTTTTCGCTGGGCTTAAGTATCGGTACACTGGCCGCGGTTTGCGATTTAGTCGGCAAGCTGTTCGCTCCGATCGAGGCACTCGCGCAGGAATTTCAGACGATTCAGGAGGCAATGGCCGGTATATCACGCATTAACGAATTTACGCAGCAGCCGCTGGAAAACCGTAAGCCCGTCGAACAGGAAATCGACGAGAGCAGAGGTATCGAAATCGAAGGCGTGGAGTTTTCCTACGGCGAACGCACAGTGCTTGACGGCGTAAACGTAAATCTGACACCCGGCGAAAAAGCAGTGTTCGTCGGACGCAGCGGCGCGGGTAAAACCACGCTCATGAATATAGTCGCCGGACTTTACGCCCCGTCAAAGGGGACGGTAAGGATATGCGGCGTCGACCCGTATACAGTTATCCCGCAGAAACGACGCGGGCTAATCGGTATTGTCCCGCAAATGCCGCAGATATTCGACGGGACGATACGCGAAAACATAACGCTGCGCGACGAAAAAATTCCGCTGGACGATGTAATAAAAGCGGCGAAAATCGTCGGGTTGCACGAGACTATCGAACGGCTCACGAAGGGCTACGATACGATAATCGGCGAAGGCTCTGCCGGGTTGTCAAGCGGCGAGGTGCAGCTGCTGTCGCTTGCCCGCGCGATCGTAGGAAATCCGAAGGTATTACTGCTTGACGAGCCTACGTCCGGTATGGATTCAAAAACTGAGGCGCAGGTATTTGCCGCGGTACGCCTTGCTTCCGAGGGGCGCACAATCTTTTCGATAAGCCACAGACTCAGCGGTATTATTGACGCAGACTGTGTACATGTCGTTGCTAATGGGAAAGTGGTCGAATCCGGCCCGCCTGATGTTCTTGCCGGGCAAAACGGCTGGTATTCAGTTTATAAACGCATTGAGGACGCTAACTGGCAAGAGACTTAATCATTTTCATAACATAAAAGGAGGAACATTTATGCTGCAACATCAAAAACTCACTAAGACCCCGATAACATCGGAGCTTAAAACACAGCTGTTCGATTCAGCGCAGATAATAAAGAAAGCGGAGCTTGCTATGACGCAAAACCCGCCGCATGTTACGGATCACATCGCGCAATATTCAAAAGGTGGTGCGCACGATTTTTATTCCAACGGTGACTACTGGTGGCCGAATCCGGACACTTCGGACGGTTTACCGTTCGTTCAGCGCGACGGTCAAACTAACCCCGGCAATTTTAACGAACACCGATACGCGCTGCGTTCAATGCGCAGGAGTGTAACACATCTGGCCGCGGCTTATAAAATCACGGGCGATAAGAAGTATGCTGTGAAAGCCGTTCAGTATCTGACTGAATTTTTTTTGGACGAGGAAACGAAAATGAACCCGCATTTGCGTTACGCGCAGGCGATACCTGGCGTGAGTGACGGACGCGGCACGGGAATTATTGATTCGTTGCATTTGATAGATGTGCCGTTCGCGATCGAAGCTGTTAAAGATGAGATGAGTGACGAGGTTTATTGCGGGCTTAAAAGCTGGTTCAAAACTTATATGAATTGGATGAACACGCACCAGAACGGAATAGACGAGCGTGAATCCAAGAACAATCACAGCGTAACGTGGTTCGCGCAGGTTGCGTCGTACGCGTTGTTCACGGACGACGCGGATATGCTCGCCTACTGCCGCACGCGCTACAAAGAAACGCTGCTGCCTAACCAGATGGCAGCCGACGGTTCGTTCCCACACGAGCTGCGCCGCACTAAGCCGTACAGCTATTCGGCTTTCGTGCTTGATAATATGATAAATATCTGTCTGCTTGCGTCTGTCGATGACGACAGTCTGTGGGATTTTACGCTGCCCGACGGACGTAATATTCAAAAGGGATTAGAATTTTTAGTACCGTTCATTCAGGATAAGAGTAAATGGCCGTTTGCGAAGGATATTCAGCATTTCGACGACCTTCCGGCTGCTATGCCGTATTTGCTATTCGCGGGGCTGAAAACCGGTGACGATGTTATGCTCGACTTGTGGAAGCGGCTTGAGCAGGATTCGGCGAATGAAGAGATTCGCCGCAACACTGCCATTCGCTGTCCGTTCTTGCTCGTTGAATAAGCTGCGCATGGGCGTAAGGAGGTCGTTATGTCAAAGCTTGAGAAGAAGAAATTTTCCGGACGGTATTTAGTAAGGTTTATATTCCTTACGCTTGTTCTTTCTACTATTTATGTCACGGTCGAAATCATCATCGCACCGACTATCGTACCTGCCGATAATCCGTTCGTACGTATCAAGGGCGATTATGTGTTGATGCTATTACAGTGTATCTTCGGCGTTTTTGCGATGCTTTTGCCCGGTATTATAAAAAAGCGGCTGCGCGTGGATATCCCGTCGAATATGCTTATTATTTATGCGATTTTTTTGTATTGCGCTATTTACTTGGGCGAGGTGCGTTCGTTTTATTATAATGTGTGGCATTGGGACACTATATTGCACACGTTTAGCGGCGCAATGCTCGGTGCGCTTGGTTTTTCGGTTATCAATTTTCTTAATAAAACCGACCATATCCCCTTAAACTTAAGCCCGATATTCGTCGCGGCATTTGCGTTTTGCTTCGCCGTAACGCTCGGCGTTATTTGGGAAGTTTATGAGTTTTCGGTTGATGCTATCATGCATACTAATATGCAAAAGTACGCGTTAGAGAACGGTACGCCTCTTATCGGTGCTGCCGCCTTGTCGGATACGATGAAGGACTTGATAGTTGATACTATCGGTGCGTTTATTATGTCCGCTATCGGTTATGTTTCGCTTAAGTACCGCAAGGGATGGCTTGAGAAGCTGCAGCTTAAGTTTAATAGATAGTAGCGTTGAATAATATAAAAGTAGCTGACTCAAAACTATGGGGTTTTGAGTCAGCTACTTTTTTCGTTGCCAAAAATAGTGAAGGCATTATATAATATTTCACAAATGAAAAAGTTGTCATGTGTAGTGTATGAATGTATCAACTTCTTGTATACACAGGTTATATTAAATAATGGAGTTGGTATAATCCTTACGATTATACAGGCGTGTAACAGACAAAACAAAGGAGCGTAAGTATGACAAGTTATGAACAGCGAGGTAATGAAATACGAGAGTCAGCAAAATCTTTGGTCTACGAATTCATGAAAAAAAACATATCTTGCTCCGCAGAAAGCGAGGGATTAACACAGTCAGAAATATTTAAAAGCTGTGGTTTCCAAGGCAATGATTACAGTAAAGCAAGTGTTTCAAATCAACAATACTGGGTTATTTCTTTGCTCTATGAGTTGCAAGATAAGAAATTGATTGAACGAATAGCTGATAGAGGTCGTTGGAGATTAACAGCACCAGCAA
>CAZJLW010000013.1:9635-34784 GCA_964546895.1 uncultured Eubacteriales bacterium | reverse complement strand
TGGGGCAAGCCCGTCGAAACATCATCGGCATACTACAAGGATCGGCGCGCCGGAACACTAATCACGTACATTGCACCATCCGTCGTAAACATTATTGTCTCGTTTGCGTTTGCGATGTCTCTTTACGCTTTTAAAATGTACTTAAAGGCCAACCCCGTTCTGTTCGGTACTGGTCAGATACTTTCCAACCCGACCTATATCACGTACAGAATCATCTACTTATTCGCAAGAATGAACCTATCGCTCGCGATATTTAACGTCATCCCGATTTATCCTTTAGACGGCGCGAAGGTGCTGAGCGTGTACCTCTCACCGAATAACGTCGTAAAAATGAGCAGTAACGAACGCATTCTACAAGCTATTTTGATCGTATTGATCTTCTTCGGGATTGCATCTTCATTTATCAATCCAATTTGCGACGCGCTTATTTCGTTTGCGACTTTGTAAAGGGGCGGTTTTGTGGAAGGGCTTGGACTGACGGTTAATCTGGACTGCTTTCAGGGGCCGTTCGATTTGCTTTATCACCTGATAGAAAAAAACGAAGTCGACATACACGATATTCCGATTGCCGAAATCACGGATCAATACATGGACTTTATTAACCGTGCGGGCTGCAATATGGAACTGACGAGCGAATTCCTCGTTATGGCGGCCACCCTACTCGAAATCAAATCGAAAATGCTCCTCCCGCGTCCAAAAGACGAAAGCGGTGACGAGCTAGACCCGCGCGAAGCGCTCGCCGAAAGGCTGCTCGAATATCAGCGCTTCAAAAAAATAGCAGACATGCTGCGTACGCAAGCCGGAATCGGCGAGACATACATTTTCAAATCCCCCGAGACCGAAACACTGGCCGCGCTTCGCCCCGAGGAAAACACCGCCGTATCTGAGCTGCTGGCGCATATCACACCCGAGCGGCTCAGCGCCATTTTCGATGAGGTCATACGACGCCGCGAGTTAAAAACGGACAAGGTTCGCGCAGGGTTTAGCGGTGTAAAGCGCGACTTCTACACGGTCGAGACAAAACGCGCGTACATAGAAAGCCTACTGTTCACTCAGCAAAAAATAAACTTCACACAGCTGTTTATGAGCTGTGAAACCCGCGAGGAAATGGTCGTGACGTTCCTCGCGCTGCTTGAGCTTGTCCGTTACGAAAAAGTCACAATTACACAGGAACGTATTTTTGAAGACATAGTCGTAGAAGCCGTAAAATAAACTTAAGGAGATTCGCCGCGCATGGTCGAAAATATTGCCGAATGCGAAAAAATAATAGAAGCCGTGCTGTTCGCCTCCGGGGAGGGGGTAACGGTCGCCTCCCTTGCAAGCATTGTCGGACTGGACGTTGAGCCGCTTCGCATAATTCTTGGCAACTTAAAAAGCAAATGGGCAGCCGAAGGCCACGCAACCGTTCTAGTCGAAACAGGAGATACCGTAGCGCTTTCGACTAATCCGGAGTATTACGAGCATGTCCGTAAGCTACTGACCGTGCCGAGGCAAAAGCTTCTGACGCAAGCGCTTTTGGAAACGCTGGCCATCATCGCATACAAGCAACCCGTCACGAAAGCGCAAATCGAAGAAATACGCGGAGTCAACGCCGACCACGCCGTAAACAAGCTGCTCGAATACAACCTAATCTGCGAGTTGGGACGGCTGGATACAATTGGCAAGCCGATAATTTTTGGCACAACGGACGATTTTTTAAGGCATTTCGGTTTGCCGGGCTTAGAAAAGCTTCCTGATCCTGAATAAAAAAGCTTAATTATCCTAAAATAAGTGCGGATTAAATTTTTCATCGGCTGAAAGGATGACAGCAATGTTTAATAAAGCACTTATTTTTTTTGCGCTGATTTGCGCGTTTACATCGGTAGGAGGCACGGCTCACGCGGCTGCCCCCTCACCCGCTCCGGAGTTTCCGGACGTTCACGCACAGGGCGCGATTCTTATGGATTATAAAACGGGGCGCGTGCTGTGGGAGAAAAACGGCGACAAACCGCTCCCTATGGCAAGCACAACGAAAATAATGACGGCACTTATAGCACTCGAAAGCGGTAAAAGCGAGGAAATCGTAACCATCTCGCGCAAGGCGTCGCTCGCGCCGGAGGTTAAGATGTTTTTAAAGGAAGGCGAGAAGATTAAGCTAAAATATTTGCTGTACGCCTTGATGCTGGAATCGTCGAACGACGCCGCCGTCGCGATTGCGGAACATATAAGCGGGTCGCAGGAAGCTTTCTGCGCTGCCATGACGGAACGTGCGAAGGCGTTCGGCGCGACAGATACGCTTTTTGAAACGCCGAACGGTTTGGACAAGGGCAACCACCACTCGACGGCTCACGACATGGCGCTAATCGCAAAGCACGCGCTTGAACGAGAGGACTTCGTGACGCTTATTAACACGCAGTCGGTAACATTCAACAGCGACAAGCGAGCCTATTCGATGGTTAACCACAACCGTCTGCTCGCCGAGTACAACGGCGCAAACGGAATAAAAACCGGTTTCACCGTGAAATCCGGCCACTGCTTCGTCGGCGCGGCAAAGCGCGGCGACATGCAGCTAATCAGCGTAGTGCTTGCAAGCGGCTGGGGTGACAAGGGCAAGAAACAGAAGTGGATAGACACGAAGGCCATACTAAACTACGGCTTTGGTAACTATAAATACGCTCCGCTCATCGACAAGGGCACTGCTGCCGGTAAAACTGACGTGCTACGTTCAAAAACAGGCAGTGTCTCACTACTCTACAAAGACGGTCTTGAACTGCCGCTCACTGAAAGCGAGCGCGGCAATATAAAAGTAAACGTAAATATTCCGCCGTCCGTAAAAGCCCCTGTCAACGCGGGAGATGTAATCGGAGTTGCTGATATTATGATCGGAGAGCAAATTATCGGGCGCGTTGATTTGATTTCGGCAGACAGCGCCGTTAGGCACGACTTAAAAACCAGTATGGAAAAGGTCATCAGCAACTGGCTGAAACTCTGTACGGACGCGAACCCGGCTGTATCGTTGCCGGAATTCTAATACAAAACACACGGGGGATTTAATTTGAGACTACAAAAATATCTGGCGGATTGCGGCGTGGCTTCACGCAGAAACGCTGAGAAGCTGATACTCGAAGGGAAAGTCAAGCTAAACGGCACTACCATCACGGAACTGGGCGTGAAAGTCGATCCGGACACCGACATCGTTCAGTACATGGGGCAAACCGTAAAACCGGCTGAAACCCTTGTTTATATAATGCTTCACAAGCCTGAAGGCTACGTCTGCACCGCGAAGGATCAGTTCGACAGACCTGCTGTCGTAGACTTGGTAAAGGACGTCCCGGCGCGGGTTTTCCCTGTCGGACGTCTTGACTACGACACGTCCGGGCTGCTGCTCCTTACGAACGACGGCGACCTGACATACAGGCTGACGCACCCGAAGCACAACATCGAGAAGGTATACATCGCAAAAATCCTCGGCAAACCGTCAGCGGAAGCCATCGAAGCATTTAAAACCGGCGTCGATATAGGCGGCTACATCACAGCCGCCTGCAATTTCGAGGTACTAAACTCAGACGAGAAACACTCTAACGTCCGCATAACATTACACGAAGGCAAAAACCGTCAAGTAAGAAAAATGTGCGATGCCATCAACCACCACGTGGTTTTTCTAAAACGAATAGCGACCGGAAAACTTTTTCTTGGCGAGCTAAAACGCGGACAGTATCGAGCGCTTACAAAAAACGAGATATCATATCTGAAATCACTATAACAGGAGGATTTAAATGGAACAGGAAAAAGAGCAAGCAAAAAAGCTATGGGGCGGCAGGTTCACGAAAGAGACGGACAGCATGACTGATCATTTTCATTCGTCGATATCGTTTGACAAGCGGCTGTACAGACAGGACATCAACGGCAGTATCGCTCACGCCGAAATGCTCGGACGGCAAGGCATTATCCCGCTTGACGAAAGCAAGCTGATTCAATCGGCGCTGAAAGAAATTTTGGCGGACATCGAAGCCGGACGCGTCGACTTCGACGAAAAAGCCGAGGATATACATATGAACGTAGAGCTGCTGCTTATAAAACGAATCGGCGACGCCGGCAAGCGTCTACACACCGGACGAAGCCGTAACGACCAAGTTGCGCTGGACGCGCGGCTGTATGTTAAAGATGAAATTACTGAAATAAAGTCGCTAATAAAGTCGCTTATCGCTTCCCTTAACGACATCGCCCGAGCACACACCGACACGATAATGCCGGGCTACACACATCTACAAAAGGCACAACCCGTCACGCTCGCGCATCATTTTCTGGCGTACGTCGAGATGTTCAAGCGCGATTACGACCGGCTTACCGACACATATAAGCGCACGGACGTAATGCCGCTCGGCTCCGGCGCGCTCGCCGCGACGACTTACCCACTCGACAGGGAGGTCGTCCGCGAGCTGCTCAGCTTCGACGCGATTACACTTAACAGCATGGACGCCGTGTCGGACAGGGATTTTTGCATTGAGCTGCTCGGCGCGTTGTCTGTTGTCATGATGCACCTTAGCAGGTTCTGCGAGGAAATCGTGCTGTGGTCGAGCCACGAGTTTAAGTTCGTCGAGCTGGACGACGGCTACTCGACCGGCAGCAGTATTATGCCGCAGAAAAAAAACCCCGACATGGCCGAGCTGATTCGCGGCAAAACGGGGCGTGTTTACGGCGGTCTTATGGGGCTGCTGACAGTTATGAAAGGGCTTCCGCTGGCGTATAACAAGGACATGCAGGAGGACAAGGAATATATTTTCGACGCGATAGACACCGTCAAAATGTGTCTGCCGGTTTTCACGGGCATGATTACCACGATGCGCATAAACGAAAAAACGCTTTACAAGGCGGCGGGCGGCGGCTTTACGAACGCAACGGACGCAGCCGACTGGCTCGTGAAGCAAGGCGTACCGTTTCGGGACGCGCACGAGATTATCGGGAGGCTTGTTCTGTACTGTATAAACACGAGCAAGGCGCTGGAGGATTTGACGCTTGAGGAATACCGAGATATCTCTCCTGTTTTCAACGAATCAGTGTTTGCCGCAATATCGCTTGAAGCTTGCGTTAACGCTCGCAACGTACCCGGCGGCCCGTCGAAGGCTTATATATCGAAGCTAATTGAGATAAACGACAAATATTTAGCCACGATTTAGCCGCGTTGTGATATGTATTATGAGATAAAGAATAAAAGTATTATTAACCACGGATTAACACGGATTAGCACGGATAAAACCTTAGTGCTTTAAAATCCGTGGTTAATTCAAACATAAGGAGATGTTCATATGGAACGCATACTCGGAATCGCGAGAACAAACTTTTTAAATGACGAGCGCGAGGAAATAATAACCGCGCGCGCGAAAGAACTCGGCTTCACCGTAAAAAAACTCGACCAGCAAAGCTACGACGCGGGCGAGAGCGAAATCATTCTCGGAGCGATGCCACCTGAGAAGCTTAAGGACGCCAAGAACCTGAAATGGCTGCACTGCTCGTTTGCCGGTGTAGAAAGCTACGCAAACGAGTCACTGTACGCCGACAAGTCTGTTGTCCTGACGAATTCGTCCGGCGCGTTCGGTATTACAATGTCAGAACATTTAATCGCCACTACGCTTGTGTTAATGCGCCATCTCGACGGCTATGTACTCCAACAGCAAGAGCAGAAATGGAACACGCTCGCGCCGATCCGCTCGATCTACGGCAGCAAAATCACGATCGTAGGCCTTGGCGATATCGGGACGAATTTCGCAAAGCGCGTTCATGCAATGGGTGCTATCGTCACCGCTGTACGCAAAAACAACCGCCCGAAGCCGGATTACATAGCCAGACAGTTTACATCGGACGAGCTGGACACGGCGCTCGCCGATGCGGACGTAGTCGTGCTGTGCCTGCCGCACACCGACGAAACCAATCAGATCATGGACAAGCGCCGCATCGGACTGCTCCAGCCGCACGCGATACTTTTAAACGTCGGCCGCGGCAAGGCAGTCGATCAAGACGCGCTTTGCGCAGCGCTTAACGAAGACCGGCTTGGCGGCGCAATGCTAGACGTAACCGTACCCGAGCCGTTGCCGCAGGGACATCCGTTATGGACGGCTAAAAACTGCTTCATCACGCCGCATGTATCCGGCAACACAACACTGAAACTCACATGCGAGCTGCTTCTTGACATGTTTCTTGAAAACCTGAAACTCTACGCCGAAGGCAAGCCGCTTAACTACGTAGTCGACAAAACTGCCGGTTACTAAGAACCTTGCGCGTTACTCCGCATTAAACTTACTCACATTGATTTACTCAACGTCAACGAAGTTTTTACCCTGCGTAAATGCAAGCGCAGCGCCGACAGCCGTACCGAACTCCGAATTTTTCGGGATAATAAAATTACCGCCGAACACCTTCGACAGCTCCGCAAAAATCGTACGGCATTGCGGTATGCTTGTAAGATTGCCGATTAAAACTATATTGCGTATGCCGCTGTTTTTCACGGCGAATATCGCCGTCATGCCTATAGCTTGAATAACTAAATTTATTATTCCAAGTGCGACGTCGCCCTTAGTGGCGACGTCGCTTATTTTTCCGAAATTTGAAGCCGTCATATTAGGCGGCAGCCCCGGTAAAATATCCTTCGTAATATCGCCTACCATCAAATCCACGTTCGAGAGGTCGCCGCTTTCGGCAGTGCTGATAATCAAATCAATATCGCGTATGTTAAGCATCCGACTCGAAAGCCCGACAAGCGTGCCTCCCCCGACAGCCGTACCGCCGATGTACTCTATGACTCCGCCGTCGGCCTTCACGAGCGCGGTACCCGTGCCTAGGCTCACAATCACAGCGCTGTCTATCTCCGACAGAAACAGCCCGCCCAGTCCGTTCGACAGAAACTCCTCAACCTTCGCCGTCGAAATGCCGTATATCGGATTTTTTATATACGACGAGCCGACGCCAGTCACCATTATTTTTTCTATCTGCGACAAGCTGAAATTGTTCGTATCAATAAATTTGCCAAACGCACCGAACAGCGACGCGATCGGGTCGTTCGCCTTCACGCGCATCGGCGTAATAATCTGCGTGCCGCATATCCCGGCGATCTTTGTCGTGCTCCCGCCTATGTCTATACCAATAGTTATTCCCATACATATCTCTCCTTAAAAATGTATATTATCCGTAAATACTCGGCTATACTCCTGAATAATATCACACGTGCGTTTTTGTTTCACCTTTTTATTGTAAATTTTCAGGAATAAGTGTATTATATGGAGAGAGTGAAAAAGCCGCTTGAGGGCTTTTTACGCGCGAACAGTTGTTTTTTTGGAAGGAGTCACATTAATGTTTTCTAAGGATTTAGGGATTGACTTGGGTACGGCAAATACCCTTGTGTTTATAAAAAACAGAGGCATAGTCGTAAACGAACCGTCAGTCGTCGCCATGAACACAGAGACGAAGCAAGTGCTTGCAGTCGGCGACGAGGCTAAGCAAATGATAGGGCGTACCCCCGGCAGCATAGCCGCCATACGCCCCATGAAGGACGGCGTCATCGCCGACTTCGAAACGACACAGTCCATGCTTAAGTATTTCATCAGGAAGGCGTACAGCCCAAAAATATTTTCGGGCAGGCCGCGCGTAGTCGTCTGCGTACCGTCGGGCGTTACGGAAGTTGAGAAGCGCGCCGTTATCGAAGCGACTATTTCTGCCGGAGCGAGCGAGCGCGACGCTTATCTTATCGAGGAGCCTATGGCAGCCGCTATCGGCGCGGGGCTTCCTATCGAGAACCCGACCGGTAGCATGGTAGTAGACATCGGCGGCGGCACTAGCGAAGTCGCTGTTATTTCTCTGGGCGGCATCGTCACGAGCAAATCGCTGCGTATCGCCGGCGACGAGTTGGACGAGCATATCGTTAATTACATCAAAAAAGAGTACAACCTAGCCATCGGCGAACGTACCGCCGAGCATATTAAAATCAACATAGGCTGCGTGTTCCCGACGAACGAGGAGGAACTCTGCTCGTTGCGCGGACGCGACTTGATTACGGGCTTGCCGAAAACGATTACGATATCGTCGAAAGAGGTCAACCACGCCATAGAGGAACCCGTCGCTGCCATAGTCGACGCGATTAAGTTTACGCTGGAAAAAACCCCGCCGGAGCTTGCCTCCGACGTTATGGAAGCCGGTATAATGCTGACGGGCGGCGGTGCGCTCTTAAGCGGGCTTAACGAGCTTATAGCCCACGAGACAGGCATACCCGTTAACGTCGCAGAAGAACCGCTTAACTGCGTAGCCCTCGGCACCGGACTTGTTCTTGAACATATCAAAACACTCCGAAACGTACTGATTTCCCCTCGCAAGCTCAGAATGTAAGGTGATTATTATTAAGCTACTGTCCGAACACAAAAGGGCTTTTATTCTTACGGCGCTTATTATTTCGATAACGCTTATTATCGGTTCCGCCCTCTACCGCGGGAACCCGACGATTTTTGAAAATACACTCGGTCTACTGCTTACGCCCGTTCAAAACGGAATCACATCCGTTACGGGCTTTTTTAGGGACAAGTTCGAGTTTTACAACGGGCTTCACAGGCTTAACGACGAGAACATGGCGCTTCGCGACGAAATCTCACGACTGCAAACCGACAACGACCGCCTGCGCCTTATCGAAGCCGAAAACGAAAAGCTCTCCGAGCTGCTCAAAATCGACAAAAAATATCCCGACTACCCCACTATTGGCGCCGAGATTATTTCGCGAGACACTAGCAACTGGTTTAACAAATTCGTTATAAACAAAGGCACAAAGGACGGCGTAAACAAAAACATGGTAGTCATTGCTGCCGGAGGTCTTGTTGGTAGGATTATCGAGTCGGGCTACAATTATTCAAAGGTTGTAGCACTCGTCGACGACACCAGCTCCGTTACGGCGAAAAGCGTACGCTCCGACGATGTCGGCTTCGTAAAGGGCGACATGACACTGCGCGACAAGGGCATGTGCCGCATGGAGTTCATCGGAATAGACGCGAAGCTTATCGAAGGCGACGAAATCGTCACGTCCCAGCTAAGCGACATCTACCCGCCCGGCATAACGATCGGCCACGTCAAGGAAGTCGGCACAGATACTAACGGCCTCACAAAATACGCGTTTGTCGAGCTTGTTGTAGATTTCAAGCATTTGGAAACCGTTCTCGTTATCGTCCCCGAAAAGGAGGACTTTTAATGCTTAGGTTTATGGCGTGTCTTGGCGTTATTATTACGAATTTTTTGTTGCAGTCTACCCTTTTGCAGCATATCGCGATCGTTAATGTTAAGCCGAATACGGCTATTATTATCATCGTCTGCTACGCGATACTGCGCGACGATGTCGAGGGCGCGATATTCGGGTTTTTTACCGGGCTGCTTCTTGATATTTTTTACGGCGAATTCTTGGGCGTTAACGCTATGCTCGGGCTTATTACGGGCTATCTCAGCGCAAAGCCTTTTAAGGATTATTATAAAGAAAATATTTTTCTGCCTGTATTGCTCGTTGCGGTTAGCACGCTGGCCTACGAGCTTGTTTTTTATTTCGCGGCGTTTTTGTTTCGCGGCAAGCTGGATTTGGCGTACTATCTGCGCAAAATCATTCTGCCGGAGACGGTTTACACGGCAGCTGTTACTATCCCGTTTTATAAGCTTATCTTCCTTATTAATAAAAAAGTCGAGGAGAACAACCTCGTCCGGCGCAAGCTGTTCTGATAGTGATTTTATAGATCCGGGGGCTTTATGGAACGTAACTACTGGAAGGAATTTCTTAAGTTCATAACAAATAGGCTGTTTATTATGTATGTCTGTGTGTGCATTTTATTTTACGTGTTGTTGACACGGCTGTTCACGCTGCAAATTATCGAGGGCGAATCGTATCTTAACGCCGTCAGCGGCACAATCCGCCGCCAGCTGTCCATCCCCGCGCCTCGCGGCACGATTTACGACAGGCTCGGCCGTCCGCTGGCTATAAACAACACGGCGTTTACAATAAAATTTGACCCGAGTATTCAGGTCGATAATCTGTATCAGGTGCTGTCAGACTTAGCGGCGCTGCTGGAAGCGAACGGCGAAAAATACGTCGATGACTTCCCTATCTCCGTCGACGAGCCGTACATGTTCTTATTCAACGACAGCAAGGAACGCGAGCGCGTATGGAAAACCGACATGGGCATCCCAAAAGCCCGGCTCGGTGACGACGCCGAGAACACGTTTCACTACCTTCGCGAGAAGTTTGATATCCCCGAAACCGTTTCGAACGCCGAAGCCAGAAACGTTCTAAGCCTGATTTCAAAGGTGCATTTGCAGCGTTACCGGCAGTATCAGCCCGTCACGATTGCCTACGGCGTCAGTCAGAATACGATATCGGCCATTGAGGAAGAAAGCGAGCGTTACTCGGGCGTTTATACCGATGTTAACCCGCTGCGCATTTACCCAGCCGGCATCTATTTCTCGCATATGCTGGGATACATCGGGGGTATACCCGAAAAAGACGCTCAAGACTACAAAGCCAAGGGCTACGCCGCCAACGACATAGTCGGGCTTTCCGGCTTGGAAAAGGCGTTCGAGCAGAGCCTAGTCGGTACGAAGGGCGATATGTTCGTCGAGGTTAACAACGTAGGCCGCCGAGTCCGTGTCATCGACGAGACCCTTCCCGTCCAAGGCAACAAAATTTTTCTGACACTAGATTTGGAGCTGCAAAAAAAAGCGTACAACATTCTCGAAGGCAAGCTTACAGATATTATAAAGAACAAAATGCTGGGGCTAAGCTCCCGCGAAACGCCCATAACTCAGAAGCAGGTGTTCGCGTCTCTCGTCAAGGGTAACGTTATTTCCATCAAGAAAATCATTAACTGCGATGCCAACGACGACTGCGCCAGCGTAAAAAAATATATCCTTTCGCGCATACCCGATGCGAGCATCTCGACCGCCGAAGGCATCACTAAAATAAAAGAAGCCGTAATGGAAGGCATTAACGGCGGACAACTCACAAGCGTTCAGATGCTTCTTGTAATGATCGAGCAACAGATTATCAATGGCGACGACACGTACAAGGTGCGTCTGAAAAACGGCACGCTAAAGCCGCTGCAAGTAATTTTTGACAAGCTGGACGCTCGCGAGCTTACGCCGCAAATGCTTAATCTCGACCCGTCGACGGGTTCCGTCGTCGTTGTCGATGTAAAAACAGGCAGCGTGCTGGCGGCTGTTTCGTACCCGTCGTATGACAATAACGAATTCGTTAATAACTTTAACAACGAATACTATATTAAGGTACAGTTCGATGATCCAACGCGCCCGGTTGTAAACCGTCCGTTTAACGAGCCGCGCGCACCCGGTTCTACATTTAAAATGCTCCCCGCTATAACCGGTCTTGAGGAAGGCGTTATCACTCCGTCGACGCAAATTTATGACGAGCATACGTTTACAAAGGTCGGCATACCGTACACGAGCTGCTGGTCAGCGTCCTCGCACGGCAGCATTAATGTTGCACAGGCGCTCGAGGTTTCGTGCAACTACTTCTTCTGCGAAACGGCATACCGCCTCGGCAACGCCAAAAACGGCAGCAAATACGACGCCATCGGCGCGTTGAATAAATACATGACCGCGTTCGGGCTTAACGACCGGTCGGGCGTAGAAATCGGCGAACACGCTGACATAATACCGTCTGACGTACTCAAAATTTCTTCGCCGTCTTTAAAAGAATACCTTGAAAAAAGCCGTAACCCCGACGTGGCGAAAAGCCAATGGGACTGGTACGACGGCGACACCGTAAAATCCTCTATCGGCCAAGCAAACAATAACTACACAGCCGCAGTTATGGCGAAATATATCGCGACCATCGCATCACGCGGCACGCGTTACAAGCTGCACTTAGTAGACGGGCTTTATACTCCGCAGGGCGAGCTTGTAAAGCAATACGAACCGGTAGTCGAAAACGTCGTAGCGCTCTCCACTCAAACATGGGATACGATTATCAAAGGCATGACCAGCGTAATCGTAGGCAGCTACGGCACAGGTCGCACCGTGTTTAAGGACTTCCCCGTTAAAGTCGCGGGCAAAACAGGCACAGCACAGGAGAATTTAAAACGCAACGACCATTCGTCGTTCGGCGGGTTCACACCGATTAACGATCCGCAAATAGCCATATACGTACAGATACCGTTCGGCGACACGCAGACAACACCGGCGTCGGCCAGCCAAGTCGCGCGCGACGTTATCGCGGCTTACATCGGCTTAGACGCAACTCCGGAACGCCCGGCGGAAAGTAACACTCTCGTAAGATAAAAGTGGGTTTATAAAATCTTGGGGGTAAAATACATTGAATGATAATATCGTTATATTCAAAGGCAAACGGGACGGAATAACAATCGTACTCGACAAGGAAACCGATTTCGAATCCCTTCAATCCGCGCTGAAAACAAAAACAGCCGACGCGCGAAAATTCTTCGGCGGAAACAAAACCGCGATCTCGTTTCGCGGGCGCGAGCTTAACGAAGACGAGGAACAGGCGCTCCTATCAATCGTGTCGGAGGAATCAGGGCTTAACCTCTCGTTCGTAAAGACCGAACCGGCGAAGCTTCCGCCGAAACTACTGACCAATCAACCTACACCGGATTTGCAAAATATTATCGATAACAACGGCGAAGGCAACACGCTTTTTCACAGAAGCGGCCTTCGCTCCGGGCAGTCCATACGATACAACGGCAGCGTAGTAGTCCTGGGCGATGTTAACCCCGGCGGCGAGATATACGCCACGGGCAACATCATCGTACTCGGTACGCTGCGCGGCCTTGTCCACGCGGGTTCCGACGGCAACGCAGACTGCTTCGTCGCGGCGATTGCGCTGTTGCCGATTCAACTGCGCATCGCGGACATTATTACATACCTTCCGACCTCCGTTACGCGCAAAAAGGCGACGCCATCATACGCCTTCGTCAGAGAAGGACAGATTTTTATAGCGCCGCTTATGAATTGACACGATTTGTTCCGCTCGCGAAAAACGAAAAAATTTGTTTGAAAAAATTAGTGCATTATGCATTTTTGTTTGGTATATTTAAGTGGAAAAAAACCAACATTTGGGGGAGGAAATTCTTAAATGAGTGAAGTATTTGTAATAACCTCCGGTAAAGGGGGCGTCGGAAAAACGACCACCTCAGCGAATATAGGAACCGGATTGGCCATTTTGGGAAAAAAAGTCGTTATGGTAGACGCGGATATCGGACTGCGAAATCTGGACGTCGTAATGGGACTTGAAAATAGAATCGTATATGACTTAATAGACGTAATCGAAGGAAACTGCCGGTTAAAGCAAGCCTTAATAAAGGACAAGCGTTACTCGAACCTTCACCTGCTCCCGGCGGCGCAAACGAAGGACAAAAACGCCGTCAACCCCGAGCAGATGCTTAAGCTCTGCGAAACGCTGCGGGAGGAATTCGACTACATAATCATTGACTGCCCTGCCGGTATTGAGCAAGGCTTCAAGAACGCAATCGCGGGCGCGGACAAGGCGATTGTAGTAACGACGCCGGAAGTCTCGGCGGTAAGAGACGCCGACCGCATTATCGGGCTGCTTGAGTCTAACGAAATAAAAAATCCGCTGCTTATACTGAATCGTATCCGTACAGATATGGTAAAGCGCAAGGATATGATGTCGCTTGACGATGTCACAGAAATACTCGCTATCGACGTGCTTGGAATAGTACCGGACGACGAAAGCATTATCGTCTCGACTAACCGCGGCGAGCCGTGCGTCGCCGACGAAGCTTCAAAAGCCGGACAAGCTTTCCGCAATATAACAAAGCGCATTTTGGGCGAAACCGTTCCGCTCATGAATCTTGATACCGACGACAGCTTGCTTGGGAAAATAAGAAAGCTGTTCCGTTTCAGTTAAGCAAAGGGGTGATGTAGATGGATTTTTTTAGTTTATTCAGCAGAAAGTCGACTTCAAAGGAAGTTGCAAAGGACAGACTTAAGCTCGTACTAATCCATGACAGAGCCAATTGCTCAACGCAGGTGCTCGAAATGCTTAAAACTGACATAATTAAAGTCATATCCAACTACATGGACATAGACGAAGAAGAACTGGACATTCAGATTACACAAACGATGATGGAAGGCGGCGGCAAGCAAACAGTGCCGATGCTGCTGGCCAACATTCCGATAAAGAACATGAAAAAAACGCAATCTCGCTGAAATACCGCTTTCGCGACACGCAGTTGAAAGGGCTGTCTCAAACCGAGCCAGCCCTTTGTTTATAATGTTAAGGGGAAACGCTTTATGACTTTGAAAAGGCATTACTTATCGTTCGACGTGCTGCTCGTGTTACTTGTGTGCGGCATCGTAATATTCGGCATAATCATAATCGGCAGCGCCACGCACATCACCGAAAACGGCCCGTCGCGCGAATACACCGTACAAAAACTCTGGTTCGTAATCGGTCTGTGTCTGTTGCTTGCGTCGGCGTTTGTTGATTACCATTTCATAGCGAAGTTTTACATCGCGATTTATATTTTTAATCTGCTGCTGCTTACGGCAGTGCTCGTGCTTGTCAAGAATACAGGCGACGGCGTTTCGCGCTGGATTAGCTTTGGCGGCGTCGGCATTCAGCCGTCCGAATTCGCGAAGGTCTTTATGCTACTCTATCTATCAAAATTTATTGACAAAAACAACGAAAAGATTAATAATATCTTCGTAATTTTAATTTTTTTGATAACTATTTCAATACCCGTTTATTTGATAAAAATACAGCCGTCTTTGTCGGCCAGCCTTATTATCGTATCTATCGCCGCGATTATTCTGTACGTCGGCGGCATTAGCTACAAATATATAGCGGTCGCGCTAATATTAATAGGTATCCTGTCGGTTCTGCTTTACTTCGACATTACCAGCGAAAAGCCCGTTATTATTAACAAGATTTTGGCGGATTATCAGCTTAAGCGTATCAATCCCGACCCTAACAGCTGGGATTATTACCAGACGAATAACTCGATACGCGCCATCGCGTCCGGGCAGCTGTTCGGCAAGGGGCTTTACAAAGGAACAGTTAATCAGCTGAGCTACCTGCCTGAGAACCATAACGACTTTATTTTTTCGGTTATCGGTGAGGAGTTCGGCTTTGCGGGGGCTGCGGCTGTTATCGGCGTCGTCCTCGTCATAATCGGCAAGTGCATACTCATTGCCAAAAACTCACCCGATATACTCGGCAAGCTCATCGCCTCGTCCGTCGCAGGAATGCTGTTTTTCCAGGCGTTCGCCAACATCGGCGTAGCTATCGGTTTGCTGCCTAATACCGGTATGCCGTTCCCGTTTCTCAGCTCGGGCGGCAGCTCAATGTGTACTAATATGATTGCCGTCGGCTTAGTCATTAACGTCGGTATGTCGAAACCTAAATCTTTTTTCGAGAGGTGAATTTATGAAAGTCGCACTTGTCGCTCACGACAACAAAAAGAAATTGATGGAGAATTTATGCATTGCATACAGGCATATTCTCTGCAAGCACGATCTGTTTGCAACCGGCACGACCGGACAGATTATAGAGGAAGCTACCGGCTTAGCCGTTCATAAATATTTGGCGGGACATCTGGGCGGCGAGCAGCAGCTCGGCACGCAAATCGCCCATAACGATATCGACCTCGTCATTTTTTTACGGGACGCCATCACGCAGAAATACTACGAGCCGGATATAAACAGCGTCTTGCGGCTTTGTGACATTCACAATATTCCGCTGGCCAGCAATCTTGCGACGGCTGAGGTGCTGTTGTTCGCGCTCGACCGCGGCGATTTGGACTGGCGCAACTTCGCCAGATAAGGAGCTATTGCAATGCACCGTAAAAACAATTTGCTTAAAACGGCCGGAATAATGATGGTAATAATGCTTGTCGGTAAGGTAATGGGGCTTTGGCGCGACGTCATGTTCGCGTCGTATTACGGCACGGCGTCGGCGGAAGGCACCGCCTTTAATATCGCAAGCCTTATTCCCAGGCAGCTCTTGGATATTATGTTCGCGTCCGTTATTTCGGCCAGTTTCATACCTGTTTTCAACGACCGCCTCGAAAAAAGCGGTCGTCCCGCCGCATTTGACCTCGCTCATAATTTTATCTCTGTCATACTCGCGTTCTCTACGCTTGTTACGGCCGTCTGTATTTTGTTTTCCACGCAAATTCTAAACGTGCTAGCCGGTGGTCTTGCGCCCGACGCGCTACGGCTCGCGAACGCCCTCATTCGGATAATGTTTCCTATTATAATACTGAGCGGCGCGGCGTTTTCCATTACGGGCATTTTGCAGTCGATGGGCGAGTTTAATATTCCTGCCGCTATGAGCGTCGTTTCAAACGGTATTATTATCGTTTATTTTTTATTTTTCATCGACCGGCTCGGCGTTTACGGACTGTGCGCCGCTTACCTGCTCGGCTGGGGTTCGCAAATCGTTATTCAAATTCCCTTCCTTATTAAAAACAAATTCCGTTTCAAATTTTTCATAAACTTACGTGACGAGGGCTTTAAGCAAATACTGCGGCTCATGCTGCCCGTCATGATAAGCACATGGGTTGCGCCGATTAACATACTCGTAAACGTCAAGGCTGCCGCCCGTCTGTACGACGGCAAGCAAGGGCCGAACGCCCTCACCTACGCGAACACGCTGTACACCGTTATTACGGGCGTATTTATTTTGTCGATAGCTAACGTTATTTTTCCGGAGCTGTCAAAGCTCACCGCCAACAACGACGACGAAAGCTTTGGCGACGTTATGCAAAGCACCGTCCGTAATCTTATTTTCATGCTCGTGCCGATGACGTTCGGACTGCTTGCGCTTTGTACGCCGATTGTACGCATTTACGAGCGCAACGAGTTTACGGCGGCTTCGACGCTTATTACGTCGAAGGCTCTGTTCTTTTTCGCTTTCGGTATATGCGGCTTCGGCTTGCAGACGATTCTTAGCCGCGGGTTTTACGCCTGCAAGGACGGCAAAACCCCGCTGTTTACCGGAATACTTGCGATTGTGCTTAACGCGGTGCTTAGCTTTACGCTCGTTAATTATCTGGAAGTTGGCGGCCCCGCTTTGGCGTCGTCCGTTTCCATTACGGTATCATCCGCGGTTATGCTGTATATCATGTACCGCAAAAACAAACGGGTTCTCAACGCTGCCGTGTTGTGGGACGGCTTGAAAATACTCGGCGTCAGCGCAGTAATGTACATAGTCGCCGTGTTCGTGCGGGATTTTCTTTCCGGAATGCTTGCCGACTCGGGCTTGTCACGGCTTATCGTTATATCTGCCGCGGCTTTCGTCGGTGTTTGCGTATACGCCGCCGGTACGTTTCTGCTTAAAATTCGCGAGGCCGTTTTCGTTTACGACAGGCTTCTAAAACGTAAAACTCAAGGAGATTGACATATATGGATAATAACTACAAGGTGCTTATGACGCTAATGGGGCTGAGTATCGGCGGCGCGGAAACACATGTTCTGGAGCTTTGCAAAGCCCTGAAAAAGAAGGGGCTGGACGTGTACGTGGCGTCTAACGGCGGCGCGTACGAGAAAGATTTGGCTGAATGCGGTATTAAGCACTTCAAGGTTCCGCTTCATAATAAGCAACTTAATAACGTAATAAAATCCTATTTCGCGCTGAAACAAATTATTACGCAGAACAATATTAAGCTGGTTCACGCCCATGCGCGGATACCAGCTTTTTTATGTGGTCTGCTACAAAAGCAGCTGCATTTCCGGTTCGTAACAACGGCGCATTGGGTTTTCAATACGAAGGTGCCGTTTAATACGCTGACAAACTGGGGCGAAAAAAGCCTTGTTGTAAGCGACGATATAAAAGCGTACCTGACGGACAACTACGGCATAGACGAGAATAATATAAAAATCACTGTTAACGGTATTGATGATACGAAGTTCTCGGGCGGCACAGATGCGTCGGATATTGTGCGGGAGTTCAATTTAGATTTGAGCAGGCGCATTATTGTACACGTAAGCCGACTGGATAAGAGCCGTAGCACGGCCGCAGCGGCGCTCATACGTGCCGTGACGGGCATGAACTTGAAAAACGTAACAGTCGTAATAGTCGGTGACGGCGACGATAACGCCAACATAAAGCGCCTAGCCGACGACTGCAATAAAAAATACGGCGAACGTGTTATCGTGACGACGGGTGCGAGAACGGATATCAATAAATTCCTGGCTGTGGCAGATATTTTCGTAGGCGCAAGCCGTTCGGTATTGGAAGCTATGTCCGCATCGCTTCCGGTTATTCTCGCCGGCAATGAAGGGTATCTCGGTATTTTTACGCAGAAATGTTTGGACACCGCTGTTATTACAAACTTCTGCTTCCGCGGTTGCGAAGCGACAAAGCCGGAGCCAATGGCGGCAGACTTAAAGATACTGCTTGCAAAGAGCGATGCAGAGCTTGCAGAAATGGGCGCTTACAGCAAAAAAATAGTCAGGGAATACTATTCCGTCGAAAAGATGGCAAACGATGCAATAGCCGTTTACGAATCCGTGCGTACCCCGAGTAAGCCGCTGGATGTGCTTATTTCCGGCTACTACGGCTTTAACAACAACGGCGACGATGCGCTGCTGCAATCTATTGTAGATGATTTAAAGCGCCTCAAGCCCGACATAAAAATCGCGGTGCTGTCAAAAAAACCACGCGAGACGCGCAGATTATTCGGTGTTGAAGCGATTAACCGTTTCAATTTCCCATTGGTTTGGTCGTACATCAAAAAAGCAAATGTACTCATAACCGGCGGCGGTACGATGATTCAGGATTCAACCAGCACGCAGTCGCTGCTGTATTATTTATGGGTGATAAACACCGCAGTCAAGCACGGCGTAAAAACCATGCTGTACGCAAACGGAATCGGCCCTGTTATTAGCGAGCGCAACAGGTCGCTTGCAAAAGACACGCTGGAGAGCGTAGATATAATAACGCTGCGCGACGCGGAAGCACTTAGCGAAATAAAAAAGCTCGGCGTAAAAAATCCAAACGTCCACGTTACATCGGACGCCGTGTTCAGCTTAAAAACTAAAGCCGGAGACGATGCGATTTTTAAACGGCAAGGTCTTCAGAAAAATCAGCGTTATATTATTATATCAATCCGCAAGTGGAGAACATTGCCGAGCGGCTTTGAGCAGACGATTGCGGATTTTGCCGATTATATGAAAACAGAATACGACCGCGAGGTATTGTTCGTGCCGATGCAGCCGATTTACGACATTGACATATGCAAGCGAATTATCGCCCGAATGAAGAATAAGGGTATTTTGGTCGGTTCCGATTTTTCGGTAAGCGAGCTGATGCAGCTTATAAAACGCTCAGATTTTGTTTTGTCTATGCGTCTACACATGATTGTCTACGCGGCAAAAGTCGGAACGCCCGCTATCGGGCTTGTCTACGACCCTAAGGTAAAGGGCGCTATGGATATGCTTGGGCAGACGCTTTATATGGACGTAGCTAAAACCGAGCTTGATACACTTAAATCATTTACAAAAACAGTCTACAGCGACCGCGAAAAAATAGTAGCGGGCATGTCAGCCGCTATCGAAACCGCGAAGGAAAAGGCGGCGCAGAATATTAAGTTGTTTTTCGAGTTATTCAATAGGAAAGAGTTTTGATAGCGCGAAAATATGGTATAATGAAAAAAGTTACAAAATTTACATGAATTGTATGATATGTGCGTCGCAGGGGATTATAGATGGAAAGCAAGAATATCAAGGAGTGATTGACTTGGAAATAAAGCAAAAGAAACGCAGCGAAATCGACAACAGCTTCAAGTGGCACTTAAACGATATGTTTCCGACAGACGAAACGTGGCGCGTAGCGCACGACAAAGCAGCAGGTATGGCCGACGCGTTCAAGCGGCACAGGGGCGTATTCACGAAAAACGCGGATGCGCTGCTTAGCTGCTTAACGGATAACGATGAGCTGAACCGGCTCACTGAGGCCGTATATGTCTACGCGCGCATGAAGCAGGACGAGGACAGCGCCGATACGGTTTATCAAGGGCTTGCCGACAAAGCCGAATCTCTCGCCGTAAAGGTGTCGGCGGCCACGGCATTCATTGAGCCGGAGCTGCTTGCGCTTTCTGAAGCGGAAATCACCGGGCTTGTTGCTCAAAACAGCGGCTTAAAGCTTTACAGGCATTATTTTGACGACCTGATACGCGTACGCGAGCATGTGCTTTCGCCCGAAATGGAGGAGCTTCTCTCGAACGCCGAGGAAATCGGCGGTGCGGCTCAAAATATTTTTTCAATGCTTAACAACGCAGACATGAAGTTCGGAAACATAACGGACGAGAACGGCAACACAGTACAGCTTACGCACGGCAAATATATCTCAATGCTGGAATCGAAAAACCGCAAGGTGCGCGAAGAAGCGTACACGATGCTTTATGATACGTACACTAAGCAAAAAAACACGATAGCCTCGACGTTCAGCGCGTCGGTTAAAAAGGACGTGTTTTTTACACGCGCGCGTAAATTTGACGCGACCGATGTTCCGGCGTCATTGGCGGCGGCGCTGTACGGCAACAACATCCCTACTTCCGTTTATACTAATTTGATTTCGGCTGTTAGCGAAAGCTTGCCGGAAATGCACCGCTACGTTGCGCTTCGCAAAAAGGCGCTTGGTGTTTCGGAGCTGCGGTTCTATGACTTGTACGTGCCGATAGTGCCGGAAGCCGACACGCATATTTCTTATGACGAAGCTAAGGCGACCGTGCTGAAAAGCCTGGCACCGATGGGCGCGGAATATGTCTCAGTTGTTAAGGACGGCTTTGATAAAGGTTGGATAGACGTATACGAGAACGAGGGCAAGCGAAGCGGCGCATATTCATGGGGTGCGTACGGCTTCCACCCGTATGTGTTGCTTAATTACGACGAAAAACTCGACGACATGTTCACACTGGCGCATGAAATGGGTCACGCAATGCACAGCTACTACACGTGGGGCAACCAGAAGTTTATTTACGGAGACTATTCAATTTTTCTCGCGGAAGTGGCGTCAACGGTCAACGAAGCGCTGCTCATGGACCACCTGCTCAAAACGAAAAAAGACGAAGCCACACAGAAATATTTGCTTAACCATTATCTCGAAAACTTCCGCGGGACGGTTTTCCGTCAGACGATGTTTGCGGAGTTTGAGCTGATAACGCATAAAATGGCTGAGGACGGCGAACCGCTTACCGTCGAGGCACTTTGCGGAGTTTACCGCGAGCTTAACAAAAAATATTACGGGCCGGATATCGTAATCGACGAACGAATTGTTTACGAATGGATGCGCATTCCGCATTTCTATAACGCGTTTTACGTTTATCAGTACGCGACGGGCTTTTCGGCGGCTGTTACGCTGTCCGAAAAAATTTTAAACGCTGGCGGCGCCGGTAGCTACATGGAGTTTTTGAAGGGCGGTTCCAGTGATTATCCGATTAACATTCTTAAAAAAGCTGGCGTCGATATGACCAGTGAGCAGCCTGTTAAGTCGGCTCTTAATGTGTTTAAAGGTCTGCTGGATAAGATGGAAGCGCTGTAAGAGGAGGTTTTTATGGACGACTGTATTTTTTGCAAAATAATCGACGGGCGAATCCCGTCTTATAAAATATACGAGGATGAGGATTTTGTTGTAATACTCGACCGGTTCCCGAGTGCGCTTGGGCATACGCTCATTATTCCGCGAAAGCATTCGGAGGATATTTTTTCGCTGGACGAGGCGACGGCAGCCAAGCTGTACCCGCTGGCTATAAAAATGAGCGGCGTACTGAAACGCGCACTGAACCCGGACGGCTTGAATATACTGCAAAACAACGGCGAAGCCGCCGGGCAAACGGTCATGCATTTTCATATGCATCTCATACCGCGCTTCAAGGACGGTGACGCCGTAACTATAAAATGGACGCAGGACGACCCGTCCCCGGACGCGTTTGAGAAGCTTGTTACCAAACTAACCGAGACGGAGCGCTGAAATGATTTTACCGGAACAATATGTAAATAATATGCGGGAGCTACTGGGCGACGGCTTCGACAGCTATATGGAAAGCCTTGACAAGCCGCGCCACTACGGATTAAGGGCGAACACGCTTAAGGCTACGCCGGAACAGCTCAAGGATTTACTTGCCTTCAACTTGGAGCCTGTCCCGTGGTGCGGCGACGGATTTTATTACAGCGAGAACGAACGCCCCGCGAAAAGTCCGTTTTATAACGCGGGGCTGTTTTATATACAGGAGCCGTCGGCGATGGCGGCTGTGTCGCTGCTTGATATAAGCGCAGGCGACAAGGTGCTGGACTTATGCGCCGCACCCGGCGGCAAGTCGTGCCACGCAGCCGCGAAGCTGGGCGGCAGTGGCGTACTCGTATCGAATGACGTCAGCGCCTCGCGTATCAAGGCGCTTGTAAAAAATTTGGAACTGAGCGGAGTTACGAACGCGGTCGTGCTTAACGAGCCGCCCGAAAGACTTTCGGAGCGATTTGCGGGTTACTTTGACAAAATAATAATAGACGCGCCGTGTTCCGGCGAGGGCATGTTCCGCAAGGATCCGTCTGCCGTAAAAAGCTGGAGCGAGAACAAACCGGCGGAATGCGCCCGGTTGCAGACTAATATTTTATTCCACGCGGCAAAAATGCTGGCACCGTCCGGCGAAATCGTATACTCAACATGTACGTTCGGCATCGCTGAAAACGAAGCGATTATCGCGGATTTTTTGAGCCGCAATGCGGACTTCGAGGGTGTGCCGATGGATTCGCCGGAGAACAGGCGGCTTGGGTTTGACGCGGGCTTCGGACTGAATAACGCCGTCAGGCTTTGGCCGCATAAAATAAACGGCGAAGGGCATTTCGTAGCGCGGCTGAGAAAAAGCGCGGGTGGCGCGGATTACGCCTATGAACATAGATATGCTACTGCTTCACAGAAGGGTTTATCAGAAAAGGATGCGTCACTTTTTCATTCATTCTGCGACGAATTCTTAAACGTATCGTTTCGGAAGCGACGTATGGAGCTTCACGGTATATCGCTTTATGTGCTGCCGGAGACGGATTACTTCCCTGATTTGCGCGGCATACGCGTGTGTCGAAGCGGATTCTACGTAGGCGATATTAAGCCGAAGCGTTTTGAGCCGTCGCAGGCGCTTGCGATGGGACTGCGGCGCGAGGACGCGAAGATTGTTATAGATTTCAACCGCGACAGCCCGGAAACGACGAAGTACCTAAAAGGCGATTCGTTCGAAACAGGCGGCGCAGACGGTTGGGCGCTCGTCTGCATGGAAGGTTTCCCGCTTGGCTGGGGTAAGGTTAAGGACGGACGCATGAAAAATAAATATTTAAAGGGCTGGATTTAAGCGTGAGTATAAAACAAACGAGGTTTTTACCGACTACACCGGACGAACTGAACAGATTAACAAGCGGCGCACCGCCGGATTTCGTACTGGTTACGGGCGACGCGTACGTGGATCACCCGTCGTTCGGCGCGGCCGTTATCGGCAGGTTGCTGGAAAGCCGGGGTTACATCGTTTGCGTATTGGCGCAACCGGACTGGAACAAGCTCGCCAGCTTTAAGGCGTTCGGTGAACCGCGGTTGGGTTTTCTTGTGACGGGCGGCAATATCGATTCGATGGTCAGCCATTATTCCGTCGCGAAGAAACGGCGCGACAAGGATTCATACTCGCCGGGCGGCAAGCCGGGACTGCGTCCGGATCGGGCGACTGTCGTCTACTCGAACAAAATCCGCGCGGCTTACAAAAACACCGCCATCATTATAGGCGGGCTGGAAGCCAGCCTTCGGCGGCTCAGCCATTATGATTACTGGGATGATAAAGTACGGCGTTCGATTCTTTTGGATGCGGGCGCGGACTTGCTTGTTTACGGTATGGGCGAGCGGCAGATAATCGAAATAGCGGAGCGGCTTCGCGACGGGCAGAAGATAAGCGAGCTTACCGATATCCGCGGAACGGTTTACAAAACTAAGGACATCTCGGGCTTGAAGGAGTGCATCAAGCTGCCTGATGCAACAGCTTCCAAGGCTGATTACGCCAAGGCTTTTCTTATACAGCACGAAAACACGGATGCAATTACTGCTAAGACGTTAGTCGAAGCTTACGGCGGCGTGTATGTTGTGCAAAACAAACCGGCTGCGCCGCTTACACAGTCCGAGTTCGATGAGGTCTACAATCTCAACTACGCGCGGACGTATCACCCAATGTACGAAGCGTTGGGCGGCGTCCCGTCTATCGAGGAGGTTCGCTTCAGTATAATCGGAACACGCGGCTGCTTCGGCGGGTGCAGTTTCTGCGCGCTGACGTTTCATCAGGGGCGCGCTGTCACTGCGCGCAGCCACGAATCTATTCTGTCCGAAGCGGCAATGCTCACGAACGAACCGGATTTTAAGGGCTACATACATGACGTGGGCGGGCCTACTGCAAACTTCCGCGCGCCGTCCTGCAAGCAGCAGTTGAAGCACGGACTGTGCAAGAAGAAGCAATGCCTTTCGCCGAGGCCGTGTAAAAACCTCGTCGTCGACCATTCCGATTTTTTATCGCTGCTGAAAAAAATCCGCGCGTTGCCGCGTGTTAAGAAGGTTTTTATACGCTCGGGTATTCGCTACGATTACCTGATGCAAGACGATAACCGCGATTTTTTAACGGAGCTGTGCCGTAGTCACGTGAGCGGACAGCTGAAAGTCGCACCGGAGCATATTTCTGCAAGGGTGCTGGAGAAAATGGGCAAGCCGTCAGCTGAGGTTTATGAGCGATTTAAGCAAGCGTTCGATTCGACGAACAAGCGGCTGGGCATGGAGCAATACCTCGTGCCGTACCTGATGTCGAGCCATCCCGGAAGCGACCTGCACGCCGCTATTGAGCTTGCGCTTTACTTGAACAAAGCGGGCTACTCGCCGGAGCAGGTTCAGGATTTCTATCCGACGCCCGGGACGCTGTCGACTTGCATGTATTATACGGAAACCGACCCGCGCACGGGCGAATCGGTCTATGTGCCGAAGCACCCGCACGAAAAAGCAATGCAACGAGCGTTAATACAATACAGAAACCCGAAGAACCGCGGGCTTGTTATGGAAGCGCTGAAAAAAGCTGAACGTGAAGATTTGATAACGGTGCTGTTCGGTAGTGTGCCTTACAGACCGAAAAAAGCGCAGCCCAAGCAAAGCGT